>DHFP01000014.1:0-5089 GCA_002402315.1 Clostridiales bacterium UBA4821
AAAAGTTTACAAAGCAAAAAGCTTTAGCTCAGAAAATCTTCCCTTCCTCTTTAAAACGTAGTATAATAAAAAAAATACGGTAAAAATGGGAGAAAGAATATTGGCTAAACAAGAACCAATCAGCCTACTAGAATTTCAATCCCGATTTCGAAACGAAGAAGCGTACGGGGAACACTTTTTTAACCTCAGATGGCCGGAGGGTTTTTGCTGTCCGAAATGCGGAAATAAAACGCCTTACCTCATTAAAACCAGGCACTTATACGAGTGCACCGCTTGCAGTTATCAGGTATCCGTTACCGCCGGTACCGTTATGCACAAAACAAGAACATCTTTAGTCGCGTGGTTTTGGGCGATCTATTTAATCGCCCATGATAAGCGGGGCAGTTCTTCTCTTTTGCTTAAGAAAACACTTGGTGTAAGCTACCAAACGGCTTGGGCAATTTCCCACAAAATTCGTAAAGCCATGGTAGATAGAGATAGTCAATATAAACTTGCCGGCTTGATAAAAATGGATGACGCTTATTATTATCAATAAAAACAAGGAGCAAGGGTTGGATACTTTCAAGTGGGTCCATACAATCATTGTCTCAATGCCAAAGCTTTTATCGCTGGTACTTTCCAAGACTTGCGTATCTGCCAAGCCAGTGACGCATTCTGAGCTAACCACCCATGCCTGTAAGGCACAACCAGTAATGAAAATAGATGGCAAGCTATTTTCGTGTTAACTGGATAACCATATAAGGAAATGATGAGAATTCGATACTCTCAAGATAAAGAACAAAATCCAAAGAAAAGTAATAATCAAGAAGAACTCCGGCCAAGAGTTGATGAGGATCAGCAGGTAGAATTTAAACCGTATAGGACGAACACCGCTATACTTATAGTGGGAGCATTTGCTGTTCTCCTGATATGCACCTTCGCAGTGGGGCTTATTTATTATGTTGCACGTGAATCTCTGATGAATGAAATACGACATCAGCTTATTAGTATAGCGAGCACTGCTGCGCTGCAAATCGACCCAATAAAACATGCGAAACTAAAATCCCGTGAAGATGAAAATACCCCGGAATATAAAGAATTGAAAGAAGTTATGCATCGGATTCAAATTGCGAATCCGAATATTCGGTTCATTTATACCATGACCCGTACCGACGAACCGAATATCTGGCAGTTTATTGTTGATGCGGAGTATAACCCGGCTGAGGTTTCGCATATCGGTGATAAATATGATATTTCCAAAATACCGGGAATACTAAAAGCATATTCCAGACCGATTGCTGATAAAGAATTTAACGAAGATGAATGGGGTATTTGGCTTTCCGGTTATGCACCGATTTATGATTCTAACCGACAGCCGATTGCTGTTCTCGGAGTGGATATGACACAAGAAGATGTCCAACGGCGGCTTACTTTAATTACAATATATTCATCGATAATCTTGTTAATCTTTTTAACTCTCGTTACTCTTTCGGCTGTATTATACTATCGATGGACTCGATTACTGATAGTTCAGCGGAATTTGTCCTATCAATTATCCTTAACCGACTACCTGACCCAACTAGCGAACCTGCGTCAGTTGGATTTAATTCTTGATTTTGAACTTCAAGTCGCCAGCCGATACAACCGCCCATTAGCACTTATCATGGGCGATATTGACCATTTCAAAAAGCTTAATGATACTTATGGTCACTTAGCAGGAAATAATTTACTCAGTAAAGTAGCTCATCTAATCAAGGCAAATGTCCGGATAGCAGATTTAGTTGCTCGGTTTGGTGGAGAAGAGTTTGTTATCGTTATGCCGAATACTGACGCAATTGGCGCAGAAATAGTTGCGGAAAAAATTAGGAAAGTTGTCGAAGCGGAGAGTTTTCTAATTCCAGGAAAAGAAATAATGCCGGTCACGATAAGTTTTGGTGTTGTGGCGTATCCAACGGAGGCGAAGACAAAAGAAGAATTACTCGGCCATGCCGATGATGCGTTACTAGCTGCGAAAAAAGCTGGTAGAAACCGCACTAAAACTTACACCTCAGTAGTGACAATGGATTCGATAGGAGACATTACGTGATTTTTACGATGACAATACCACCTCGTAATTGATATTAATGAAGAAAAAAATCTGGGGGAGTTCCGGTAGGCTTCTTTTATGCCGGGAAAATCGAGTGACACCATACTCGATTAAGGAGTGTAAATAAATCCGTGTAGAGCAGCCGAGCAAGGCTGACGCGGAAATTTTGACCAACATTTTAGAATAATGGCCCTCCTGTATTACCTGAAGTCAAATCATGGATAAAATCGGCTTTATAAGTGAATGTTGTTGAACCAGGAATCGTGTTATAATTTGCAACGGAAATCGCTATTCACCCTTTTGGTAATCTGTTTTGCTCTACTGGAAACATTTGAAACCACACTATCGGTCATCTTTAGAGCAGAACAAAAGCTCGAAAATTTATCTGAAATACTCACTTTTCTCCTATGCCTATATTTATAACGACGAAATCACCTGCCGGAAGGGCGATTTGACAGTAATCAAAAATATCGGTAGATTGAACATGAAGAATTGGTTGCGACAGCCAAAGCCGCTCAGCCCTTCCGGTCAAGTGGAGTGACAGGTTGGGCATTCATTATGCGTATTTATAGACCGGGGTTTCGATGAACCTATCGGGTTTTTTCCTGCTCTTTATAATCTCTTGGATGTGTTCCACTGTTTTAGGTGCAAAAAATTGCTCCCCGCTCTCCTTGCATACTCGTGCAGGCACATGCTCAATGATGTAGAACATCCCGCCGTGCTCCAGTGTGTATGTCACCTCGGTTTCAATCATCGTTTCTTTCATGGCTTATCACCTCCTAAATTGGTCCTCCTGATTCTGTAACCAATCCACAACTCAGGATCTGGTTGATACAAAGTGATGATCTTGATAAGTTGCCGACTGGGATAACTGCACTAAATGTACAACGGCCGTTCCGAGTCTGTGAATCCGAGAATCATGCAACTTGGACCATATTTATCATCTGGGTAATCTTCAATTATCTCACTTGGGTTCAATATGGCCTGCTCGACTTCAGCCACACTGATGTCGCGAATAATGCTCTGATCGACAGCATGTTTAGAAAACTCGAACTGCCGCTGTTGGATTTTAATTTGTATTTCTTCTATTATCGTCACTAAAAAATGATACTCCTTTATCCAAGCGTAGTCAATTTGACCTATGTCTATGCCCAACATTGGCTTAACGTGCGAGTCGTAAATGGCGCGGTTTGTGCCAAGCGTAGCGACAGCACATAACCGTGACATAGCCGAGTCAGGTTGAAGCAAATGTTGGGCTTATACGTTATTCCTTTATATATTTAGAAAATAATCGACTAAGAAGTATACTATTAACTATTAAAACGAGCCATGATATGGAAATTATTATCACTTCAAATCTATCCTTTCTATCAATACCATACTGAAAAGAAATCAAAGACAGCGCAATAATTACTAGTACAACTGCTATTCCATATACAATATTTATTGGTTTACAATATTTTTCTTTAATATTAAAAACTGGTATTAAAGCTATGAATGATAGGATCATCAATATGTATCCAAGTTCTTCAAGTGCAATAAAAAGTCCATGTGGATTGTATTGTGTAATCAATGCAATACCTTGCGTCTCATTACTTTGCAGACTAATTGGAACAATAGTAACTTGGGTAAAATAGGTTATTAACAATGTAAGTCCTGACATTATTGCAAATATGAGTCCTATCTGAGTAAATATTTTTTTATTTTCTCTTACTGATGAATGAATTATTGAATACTGCACTAAATAATTGATAATTAGAAACAATGCTGAAAATTGCCAAATATAATCTCTAGGAAATTGTTGTAATGTATCTAAATATGGATATTGAATACCACCATCAGGTGCATTTGCACCGGAAATTGGAATTGCAATCATAGCAAAAGCAAATGTAATAATTGTTATAATTGCCATTGAAATAGAAAATATAAAACCAGCACGCATCAATTGTTTTGTTTCACCATTAAAGACAGTAGATGATAATTCAGTATTCATAAGGTCCTCCAATTAAAGTCTTTGAAAATTAGCGCGCGCAGCTTCAGCCTAACGTAGAGTTGAGCCGCCGAGGCATGAGGTCGGCTCCAACGCCTGGTTATGCGGTCTCTTTACAATTCATTTCAATAACTTTACGACAGGCATATTCAGTCATAAAGTCATCGTAAGGCCTGCATTTTTCTACAGCAAATCCGGCCTTTTCTAACATTCCATTCATTATCCAGCCAAACGTGCTGTACTCATCCCTGATATGTATTTCGACCTCCAGTCTGAATTCCTCTCCCGCGACTTCTTCAAACCTGGAAATCCATGAATTAATCTTGCTGACATATTCTTGAGGATCAAACTGAAACACTATGTCATGGATATATAGCAGACCTCCCATCTTTACCATTCTGTTAATTCGCAATAGCGCAATCTGTTTCCAGAAATCAGGCAAGTGGTGAAGTGCAGTCTTTGTAACAACCAGGTCAACTGGCTCACCCTCTTGTTCATAGCTGAGGAAACCTGCATTCACAAATTTGAGATTATGAACATTTTTATCGAGTTTTCTCTTTGCTTTCTCAATCATTACCTCTGAGACATCAACAGCGTAAACAGTTTTAAACAAGTCTGCCGCAAAGATTGATGTGGCGCCCGTACCACAGCCCAAGTCTACAATTGTCATATTCTCCGTATTGTGGAGTCCAAGGAAATCCATCATTCCCCTGAACTCTTGTTCATAATCGCGGAATTTCTGATGTTCCTCGTCATATATTTCAGCCTGTTTGGCCTTTGAGTAATCAACACCACGATGCTTAAACTCATCAAATTGCCACTTATTCATCATCATCCTCACTTTACGCTCGTTGGTAGTGCTCTGTACGCCTTTGATTTTCTTTGCCTAACGTGGAATTAAGCCGCCGGGCCACCTGCCTGACTTTTTTCCACGGAGGAGATTCCCGGTCGGCTTCAATGACTGGTTAGCAGTTAAATTACTTATGATAAATCAATCTTTTCAGTAGGATATCTTCAACATTCTGCCTTGCATC
>DHFP01000014.1:5167-7767 GCA_002402315.1 Clostridiales bacterium UBA4821
TTTTTGTTTTATCTTTTTTAATGTTTTTAATGCATTGGCGGAACTGTCTGTTGCAATATATTCAATAATCACTTTTAAATCATTTTCCGCAACACCAGCCCAAATAATGTCATACTTTAGGCTCATTTAAGCTTCTCTTTCAGCGAGATTTCAATATCTTTGAAAACATTCTCCTGAGATTTTACCCTCCCGTTCCTTATATCCCCTTCACCCTGCGAGATAAGCTTTAGCATGCCAATTGCGTTACGCATGTTTTCATAGCTTTTAGGATCTTGAAGCACCGCTCTCGGTTCCCCATTTTGTGTTATGATGACAGGGCGGTGGGTTTCGTTGATTTGCTTAAGCAAATCGGCCGCTTTTGCCTTAAGGTAAGTAACTGGCTTTATATCCGTTGAAATATTCATTTCATATCACCTCCGATCTTTTTATGATACTAAATTAAGACCGAATGTCAAGGTTTATTTTGTGTCCGGCTAACATTGGCTTAACCTTTTAACCCGGCCGAGCGAAGCGAGGCGTTGGCGCGATTCTTGCCACACTCTAGAACGCCGTTTTACTTTACGTTGACCAGCAAGAATCGCGCCAACAGGGTTTATAAGGTTGAAGCAGTTGTTAGATTCTAACTTTTCTCACATGAACAGTATCCATCATACTATTACCATCAATATTACTATAACAGGTAATCTCATATCCAGATGTAATTAAAGTCTCTTCTATCTCAGGAATTCTAGGACAATAAACAAATTCTCCATTGATCTTTAGTGAAGCTAATATTTCTCTATACTTGCTTATATATTTATCAAACTCATCAGTCTTAAATGTAATACTTCTCCTGAAATGATTCGTAAATGCCATATGTGAAATAACTGTTCCCCATGTATGAGGTGCAAAATAGAAATCAAACCAATTATCAAATAAAATATTTGCTTGCTTATTATAATATTGATCTATACCATATACATTCTTATGTAATTTTTCTAATAGCTTTACGAGCTTTGCATCTTTTCCACAACCAATATCAATTATTGGATCTGTAATGCTATTTGTATCTATTCGAAGAATCTTCATTTGTAAATCTGCACTATACTCTGAACAAGGAATAATAATTTTCTTATCACTCTCGTCATCTTTACTAGAAATAATTTCTATAAGCTTCTTACGGTGATTCTTTACAATAGTTTTTACATCTTCATATAATATATCATCAATACTCAAAGCCCTTAAGTTGTATATCAATTCTTTATATAAATTAAGAACACCATTGTATTCATGCGTACTTAAGCAAATATACTGATTGTTCATGACACATTCATGAACGAAATAGTTATATAAAGTTCCGCTAAAGTCCTCAACTTTTTGATTAGTATTTATGCCTTGATAATATAATAAGTTTTCTAAAATCGTTTTAATAATAAGCTTTTCTGAGTTCTCATTCTGCAAATAGCCAACAATATTCCTCATTCTATTCCTTTATGAATCTAACGACGAACTCACTTGCCGGAAGGGCGGTTTGACGGTAATCAAAAATACCGGTAGATTGAACATGAAGAATTGGTTGCGACAGCCAAAGCCGCTCAGCCCTTCTGGTCAAGTGGAGTGACAGGTTGGGCATTCATTATGCGTATTTATAGACCGGGGTTTCGATGAACCTATCGGGTATAAGCCAGATCCCAGGATAGCGCCTGACGCGGACAAATTGCAATACACTGTGTACAAGTGGTACAAAATCTGTAATCTATTTGTATTATTCCATTATCAATTGTTATGCAATATTCATGACAGATTTGCACACATAATCCACAACCATTGCATTTATCATTGTCTAAAATAATCATCTTAAAACGATTTTCTCACGTAAAATTGTTGGACTCTTTTTCTAATAGGCCTAACGATTATTATACTGGATTAATTCATTCCCTCAATTTATGGTAATGATACTATATTTTAATCAAAGAAACAACTAATTTTTGAAGAAAAATCTTCTTGACTGCCCTAATTGGTCCATAATATCATATTATGCAGAATCCATATATCGCAGGCAGGAACTTATATGAGAGAGAAAATGTTACCTTCACAAACCCTTCCCGATTTTCAGCAATATCTGCTTTCACGAAAGCTCGTGCCGGAAAAAAGCGTAACCTTCTACGCCTATTGGGCCAACCGATATCTCACGTTCTCGAAACGATTGAAGAATGCTGATGCGGCAGAGGCGCTCCGGCTATTTCTTGAGGATCTACAATCACGGGAAAACATTGCCAACCGGCAGATACAGCAAGCCAAAGAGGCCATTCAGCTCTACAGCGATCATTTTCACGGTGGAAAAACGGCCGGGGTTGATGACGACGACGCAAAAACGCCGTTCGCCCCTTTCAACAAGGATTTGGTCATGGTAAACATCCGGAAGGCCATCCGTGTGAAACACTACTCTTTTAGTACGGAAAGGACTTATATGAATTGGACAAGGCGCTTTTTCGATTACGCCGGCACTATGAAAGGCGGGTTTCTTCGAGAAACACCGGGCGCTGAAGATATCCGGGAGTTCTTGACGCATTTGGCCGTCCACAAGAAGGTTTCTGCTTCGACACAGAATCAGGCATTTA
>DHFP01000142.1 GCA_002402315.1 Clostridiales bacterium UBA4821
TGCTTTGCAGTATATTTGTACATGGATTCAGTCTCCTATGTGCAAGGTTTTTTAGTGAAAACTACTGTTTTCCATGCATTATTTTACCATAATATAGCTCTTAATTCCAGTATTTATGCAGGTTTTACATCCGTTAAGCAAACCCTAGCTATTGTTACTACAGGTAAAATAGGATCAACTGTTCGGAAATATGCTGATGGACTGGCTTCAACATCCCCATGACATACAAAAGATTTTATTCTACTTTTAGAATGTTCTTCACAAACTTTTTCATTTCATCTTTTTTACATGTTGAATCATGTAAAACCGGTTTTTTATTCAGGTCTTTAAGCTGATTTGGAATTAGGGTTTTTGTTGTGACTGACAGTAGGTTTAGTAATTCAAATTCACTTTTTTCCGCTGTGGAGTTGGGTCCAACAAGCGCCTTCATTACACTCTGGTTAAATTTATACGGACTGGCTGTACTGGCTATGACGGTTTTTGATAAATCTTTGGACCTCCTTGCATACTTCTGATACACGTGAAGTCCTACAGCAGTATGTGGGTCAATAACATATTTATATTTGTTATAGGTATCCTTTATCATTCTGAGCGTGTTTCTTTCGCTGGTAAAATCAGCAACGAATTCACTTTTTATTTTTTTTAGTAATGTATTACTGACCTTATATGAGCCGGAATGCTTTAATTGGTCCATAAATCCGGATACTTCTTCTGAATTGTGGTCTGATAGCTCGAACAGCAATCTTTCAAAGTTGCTTGATATTAGAATATCCATTGAAGGGGAGATAGTAGTTTTAATTTCACGGTTTATATCGTATATCCCTGTTCTTAGGAATCTAACTAATACATTATTCTGATTTGTTGCTATAATCAGCTTATTTATAGGCAGACCCATTCTTTTTGCATAGTAGGCAGCCATAATATTACCGAAGTTTCCGGTAGGAACACATATGTTTATTTTATCACCGAACTTTATATGAGAGGATTTAAGCAAATTGATATATGAGGAAAAATAGTATACTATCTGAGGAAGCAATCTTCCCCAGTTTATTGAATTGGCAGAAGTAAGTTTATAGCCTTGCTGGTTTAGTTGTTTGCCGATAGCTTTGTCGTTAAATATTTCCTTTACACCTGTCTGTGCATGATCAAAATTCCCGTTGACACCAATAACATGAACATTGTTACCCTCTTGTGTTACCATTTGCAGCTTTTGGATTTCACTTACGCCATCTTGAGGGTAAAATACAATAATTTTTGTTCCGGGAACGTTCTTGAAGCCTTCCAGGGCAGCTTTTCCCGTATCGCCCGAGGTAGCTACAAGAATTACCAGTGTGCTTGGGTCATCCAATTTTTTTACTGCTGCAGTCAGCATATGGGGGAGAAGCTGCAGCGCCAGATCTTTGAATGCACATGTGGGGCCATGCCATAGCTCAAGAAGCAGCATTGTATCTGTTAAAGGTCTCAGCGGACAAATTAAAGGTGTAAAAAAGGTATGGAAGTTGTATGCCTTGGAAACACAATGTGTCAATTCCTTTTCATCAAAATCTGTAAGATACTTTTCAAGAATGTATTGGGCTATCTGTTGATATTTTTTGTTATATAATCCAAGTAATTCATCATTACTTAGGACAGGTATGGATTCAGGAACATAAAGGCCGCCATCAGGGGCTATGCCTGCTCTAATTGCTTCTGAAGGAGATGCTTTAGTTTTGTAGCCTCTTGTGCTTATATAGTTCATCCTGTCCTCCTATTTTTCCTGTCTTTACAGTATATACTTCCCCGTATGGGCCTGTAAAAATCATCAGGTCTCCATTCTGCAGTTTTTTAAGCTGACCGTTACCTGCTAATTTATCAAAAAATAGATTTAATATAGTTTCATCAAAGTTCTTATGATTCTCTCTCAATTGTTGAATCAGATTGATTAAATACATCTCCTCAGAGCTGTTGTAAAGAATAGGCGAGCCCATAACTTTATTTTCCGGGTTAATATTTTCGGGAAGTATTGTGCATATCACAAGGCATTCAGGATTACGGTAGGTACCAAATACATACTCTGATAGCGGTATGATTGAGCGCAGGTATAAATCCTCTGTTTCTTTGATGCCGTGAAGGGATTTATCGGCAATATAACAGTACCGGGGCTTAAGGTCAATTTTCAAGCATGAGAACTGATCGGATTTGTACTTTGGCATATCATCTTTCGGGGTTAACAAGGCTGATATACATGGGGTAGTATAACCATTGATAAGCACCTTCTTATCGGCTTTAACCGAGAGCTTAATTCCACAAGTTAATGCATTTTCTTTTTCATTATTAGGTATATAATAATACATTTCCATTTATATCACGCTGCCTTATTGTTCTCTTCAAATATTATAATCAGGTTTCGGTAAAAATGATAGGGGTTTTTAAAAGGGGAACCGTATAGTTCCCCTTTTAGATAAGATTTTACTGGCAATTTTCTCCTTCAAGCTTCAACAGTTCATTCCACCTATTATCAACCTCAGCCTGGACATCCTCTATCATCCACTCATTGCCTGGCTTAAGCATATGCTTGAACCTTGCCTGAGGCTTTAGAAACTCTTCAACAGGCAGTTTATTCTTCGGCTTGTAGGTTATCTTGTATTTGCCGTTTTCTACTTCATATAGAGGCCAGAAGCATGTTTCAACCGCCAGCCTTATAATATCCATTAGATTAGGTGTATCATAGCCCCATCCTCTTGGACATGGAGCAAGTACGTTCAGGAATGCAGGTCCCTTTGTGTATATCGCTTTTTCAGCTTTCTCGGTCAGGTCCTTAAAATTGCCTAAAGGTGCAGTCTGAGCAACATATGGTAGATGGTGGTTAGCCATTACCATTGTGAGGTCTTTCCTGTACTGCTGCTTTCCGGGTATCTTTTCTCCGGCCGGAGAAGTTGTAGTATCTGTATACTTTGGAGTGGCTGAAGAACGCTGGATACCGGTATTCATGTATGCTTCATTGTCATAGCACACATAAACCATATCGTGTCCTCTTTCCATTGCGCCTGACAGCGACTGAAGGCCTATGTCATAAGTTCCTCCATCTCCGCCGAAAGCTATAAACTTAACTTCTTTGCCTTCAGGAATTTTTCCTTTCCTCTTTAATGCAGTGTAGGCTGCTTCTGCCCCGGAGACTGTTGCACCTGCATTTTCAAAAGCACTATGGATAAAGGAATCCTTCCAGGAAGTAAATGGGTAAAGAAAGGTAGATACTTCAAGACAGCCTGTAGCTCCACCTATAACTGCATGGTCTTCGGGTTTTAAAGCCCTAAGAACACCCCTTACTACTACAGGTGCTCCGCACCCTGCACACATTCTATGACCACCCGTAAATCTTTCAGGTTTTATTGCTGCTTCCTTTAAATTGTATGCCATTTTATACCTCCTTACATTTCAATAGTTACAAGATTTTTGCCAATAACTAACAGCCATTAGCCAATTATTCTCTAACACCAAGGTAGTTGTAAACTGACTCAACTTTACCCTGGTCAACTGTTTTTAACAGGTCGTTGTACACCTTTTCTATATCATCAGTTTTTACATCTCTTCCGCCAAGACCGTAGATGTAATTGACCATCTTTACATTATACACACCTTTTACCAGCAGTGCACTGGTAATTTCAGTGAACAGCGGGCCTCCGGCAGCGTTGAAGCTGTCTGCTTTATCCATGACGGCCACAGCTTTGCAATTCTTGAGTACACTTGATATCTCATCAACGGGGAATGGCCTGAAAACCCGTGGTTTAACCAGCCCAGCCTTAATACCCTTTTCCCTGAACTGGTTTACTACAAACTTAGCTGTTCCCGCGGTAGAGTTAAGAACTACTACTGCTATTTCGGCATCATCCATCTTATAGGTTTCAAGAAAGCCATACTTCCTGCCTGATACCTTTGCGAATTCCTCAGAAACATCATGGATAACCTTCATGGCATTCATCATGCATTGTGACTGCTGCCTTTTATGCTCAAAACAGTAATCTTGTAAATCCAAAGGCCCGACCGATATGGGGCTTTCACTGTCAAGGAGGTAACTGTCAGGTTTGTATTCGCCAACAAATTTTTTTACAATGTCATCCTCAAGTAATTCAATGTTCTCAAGAGAGTGACTGGTAATAAACCCGTCCAGGCAGACCATTACGGGAAGCTTTACATCGAGGTGTTCAGCTATTCTCACAGCCATAATCATATTATCATAGGCTTCCTGGTTATCTTCGCAGTAAAGCTGTATCCAGCCGGAGTCCCTGGCACCCATTGAATCGCTGTGATCGTTATGTATATTTAAGGGTCCGGATAGGGTTCTATTCACACATGCCATTATAATTGGGAGTTTTAATGAAGCTGCAATATAGAGCACCTCCCACATCAGAGCCAAGCCATTTGCTGAAGTAGCCGTCATGGCTCTGGCTCCTGCAGACGAAGCGCCTACGCAGGCGCTCATAGCGCTGTGCTCACTTTCAACCGCTACAAATTCCGTATCAACAGAACCATTTGCAACAAATGTTGAGAAATATTGCGGAATTTCGGTTGAAGGAGTAATGGGGAAAGCTGCAACAACGTCAGGATTAATTTGCTTCATAGCGGTAGCCACTGCTTCATTTCCGCTTAATCTATCTCTAATAGCCATAAACTATTTTCCCTCCTCTACAAAGTCTATTGCTTTAAACGGACAAACCTTGTAACATACACCGCAGCCCTTGCAGTGATCATAGTCGAAGTCTACCCTTTTTCCGGTATTGGGATCTATAAGTATTGATGTGTCAGGACAAACCGGATAGCATAACAGGCATTGTTTACACTTTTCCTCAAGCCATATGGGCCTCATGGACCTCCAGTCACCCGTAGGGAAGTCGGTTGCATTACCGGGAGTGCATATGTTTCCGCCCTCGGTTATTTCCTTCCAGGTAACATCCCTGGTTATAACTTTCTTATTGTTGCAGTTGCTCATAGTCCTTTTACCTCCTCCATAGCCCTACTCAGAGCTTTAAGATTTCCTTCAATCACCCCCGGCTTTTTAGCAAACTTATGATGAAGGGATTCCTCCATATCCTTCAAGAACCTTTCTTCATCCACAATCTTGCTTACCTTGACTATAGCTGCAAGCATAGGCATATTCGGAAAATATTTACCCAAGGCTTCCATTGAAATTGTCCTGGCATCTATTGTACATACTTTTCCTTTATAGCCCTTCAACAAAGGTTTTATTTCTTCAGGGGATTTTGCAGTATTGATTATCATTCCTCCATCTTCTTTTAGACCAAGGGTAACATCTACTGAGGTGAGTAGGGTATCATCCACAACTACTACATAGTCTGGTTCATAGATATTACTGTGAATTGAAATTCTTTCATCGCTTATCCTGTTATAAGCTGTAATTGGTGCACCCATTCTTTCAGGTCCATACTCAGGGAATCCTTGAACGTATTTACCTGTATTAAAGGCTGCATCAGCAAGAAGTAAGGATGCTGTCTTAGCACCTTGACCGCCTCTTCCATGCCACCTTATTTCTACAACATTGCTCATCAATTTCGCCTCCTGTTAATAAAACTAAGAATAAAGTAACTGATTTATTTGCAATTAATTTTTATTGATATTATTATATACAAAACCAAAATAAATTACTTTTTTATTAAAATATCAAGCAAGAAACAATCAATTTAATCTAAACTTATTATAGTAGTACCTGGTAATATATGCAAGTAATAATTCTTATACTTTAGTGGCTTACAAAAGTGCATTTTGATTTATCCATTATAAATGATTTTGTTAAAGCATTTCTATCTGAGTCAGAGAAGGTAAATTGCTTTAATAATAGTTGATCTTTTTGATTTTTAGTATCAAATTGGTTGTATATCTTTATATCTCCATATGTATATTTATCCATGGACTGTCCTAATGGATTTCTTTGTTCTGATTTTCTGGCATAGGTTACCCCTGACCATACTGCTTTATAGTCATCATCAATGCTCATAATTACATAAGATTTACCTTCAGAGAGCTGTTTGTCGTAATTATAGGTATTGATAACCACATAGTCGTCAGTAATTTCTACTTTATCGGTATCTCCATCTATGTCTAACTTCTTGACTATTTCGAAATTCCCATTGGTATTTTTGAAAATGTATTTTTCATCTCCGGAATACTGACCCAACTTTGAAACCACTAAAATAATAGACTCTCCCAGGATGTTATCGGGGTTCTTTTTGTTAAAGTAGTATTTATAAAAGTTATCCGATATGTAGAATCTTATATATTGACTTGCGTTTCCACTGATTTGTTGATTCATAAGCTGCCGAACCTTGTTGTCAATATTTTCTTTAGATTTAAATTCATATATTTTTGAGGCAATTTTTTTCTTAAGTTGTTCAATAGATTTGAATTCTACCGGTTCAACCTTTATTTGAGGCAGGTCAATTTCCGTGTTGGTAACTGCTTTATTACTTTTCCCGGCTTTATTGTTATCATATTTCGAACTTGTATTGGTATTGGTTTGTCCTGTCATCAGTAAAGCAATAACAGCCATAAATGCAATAATAACTAAAACCGCAACAATAAAAATCAAGGACCGTATTTGAGTAATATTACTTCTTTTCATACTTCACCTCCATTAAAATCATATCCCACTACGGTAGAAAAACTCATATCATAACAATCCTCCTCGTATAATCAAGTTTTACAAATGCTATTATATATTAAAGGAAAAATTTTGTCAGTATAGATAGAAATATTAAGATAATAAAATGAATTTTCGGCACCTTATCAAGATACTTGAACTTAAAGGCATGAAGAGATATTATAATACATATTTATTTCTAAAATTAATGTCAAGAAGGTTAAGAGCTTATCCGTGAATAAGGGTGTTGCGTATTTTGGAAAATCAGCAGTCAATAAGTAGTACAATTATTTGCGGATAAGCTCTAAGGGAGAAGGAATGGGAGATAGAAAAAAACTATTAAAGCCGGTAGTTCTTATAGTATCAGTAATTATAATTTTAACAATTATTTTCTTAGGACTAAAATTTATTTTTACCCCTAAGAAAATAGACCAGTCAAAAATCAAGCAATATGATGTTATTGTAGTAGGTACCGATCCGGAAGGAATTGCTGCTGCTGTCTCGAGTGCGCGCAACGGGTTGGTAACGCTGTTAGCTGACAATAGGGGCAGACTGGGAGGACTTATGACAGTGGGAGGTTTGAATTCAATTGATATGAATTACAACCCGGAAGATGAATTGGTTACCAGAGGTATTTTTCTTGAGTTTTACAACCGGATAAATTTCTTGAACTTTCGAAGAACCAAAAAAGACTCATTTGACATTATTAAAGCAGAGAAAATTTTTGGAAGTATGGTTAACAAAGAGCCTAATTTAATTATTAAGCTGAACTTGTCCGAAATCAAGCCTTTGATGGATGGAGACACGATAATAGGTGTGGAGATAGTTGAGAATGGTTCAAGGAAACCGGTCTATGCTAAAAGGGTAATTGATGCCACCCAAGATGCAGATATTGCAGCTATGGCAGGAGTACCTTTCTCCAAGGGTATGGAAGATGTTAATATAAAGGGTGAACATCAGGTTGCTACGTTAATTTTTGAGTTAGATAATGTTGATTGGAAAAAGTTAAGAATCAGTTTAAACACAGACCCTCATAAAAGTACCGGAGCAAATAATGTATCTGCATGGGGATTTTCTAGGGAAATGACTAACTATAAATCGTCTAGCCCCAATATTAGAATGAGGGGGTTAAATATTGGCAGGCAAAAAGACAGCAAGGTTCTGATTAATTCAATGCACATTTTTGGAGTTGATCCTTTGGATAAGGAATATAAAAAGAAAGCTATTGAAATGGCTAGAGCGGAGCTGCCTTCTATTACACAACATATTAGACAAAACGTACCGGGGTTTGAAAATGCTGTGCTGCTAGGAAGCATGGAAGAACTGTATATAAGGGAAAGCAGACATATTTACGGAGAATACCGTTTAAGCATAAATGATGTATTGGAAAATGCAAATTTTAAGGATAAAATAGCTTTGGGATCTTATCCGGCGGATATTCAATCTACATCTAAAAACAATACGGGATATGTTGTTGGGACACCAATGGTATATAGTGTTCCCTTCCGTTCCATTGTACCGTTAAAGGTTGAAAACCTCTTGGTAGTAGGGAGATCTGCCAGCTATGATTCTCTTGCGCATGGAAGTGCCAGAGTGATTCCCATAGGTATGGTTATAGGTCAGGCTGCCGGAGCTGCAAGTAAATATTCAATTAATAACAGCCAAAGCTTCAGGCAGATGACCAGGGATGATAAAGCTTTGGGGTCTGTGCAGAGTATGCTTAAAGATCAAGGAGCGTATCTGGAAGATGTCAGTTATCCATACCCCGCTCAAGAACACTGGGCGCTAAAAGGTATTAGATTTCTTCGTTATAAGGGGCTAATTGCCGGCGGGTATAATAATGACTATAATTTAGATGCTCCTGTTTCAGGTTTGCGCTTTCAGAACCTGATCAATGAAACACTGAGAAGAAGCTTGGGAATAAAGAAAACAGCCTATACCAAGAAGCCTAATGACAATATAGATAGAAATGATGCAGCTTCAATGCTGCTTTGGCTGGCAGGCATAAAAGTACCAATTGATAAAGAACCGTTTGAGATTGCTGCAAAGGAGGGGTTGATATCTCAGCAGACCGCGAAGATGATAAAATCCCAGCCGACATTTAATAATGCATCAGCATACATGATGATAACCGAGTTTGTTGAATATCTGGAAAAGAAGGCATCTAAATAAAACAGGAGAGGCTGTATTCTCTCCTGTTTTTCTATCCGTTTAATATTTCTCCGTCTATTCCTATTACTATTTCCCTGTAAGGTACTATTTTCTGCGATTCCAGTATTGCTTTTTTTGCAGCGGATACAATTCCTGAACAGCATGGTACCTGCATTCTTACTACAGTAATGGATTTAATATTATTATTCTTAAATATGGCCGATAGCTTTTCTGCATAGAATTCATTGTCATCAAGCTTTGGACATTTCCTGATCTATATGAACAATTTTTCTATTAATCATTTAATATCCTCCTTTCAATTTAAACGGTTTATATTTTAATATTACTATTATTTAAATATAGTGTAAGTGATTCTAATCACGGATTTATAATTTTGAAAGAATATTTGAATTTATTTAAGAATTAATTTAATATATATAGTAGCAGGTATTAAATCCAGATGGCAAGGCTGTGAAAGGGGTTGTATTATGGAAAACAAGTCTTTGTATGAAGTGAGAGAGATCAAAGACCTCAGGGAAATGCTTAGTCAAAGCTGCGAAAAGTATGCTGATAAGACGGCTTTTTTAGTTAAAAACAAAGAAGGCGGAGAGTATGTACCGATTACATATGCAAAGCTAAAGAAAGATGTGGACAGTTTGGGGACAGCCTTGGTAAGCCTTGGTCTTAAAGGAAAGAGAATAGCAGTAATTGGAGAAAACAGATATGAATGGGCGGTATCATATCTTGCTGTAGTAAATGGTGCAGGAATTGCGGTTCCCATTGACAAAGAGCTTCCGGAGAATGAAATCCAAAGCCTTCTGGAAAGATCGGAATCAAGTGCAGTAATATATCCAGGTAAGCATGAAAATACCATGCTCAAAATTTCTGAATCAACTCCCCAAATTAAATATTTTATTGGCATGGATGCTAATGAAGATAAGAATAGGTATCGTTCATTAAAGAACCTGCTGGATACCGGAAGCAGGCTTATAGATGAAGGGGATAAAGAGTTCATGGAAGCAGCCATTGATGCAGAGGGTATGAGTATCATGTTATTTACATCCGGTACGACTGACCTTTCAAAAGCAGTTATGCTATCCCATAAGAATATATGCGCGAATATCATGGACACGGCTAAAATGGTTTATTTTGATCATAATGATGTATTTTTGTCATTCCTTCCTCTTCACCATACCTATGAATGTACCTGCGGGTTCCTCATACCCGTATATAAAGGTGCAACTGTAGCTTACTGTGAGGGGTTACGGCATATAGCCAAGAATCTTAAAGAGTCAAAAGCAACTTTAATGCTTTCAGTTCCACTTCTTTTTGAAAGCATGTATAAGCGCATATGGGATCAGGCTGCAAAAAAGCCGGGAACAGTTGCCAAAATGAAGATTGCAATTAAGGTTAGCAATTTCCTAAGAGGAGCATTCGGTCTAAATCTAACCAAAAG
The DNA here is from genome assembly GCA_002402315.1 of Clostridiales bacterium UBA4821. Lineage (GTDB taxonomy): Bacteria > Bacillota > Clostridia > Acetivibrionales > UBA4821 > UBA4821. The sequence continues at coordinate 10,239 of DHFP01000142.1, forward strand.
GATTTTCAAACAGCTCCATGAAATGCTTGGAGGACATGTAAGGCTTTTTGTAAGCGGAGCTGCAGCCATAGATCCGTTGATAGCTAAGGGATTCCGTGACTTTGGGATTCATTTTATCCAGGGATATGGTTTGACAGAGTGTTCACCTATTGTAACGGTAAACAGGGATGTTTGCTTCAAGGATGCAGCAGCCGGGCTGCCTCTTCCAAGTATTGAGGTTAGGATTGACAGTCCATCGGATGAGGGTATCGGAGAGATAGTAGCAAAAGGTCCTAATGTAATGCTTGGATACTATAATAATGAAGAAGCTACATCCAAGGTTCTTAAAGACGGCTGGTTTTATACGGGAGACCTTGGGTATATAGATAAAGATGGTTTTGTGTACATTACAGGAAGGAAGAAAAACGTAATAGTAACCAAAAACGGCAAGAACATCTTCCCTGAAGAACTGGAGGCCTTGATAAACCGGAGTCCGTATATCAAAGAATCTATGGTGTGGGGAAAGCCCGATAAAGAAGGAGATACGGTAATATGTGCCACTATAGTTATAGATAAAGAATTACTCCAGGAAAAATTCGGAGATTCACTAACCGATGAACAGATACATTCTTTAATTGACCAGGAAGTAAGGGCAGTAAATAAAAGACTGACACTTTATAAGCACATAAGGGAATTTACAGTAAGGGAACAGGAATTGATAAAGACTACAACGAAGAAAGTGAAGCGCCATTTGGAGATGGCAAAATGAAGCTAAAAATTTAAAAAGCCAGGTCATCCTGGCTTTTTGGTTATAGATTCTATCAATCTCCATCAAGAAGATTACCTAAACCGCCGAGTACTGAACCTTCTTCCTTTCTAGTACCCGTAGCGCCTGCAAGAATTCTTGCCGCCAATCTGCTGAACGGTAGTGACTGAAGCCATACTTATCACTTCTATCAGATTAGATTTGCAATAATAAGTTACCATTTCTTAGAACTAAATTCAAGATATCATGATAATTGTGTTTAAGTTTTGCGGTTATATGGTATAATTAACCTCACAAAGCAATTGGTTAGAGAGGGGTATTGTTCATGGTAGAAGGTAAAACCATTAAATTTGCTAAGATGCAGGGGACCGGCAATGATTTTGTTGTAATAAACTGCTTTAATGAAAAACTGACCGGAAACCTTTCAGAGCTTGCGAAAAAGACTGGCGACAGGCATTTCGGAATAGGTTCTGACGGATTTATACTGATTATGCCGTCAGAAAAAGCTGATTTCAAGATGAGGATGTTCAACACCGATGGGTCTGAAGCTGAGATGTGCGGCAATGGAATTCGATGCGTTGGCAAGTATGTGTATGATAAAGGACTGACAAACAAGACTTCTATAACGGTTGAGACTCTAGGCGGAATAAAGGTTCTGGATTTAACGGTTGAAAACAGTTATGTAATAAAAGTTAAAGTAGACATGGGAGAGCCTGTCCTGGAACCGGAAAAAATCCCGGTTGTAAGTAACGGAAAAAGTTTTATAGCCGAGCCGATTGAGATAAATGAAGATTACTTTATTCTGACTTGTGTTTCCATGGGTAACCCTCACGCTGTAGCCTTTGTTGATGACTTGAGTGCAATACCTATTGAAAGGGTTGGGCCTTTGATCGAAAAGTATAAGATTTTTCCCAGGAGGATCAATGTTGAGTTTGTCCGTCCACTAAACAAGGATATGATTGAGATCAGGATTTGGGAAAGAGGAGTAGGCGAAACCCTTGCATGTGGAACAGGAGCTTGTGGGTCCTTTGTTGCTTCGGTTTTGAACAACGTTTGCAACAGAAAGGCAACTGTAAAACTGCCTGGTGGTGAGCTTCAGACAGAGTGGAGTGAAAACGATAATCATGTTTATATGACCGGACCGGCTGAGTTTGTTTTTGAGGGAGAATACTATTACAGTTAACAGTTGGCAGTTGATAGTAAATAGCATGTAATTATACTTAGCACTAATTTGTTGGGGAGGAATGATTATGTCTGAAAGTTATATACAAAACATGTTTGCTGAGAGGATAGGCGGAGCCAATTTTGGTAAGGACACCGTAATATACAAGTTTGAAAAGATAAAAAGAGCAAAAATGGCAGCAAAAAAAGCTCACCCGGGCGTGGAGATAATTGATATGGGGGTAGGCGAACCCGATGAAATGGCAGATGCAGGAGTGGTTGCCAAACTGGCTGAAGAAGCAGCCAAGCCGGAGAATAGAGGATATTCAGACAACGGCATTCAAGAATTCAAGGATGCAGCAGCAATATACCTGGAAAGAGTATTTGGAATAAAGGGACTGAATCCGGAGACTGAGATTATACATGGTATAGGCTCAAAGCCTGTATTAGCAATGCTGCCCGCAGCATTCATAAATCCTGGAGATATTACTATCATGCCTGTTCCAAATTACCCGGTTTTGGGAACACTCACCAAGTGGTTTGGCGGACAGGTGGTAAGTCTTCCTATAACCAAGGAGAACAATTTCCTGCCCGACTTGGATTCTCTTGATTCAGATACAAGAAAGAGGGCTAAACTGTTATATCTCAACTATCCCAATAATCCTACAGGTGCATCGGCAACACGTGAGTTCTTTGAAAAGGTTGTTAGGTTTGCAAAAGAGAACCATATCATAGTAGTACATGATGCAGCTTATGCCGGTTTGATGTTTGACGGGGAAAAGCCGTTATCCTTCTTAACGGTAGATGGTGCAAAGGATGTAGGTGTTGAGCTTTTCTCACTGTCCAAAGCCTTCAATATGACAGGGTGGAGACTGGCGGCTGTTGCCGGTAATGAACTGATTATTAAGGGTTTTGCCACAGTGAAGGACAACAATGATTCCGGTCAGTTTATTGCTATACAGAAAGCGGGTGTATACGCAGTTGAGCATCTGGAGATTACAGATAGAATCAGCCGGAAGTATTCAAGAAGACATGATATGCTGGTAGAAGTCCTCAGGGAAGTTGGTTTTGATGCAAGAAAACCAAAGGGTTCATTCTACCTCTATGTGGAGGTGCCAAAAGGTATAAAGGACGGCAGGAGATTTGAGTCAGCAGAGGACTTTTCGCAGTATTTGATAACAGAAAAGCTCATTTCAACAGTTCCATGGGATGATGCAGGACGGTACGTCCGTTTCTCAGTGACATTTATAGCTGATGGTATTGAGGAAGAAAAGATGGTTATGGATGAGATTAAGAGAAGATTATCTGATGTGGAGTTTGAGTTTTAGGAAGAATAATAAAAATAAAAAGCCAGGATAACTGGCTTTTTATTTTTATTATTTGTATTAATTCTTTCGTTCAAGAAAATAATATTGCTAAACAATATAAACGGAGATGAGAGAATGAGAAGAAGCAGACCTGTATTAACATCAATAATTACATCAGTTTTAACCTTTCTTTTATTGACTTTCCTTACACTAGGATACATAGGAACCAGGGGCCAGAATCCTTCAACACCGCGGGGAGAGGCAACACAGCCGCCCGCGCAGCAGCAGGTACCCCAGCCTCAGCAAATAGCAGCAGAAGGACAGGCACCGGGCACAACAAATGTGACCAATGTAGTAAGCCAATCAGTACATCCGGTTGTTGGTATTGCAGTTTTAAAGCCGGATGGAAATTCCATTTTTAAAAGCCAGGCAGACGAAAAATGGGGATTGGGCTCAGGGATTATAGTTGACTCAAATGGTTATATACTGACAAACCACCATGTTGCAGGAGGTAAGAACAAGAAGATAATAGTTACTCTGTCAGGCGGACAAAACCTGGATGGAACAACCTTGTGGGCAGACCCTGTTATAGACCTTGCTGTAGTAAAGGTTAATGTAACCGGACTTCCAGCCTCAAAACTGGGGGATTCGAACAGCTTGAAAGTCGGCGAACCGGCAATTGCAATAGGAAATCCACTTGGATTGCAGTTTCAAAGAACTGTTACGTCGGGGATTATAAGTGCGTTAAACAGGACCATACAAATTGATACCGAGCAGGGAACAAATTTCATGGAAGATTTGATTCAAACCGATGCCAGCATAAACCCGGGAAATAGCGGAGGGCCGCTATTGAATTCCAGAGGAGAGGTTATAGGTATAAATACAATAAAAGTGGCAAGTGCAGAGGCGATTGGATTTGCAATACCTATAAACCTTGCCAAACCTATAGTTAACAGTTTTATCAAAAAGGGCACATTCGATGAACCTTACCTTGGATTGTTTGCTTATGATAAAGAGGTTATGCCTTATGTAGATCCTACACTTAATATCGATGGAGGTGTCTATGTTGCAAGACTGGATGCAGGTAGTCCGGCTGCTGCAAGTGGTATAAAGGTGGGCGATGTCATAAAAAAGGTTGATGATGTGAATGTACAAACCATGGTGGACTTGAGAACACAGGTATACAGTAAAAATCCCAATGATAAGGTAACACTGATAGTGGTTTCAGATGGTAATGAGAAGCAGGTAACAACTACTTTAGGGAAAAAAGTACGCGTTGGAATGGTAACAAGATAGGTAAAGAAGCTCAAGATAATCATCTTGAGCTTCTTTAAATTTTAATGAACAGGTTTAGTCTATTTACACCCACTTCCTCAAAGTATATAATCATCATAACTTATGAGGATTGAAAAGAGGTACTGATAATGTGTGTAGCAATTCCAGGGAAAGTGGTTTCAATAAGTAATAATACTGCGGTCTTAGACTTCTTAGGAGTGCAGAAAGAGGTATCCGTTGAACTGCTGGAAGATATAAATATAGGTGATTATCTACTGGTTCATGCCGGATGTGCCATACAGAAGATGGTCCCGGACGAGGCTGAAGAAACCATTAAGCTGTTTAAGGAGTTAGAATCAGCGCTGGGTAAGGAGACTTGAGTCAAATACCCTTAACTTTAGAAAAGAGGGAGTTTATAGTAATGGAAGAACAACTAACCGAAGCTATTTTTGCTGCCGGTAAGCGTTTGAAACGACAGATTACACTTATGGAAGTGTGCGGAACTCACACAATGAGTATCTTCAGGCATGGTATAAAGTCAATACTTCCGGAAAATATACAGCTGATCTCCGGACCAGGCTGTCCTGTCTGTGTAACTCCGCCGCAATATATAGACCAGGCCATTCAACTGACTAAAAATGAGGAAGTAATTATTTGCAGCTTCGGAGACATGCTAAGGGTTCCTGGTATTGAGGGTACACTTGAAAACACCCGTATGTATGGCGCTGATATAAGAATAGTATACTCACCTTTGGATTCTATAAAGATTGCAAAAGACAACCCCGGTAAGATGGTGGTATTTTTAGCAGTAGGATTTGAGACTACTTCTCCTGTTGTGGGGCTTTGTATGAAACAGGCTGAAGATGAAGGATTAGGCAATTTTTTGATTCTGCCGGGACTGAAGCAGCTTTTCCCAGCTTTAAAATCACTATTCAGTGCAGGAGAAGTAAAGGTGGACGGGTTAATATGCCCGGGACACGTGACTTCTGTTACAGGACAAGCGCCGTATGGGTTTATTCCTGAAATGTATGGAATTCCATGCGTAATAGCAGGATTTGAGCTAACTGATATTTTAATGAGTATTTATATGCTGATTCTTCAGGTTGCAGAGGGAAGGGCATGCGTTGAAAATGCCTATAAAAAGGCCGGAACCGAAGCAGGAAATGCACGGGCGTTGAAGGTTATAGACCGGATGTTTCAGAAAGTTGATGACAGCTGGAGGGGGTTAGGTATTATACCTCAATCAGGGCTGGAGCCCTCTGAGGATTATGAGCAAAGGAATGCAAGGACCTATTATAAACTGGAGAGGCCGGTGTGGACCGGAGATGGAGCATGCAGCTGCGGAGATGTAATAAAAGGGTTGAAAACGCCGCTTGAATGTCCCTTATTCAGAAACGTATGCACTCCTCAAAGTCCTATAGGTGCATGTATGGTTTCATCTGAAGGAAGCTGCGCGGCCTATTACAAATATAATAAGTGTGTATATACTTAGCTAAAGAAAGTAACTATAAGGTTAATGCGTCGAATTTACAAACTATACAGAAAGGATTGAAACTATTGAAACAGCTGGCAGTTACCTTGAACCATGGCAGCGGCGGGGGAATGTCAAGAGAACTCATTGATACTCTCTTCAAGAAATACTTTAACAATCCGGTACTGAATGAAATGAATGATGCAGCCGTATTGGAATTATCTTCAAAGAAGATAGCATTTACTACAGATTCTTTTGTTGTCAGACCCCTTTTTTTTGAAGGAGGGGATATTGGGAAGCTTGCAGTATGCGGAACTATAAATGACCTTGCGGCTATGGGTGCCAAACCGGTTGGGATTACTGCCGCATTTATCCTGGAAGAAGGGTTGGAAATGGCTATCCTTGAGAATGTGGTCAGGTCAATGAAAGAAACGGCTGACCAGGCAGGAGTTTCCATAGTGGCCGGAGATACAAAGGTAGTTGAAAGAGGAAACGCAGATGGAGTGTTCATTACTACATCAGGTATAGGAGTTATACCGGATGGATTAAATATTGGCGGAGCCATGGCCCGGCCCGGAGATGTAATTATCGTAAACGGGCCCATTGGCTGCCATGGTGCTGCTGTAATTACAGCCAGAGAAGAATTAGGGTTTAAAACAAGAGTTAGAAGTGATGTTGCGCCTCTCAATAAACTGATTGAAAACATGCTAAGGGTTACAGATAAGATTCATGTTATGCGTGATGCAACCCGGGGAGGTTTGGCTACTGTTTTAAATGAGATTGCATTACAGTCAAGAGTGGATATTGAGGTTCATGAAAGGCAGATTCCAATAGAAGATAGTGTTAGGGGAGTATGCGAACTCCTTGGCCTTGATCCATTTTACCTTGCTAACGAGGGGAGAATTGCAGCATTTGTACATGAATCGGAGGCAAATCAGCTATTAGAAGAGATGAAAAATAACGAGTATGGGAAAGAAGCACAGATAATAGGCAGGGTAGTAGACAATTCTAGTAAACCTATGGTAATATTAAAGACTGCAGGAAGAGGCAGCCGGGTTTTGGATATACTGGCCGGAGAGCCTCTGCCGAGAATATGCTGAAGGCCAAGTCAATGAAAGGGAGAATAAGATGTTTGCAAAGTTGGAGTTTGTGGAACAGAGATATGAAGAAATAAACAAGAAGCTTAGTGATTCAGAGGTTATTTCCAATCAGGAAGAGTGGAGAAAACTGATGAAGGAACATTCGGATATAGAAGAAATTGTTGTCAAGTATAGAGAGTACAAGAAGACAAAGGGTACTATCAAGGAAGCTAGAGAGTTATTAGAAGATAAACCGGACAGAGAAATGAGGGAACTGGCTGAACTTGAACTGCAAGAATCCACCGAGAAGCTTGAAAAAGTTGAAGAGGAATTAAAAATATTGCTTCTTCCCAAAGACCCCAATGACGATAAAAATGTTATCGTAGAGATTAGAGGCGGAGCAGGAGGAGACGAAGCAGCACTGTTTGCAGGAGTGCTATTCAGGCTTTATTCCAGGTATGCTGAGAGGAACAGATGGAGGGCTGAAATAATGAGTTCCAATCCTACCGGTCTGGGAGGATTTAAGGAAGTTATATTTATGATAGAGGGCAAGGGCGCATACAGCAGGCTGAAGTTTGAAAGTGGAGTTCACAGGGTTCAAAGGGTACCTGCAACCGAAGCCAGCGGGCGAATTCACACGTCTACGGTTACGGTCGCTGTGCTGCCTGAGGTTGAGGATGTAGAGGTTGAGATTAACACGAATGACTTGAGAATAGATGTATTCAGGGCTGGTGGTCCTGGCGGGCAGTGTGTAAATACTACAGACTCGGCTGTTAGGATTACGCATATTCCTACAGGGCTGGTTGTATCCTGCCAGGACGAAAAGTCCCAGCACAAGAATAAGGATAAGGCGATGAGAATACTAAGGGCCAGGCTCTTTGAAAAAATGCAAGAGGAACAGAATGCAGAGGTAGCCCAGGCAAGAAAGAGCCAGGTCGGGACCGGAGATAGGAGCGAAAGAATCAGGACCTATAATTTCCCGCAGGGAAGGGTTACCGATCATAGAATAGGCTTGACGCTATATAAACTGGATACATTTGTTGATGGTGAGATCTACGAAATGATAGATGCACTGATAACTAGTGACAGGAGTGAGAAATTGAAAGCTGGCAGTGAAACAGATTAAGGTAAGGAATGATGAAAGAAATTTGGAAATTTGGGGACATTTCTCAACAAACGAACAGATAATAAAGACTATGGCCTTGAGTTATTAAAAAGGTAGGTTAGCAAATAAATTTCATCAAAAGTGATTTCGGGCATTTCCTCAATTTTTTTAAGCGTTTCGGGTAAGAAACGCGCCATAGCAAATTGAAAGCCACTCTTTGCGATATTAAGGGTTCTGATTTGCCCTGCAAAGTCATAAAGCCCGCCGAATAAAAAGCCGTGAATCTGCTGCAAGCCTTTCACTGTGCCGACTTCTATTGTGTCAAAAAGGGAATTATCGAAAAGAGAATATGCCTTTGATTTGCTTTTTCCGTCAATCGTTTCATCACTGTAGGTGAACCATTCGATAAAGCGATTTGCCTGTTTGCTTGGAAAATTTTTCGCAAGTTCAATGATGCCGTCATAATCAAATGTATCTGTTAGATATTTTTTCCCGTCGGCAGCTGTCAATTTCAGTTGGTTAGCGACACTAACCAACTCGTTGTTTTCTTTTTTCAGTTTTACTTTCAAAAATTTCCAATAATTTCTATTTTTCTTGTAATCGTCCTCGCCACGTAAAACGCCGATAATATCCAGCACAGAAAACCACCACTTGGATTTTTCATCGTCCCAAACAGCACGGACTTCTTTATCATCAAAAAACGAATTGAGATTTTGCTCATCATATCACCTTCACATTCGTGTTCGGCGCAAGCAGTTTGATTGTCTTTGTTCCATCCAAAATACAGTTCAATTCTTTTGCTTTTGCATCAACATATACAACATGATCCATTATGCATCTCCTCACATTCTTTCGTAAATACAATCCCATAAAACTCTTCTGAAAATTTCATTGATGAAATACCCTTAAAATCATAGTTTATGATTAGATTTTCTGTCTCTTCTTTACCTATCCTGTGGTTTAGAGGCGGACCCATTTCCATTGATATCTTTTCCCACTCAATGAGTTTATTTCTTCTCGTGCATCTCTCTTTTCCCATTGGGCAGTTGCAAAAGAAAGCAGTAAATCAGAATAACTAAGAGTTGTTCCTCCGCTATTTACACGAATAAAAATATTTAGAACCTTGTCCAATTCCGTGCTTTGTTCAAGATAATAACTGATGATTTTGTTTACATGCAGAACTGCATGAAGTTTGTATAGTTCTTTGTTTGCAAACTTAGCTTTATCTTTATCAGGATTAGAAGATAACCCATTTTCTATCATATAATTCATAACATCATACTGTTCTTTTAGATCAAGAATTTTTCCCACAAGAAACCAGTGATGATTTTCATCATTTTGTTTGGCTTCATCATCAGTTAAAAACTCAAATTCATATTCATATGTACTGTCTTCTGAAGCTGAAAGAAGATTTAAATATAGTCGTTTTTTTGGATATGCCTGGTCATTATCCCATCGTTTATATGAAAGCTTCTGAGCATATGCACCTTTTAAAGCTATATATAAAGATGTCAATCTCTGCTGGCCATCCAATACGGCCATTATATCGTCATTGCCTAAAGCATCAGCTTTTGGATTGTGTTTGTTTTTCCTTTGATGGTAATCTCTCAAAAATTCATAAAACTTAAACTCGGATACTTTTTCTTTAGGAACCTTCCAAAAAAGAAAAGCATTAATAGGATAGTCTCTCATAAGACTATCAAATAACATTTTAATTTGTTCCGTATTCCACACAAACTCCCTCTGTATCGAAGGAAGTAAATACTTTTTTGAATGAATGTCCCTGATTACTTCATATATGGTAAGTGGTGTCTGAAATGCCATATTTTTTTACCTTTCTGTTGTTTATTATTTTTTTGTAAAATCAATTCACATTATATCCGAATTTCTCAAGCCTTTCTCTGCAAATAGTTCTTTCTTCATCAGAAAATAGTTCTCTATATTCTTCTTTCAAAACATGTGCTTCAATGGATAAGTCTAACCTCTTATGTTCCCACAGTACTTCAAATCCATAAGTTCCACCATCTTTAGATATAAGGATTTTCGCAGTCATAATGCCACCTTTTTCTGATAATAGTTGTAGAAAACGTGTTGCATTATACCCAAGTTCTTTCTTGGCAGATTTATAGATATTCTGCATATCTGAATTAAATTTATTTTCTAAAACATTCAAAATCAACACCTCCATCCAAAACTAATTAACATCATAAATTAAACAAAGGATTTATAGTCAAATATCCTCTTTCATTTTTACATATTTCAGCCCAATCAAGAACAGCACAAATAACAAAACCAGGTCCAAATGCAGTTTCTCCTTCTTTTACACCATGAACCTTAAATGCAATATAACCTTCAACAGAATCAAGTGGAAGGTCATCACTTCCAAGCTTTGCTCCTGAACGTGCTTTTCCTTTAGTAGCTTTTCCACCGTTCTTAACTACAACTTCAACCGCTGCTTCGAATGCTTCCCAAATAAGTTGATTAGCGGGTGGTATCTTGGGTGATACTAAACCTTTGCCGCACTCTCCACATTTAATTTTTGAGGAAAACATATCCACTCCACTATATCTACCTTTTGTCTGTAGCCGTTTTTTCAGTTCCTGTTGCACCAACTCGAATACTTGCGGGTTAATGATAGCTTCGTGGCTATTTTCCACATAATACTGAGGAACTTCTCCTTCATTAATTTTTTGCTTTTTAGTAAGGAACTCCACTGTAAAGCACTTTTGCAAAAGGGCATCGCCCTTATATTTTTCGTTAGCTTGTGTCAAGTCTTACATAAAAAAATGACTTTTCTTCAATATTTGACTTTTTGTTTATTTGCTTTTAAGGAAGTCTGAAAAACTGGAAGCGCCTAATTTCCTTCGTTTGGCTAACATGGAAGCCCAAATTGTATTTCCGTCAACCTCAGTAATCAATCCCTTATTATAAGCATCAACAAGAATTTCTCCTGTGGTAATATGCTTCAATTGAAACTCCTCAACATAATCACCAATGTCACGCAAATTATTACTGGCGACAATACCATCATTTTCTTTTGCTAAAGCTATTGATGCAGCTTCTCCCTTACCAATTAATTTTTGACCTTTAACTGGTTCGACAGTCAATTTGTAAAACATATTGTATTCTTCTGTTCCTACTATAATTTCAATAATCTCAGCCTGACCGGCGGAAACCAAAGCATCAATACGTACTTTCAAATGTGATATTCTCGGATTGGATAATTCATCATAAACTGGCCTTGGAATTACGATTCTCCCCGGATATAGCTGCGGCAATAAACTCTCATTTCCAACCCACAAAAAAGCAGAAATACAATCCGTGTCGAAGAAAAGCGAATCAGTCAATTAATTCGCCTCCATTCATCTCATCACCATACACAATGTCATCACGAAAAGCATCTAATAGCCACTCTTCATATTTTCCAGCAGATATAATATCAGATTGTAAAAGATTTTCGGCTTGCTTTATATAATGACCATAAGTTCCCTTATTTTCATTCTCTGGAGTAGGTTTATACAAAGAAGTATCATATCCTAACTTTGCAGCAGAGATGATGACGTCCTTTTGCATATCTGCTGCATCAGACTGAGACAGTTCACCTTCTTCCTGTAAGCGAAAAAGCATTGCCTGTCTGCTAACACCAAAATATTGCTCCAATTTAATAACATCTTTAATCGCTAATTTCCGATTTTCCACGATTTTTATCTCTTGTATTTTTTCGTACAAAGCTGCTGACGGCATTAGCAAATAAGATGCAAACTGATCCGCATACTTTTCAGTTTGGTTGCCACCCCCAATTTTACTTGAACAAATTGTTGTGATCATATCTTCATCAAAATAAAGATGATATAACTCATGAGCCAGCGAGAACCTCTGTCGGCCAATAGACATACCTGAATTCACTGCTATTACTGTAGATGTATTATTTTTTAGACATGCACCACTAATTTTTTCTCCCAATGGATACTTGACTAATGTCACATTCTCAAGCGTATACATTAAGGCAAAAATGTCAATAGGAGAAGTATTATCTTCTCCTAACTTTTTTCTGACACTGGATGCCTTATTACTTAAAGCCATCTTTTCAATCATTCATTGTACCTCCGGCAATTTCATCCATCTGCATTTGATTTAATGCAATTCTATTGATTACAGCCAAAGCTTTTAGATCTTCACTGTCAATTTCCATAGTGCGAAAAGCAAAGCTTACAGATGGTTTACGCTCACCTGGTAATGGAATTATTGATACTGGGCAGCAAAATAAAGCTGCAAGTTTATCCAGCATATCCGAACTAATGGCACGTTCTCCCGATTCAAATTTTGAAATCAGACTCTGGTCTACACCAAGATAACCAGCAATGTGCTTTTGTCCTAACCCAGCATTGTCTCTTAATGCTTTTATATTAGCTCCAATAGTTTTCATATCAAATATCATTAAAATCCTCCTTTCGCTTCTTACCTTACTTATAGTATATGCTATTCTTGTCATAAATTCAACGCTTTTTATAAATATTTTTATGACAACATTGACGTTCGTAATAAAGTAGGTACTATTTGAAGCAATTGACAGTTTAGGAAGTCAGTATTAACGCAGCTTAGAAGCACATTTTGAACGAATGTTTATAATGTTTTTTGCGTTGATTATTGAAACACGTCTACAAAATCAATTTATTTGAAATTTTTCTCTCACTCCATCCAAGGCTATGTGTCCATGCCTTAGAATTACTTCGTTCTTCTTTGTTTTCACCTTCATAAATCTCCTTCAGGAAACTTATAAAGCCATGCAACCCTCCTACATCACCAAATATAAAGTCAGTAAAGTCATAAAGTCAGGGACGGTTCTTTACTTTAATCTTAGGATTAAACATACTGTTGATTCTGCAAATCCACCGCATAACTTCCCTATCTGAGCTAGCGTCAATGTTGAATTCCTGCGAAAGCATTTCCATCATGGCTTTACGTAATTCCTTATCCCTTTTAATGGCTTCTGCCTCTACTTCGCGCCTTGCAAGCTCTTCCTCTAGTTTTTGCCGGGCCTCTCCTATTGTTTCTATAAAGTTATTATTCTTTCGCTTTTCTACTAGAAGTTCCTCCTCTATGTCCATTATTTCTTCTCCCTGAAGTTCATATTTCTTCACATACTTTCTATACTCATTTATGGCCTTTGGTTTGCTTGCCGAAAAAAGGCTTAGAATACGTTCTGTTTTGATTAATTTGTTTTTTCTTTTTTTATGTATTCTTTCATGCTGCTCCAGTGATATTCTTCTGCCAAAGCTACTATTCCTGCTCTTACTGGATTGTTGTGAATATATGCACTTAAGCACATCAAATATCTGTCGTCATTAACAATCTCGCTTTTGAAACGGTCCTAAAAAAGGTGCCCTACTCTTTTATAAACCTTATTAAAGTATACTTTTATAACCAACTCTGTAAGTTCCTTTTTTCTTTTACTTCTGTT
>DHFP01000070.1 GCA_002402315.1 Clostridiales bacterium UBA4821
GCCAAAAGCCAACAGAGATGGCAGTACATGGACATTTACAAAGTGGCCTTTTTTGTTTATAATATTATCGGCTTACATATAATGAAAGTATAACTTAGGGGCTCAATAAAAGTAGTAGTTTGTGAGGGATAGAAATGACAAGTTTGCGAGAGAGCAAAGATAAAATATTTAGTTTCATAGTGATATTAGTTGATATTTTGCTGATTAACCTCGGGTTTTATATAGCCTTTATGATAAAGTTTAATTTTAGTCCGCCGGAGATTAATATTGTACCGTATATCGAGATAATACCTTTTATAACAATTGCAGCTTTATTGTATTTCGACCTTTACGGACTTCTGGCAGTATTTAGAAAATCCCTGTATGAAACCTTGTATTCAATATTTTTTGCCGTGGTACTCCTAAGTATAACCACCATGGCTATAACATATTTTAATCAGGGATTCTCTTTTCCAAGAAGTATATTGCTTATGGCGCCGGTTATCCAAATTTCATTACTGACATTATGGAGAATATTTGTTTGGGAAACCAAAAAGTTTGTACTGGACACAAGAAAGGTAGCGGTTATTGGCAGTACTCTGGAAGAGGTTACAAATATAGTTGAAAAGATTAGAGGTTCTGCCAGCAATATGCTTTTGGATATAAAGTACAGTTGTGATACCAGTGATATTGATAATGTTCTTAGGTATATAGACTTAGCGGACGAGGTCTTTGTATGTTCAAGTGTTTCAAATAGGGATAGGGTAAAAATAATTGGGTATTGTATTAATAAAGGTAAAGGTATATATATAATTCCTGATTTATCCGAGATATTGCTTTATAAGTCTCATATGTTACAGTTTGATGATGTTCCTACCTTTGCGGTGGAGAATCTCAAACTATCAAGCGGGCAAAGGTATATGAAGAGGGGATTTGATATCGCGGTTTCGTTAGTTGGTACTGTCATATTACTGCCTATTATGGCCATTGTAGCAGCTTCAATTAAGCTGAACTCAAAAGGAACGGCTATTTATAGCCAGGAGAGGGTAACCAGGGAAGGCAAGACCTTTAAGCTGTATAAATTCAGAACCATGGTGGAAGATGCTGAGAAGAAAACCGGACCGGTTATGTCGGTTGAGGGTGATAATAGAGTAACTCAGGTTGGTAACATATTAAGAAAGTTAAGATTGGATGAAATACCCCAGCTATTTAATGTTTTAACAGGAGCAATGAGTATTGTAGGACCAAGGCCGGAAAGGCCGCATTTTGTTGAGCAGTTTAAAAAAGAAATTCCAGGATATGAATACAGAACTTCGGTTAAAGCCGGTATAACCGGGCTGGCTCAGGTACTCGGCAAGTATACTACTATACCGGAAGATAAACTGAGATACGACCTATTATATATCAGAAATTATTCTATACTATTTGATATAAAAATAATTTTACAGACTTTAAAGGTTGCATTTATGGGGCAAAGTTCAGAAGGATTTAATAAATACGTAAATGAGAACCTGGAAAAGGCACCTGTAGGTAATATAGTGGGTAATTAGATTTTTAAAGGAGAACAGACAGTGAAAGTTAGAAAAGCTATTATTCCGGCAGCAGGTTTGGGAACACGGTTTCTGCCTGCTACCAAAGCACAGCCTAAAGAGATGCTGCCTATAGTGGATAAGCCAACTATACAGTATATCGTGGAAGAAGCTATTGAGTCCGGAGTGGAGAATATAATCATCGTTACAGGTAGAAATAAGAGATCTATTGAAGACCATTTTGATAAATCCCTTGAATTAGAGATGGAACTGCAAAAAAGCGGCAAAGAGGAACTCCTGAGCCTTGTAAAAGATGTCTCCAACCTTGTTGATATTCACTATATCAGGCAGAAGGAACCAAGGGGATTGGGGCATGCTATCTACTGTGCAAGGTCGTTTGTCGGAAATGAACCTTTTGCAGTGCTGCTCGGAGATGATATAGTAGACGCAGAAGTGCCATGCCTTAAACAATTGATTGATGTTTACAATGAATACAAGACAACCATACTGGGGGTTCAGCATGTGCCTGAAGAGGATGTGGATAAATACGGCATAGTAAGTTGTAAGCAGATTGAAGATAGAATTAGTAAGGTGAAGGATTTGGTTGAGAAACCTCAAATAAAAGATGCACCTTCCAATATAGCAATTTTAGGAAGATATATTTTAACTCCCAAAATATTTGATTGTTTGGAAAACCTGACTCCGGGAACGGGGGGAGAGATTCAACTCACTGATGCCCTAAGGGAAATTGTTAAGAGCGAAGCCATGTATGCTTATGAATTTACCGGTAAGCGCTATGATGTGGGCAATAGGTTGGGTTATCTGCAGGCTACGGTGGAGTTTGCCTTGCAGCGTGATGACTTAAAGGATGAATTCATCCAATACTTAAGGAATATAATTAATAAATACTAGAACAAGTTAAGATTATTTATAATTCGGGATTAATAATACATAAGGAGGCTGAAAATGAACAAAATCACCTTTGGAACTGACGGCTGGCGAAGTATGATGGCGGAGGACTTTACATTTCATAATGTCAAAATAGTAGCTCAAGCCATTGCACACTTTATTAATGAGGAGAAACTAGGAGACAGGGGAATAGTAATTGGATTTGACAATAGATTCCTATCTCCGGAATTCGCAAAAGCATGTTCCAATGTTTTAACAGCAAATAAAATCAGGGTATACATAACTGAAAATGCTGCACCGACACCTGTAATTGCATTTGAAGTTGTAAACTTAAAGGCAGCCGGTGCCATAATGATAACAGCCAGTCACAACCCTCCAATGTACAATGGCATAAAATTTATCCCTGAATACGGTGGGCCTGCACATAAAGGTATTACTGACAAAATAGTTGAGAATGTGAAAATGATTTTGGAAAGTGGTGAGATAAACGAAAGAAGTAACGAAGAATGGGTTCGTTTATCAGAACCAAAGGAGGCTTATATAGCAGCTGTATCCAAGCTGATAGATGGTGATGTAATAACAAAGGCAAAATTAAAGATAGTATATAATCCTATGTTTGGAGCCGGGATAGGGTATACTTCAGAGATACTTGAAAGCCTGGGGTGTACAGTCAAGACAATAAATAATTACAGGGATCCTCTATTTGGAGGCTCTATGCCTGAACCTACAATAGCAAACATGAAAGACCTTGTAAAAGCTATGGATAAAGAAGGCGCAGACCTTGGATTGGCTACCGATGGGGATGCCGATAGATTTGGAGTGATTGACAGCAAGGGCAACTATATTAGTCCTAATCAGGTGATTTACCTGCTTCAACACTATCTTATCAAGACAAGAGGTTGGAAGGGTACGGTAGCACGTACGGTAGCAACCACATATATGGTTGATAGGATAGCTGAGAAATATGGAATGGAGGTTATAGAGACTCCTGTTGGATTCAAATACATTGCCGATGCAATGATAAATAGGGATGCATTCCTTGGCGGTGAAGAGTCCGGGGGTCTTTCAATAAGGGGGCATGTACCGGAAAAGGATGGTATACTGGCATGCCTGCTCATAGCTGAAATGGTAGCACGTTATGGAAAGTCTCCGACTGAGATTATGGAGGATTTAAAAGAAGAGGTTGGATATCTATATAGTAAAAGGCTTGATATTCACTGCACAAATGTAGTTAAAGAGAGGGTACTAAACCATCTTAAAGAGTATAATCCTGAAAACATAGCGGGAAAGAAAATTGAGAAAGTTATAAGTATAGATGGACAAAAATTTGTTATGGAGGATGGAAGTTGGATGCTGATAAGAGCATCAGGAACAGAAGCATTGTTCAGGATATATGCTGAAGGTAATTCCATGGAACAGGTTGATCAGATACAGGCCCAGGTGAGGCAGGATTTGAAGCTTTAAATAGAGAGGCTGATCTGAAGTCAGTGAAAATTGACTTTCAGGTCAGCCTCTCTGCTATTTTTTTAAGTTGTTGACTACTCGCCAAAAGCTATCAGGGTAAGAGTCTGACTGACCTGAAGGTTGTTCAATTGTTCACCGTATGTACTGAATCCACAAATCGAACCGCAACCTGCGAATTCATCTGATACTTCTTTACAGATATTTTCATTTTTAAACTGCAAGTATCTTAGTATACAGTTAAACAGTATGACGCCTTTACAATCGGGCAGGTTTTGCTTAATTGCTTGAACTGTTTTCCTAGCTTCTTCTACTGCGTTGATTGGTTTTAATAGTTTTACTATTGTATCTTTTAATGTGAGACTGTAAAATGCTATGCCATTATTATCAATAATTTCTCTTGGAGCTGTAATAAAAATATTATCTAATATAACCCTGCCTAGAGGATTACGCATAAAGTGATTTGGAAGGTCTTCAACAGAAACGCCTAGAGCCTTAGCATATTCTTCAGCTGCAGGTTTTCCGTTCAATTCCGTTATTGCTCTTCTTGAAATATCAATACCTGTAACTTTAAATTCTATATCTGTAGGGACATATATATTTTCTTTATACAAGAAGAATTTCTTACTTGTCCGAACAAAGGTTATTACTGCTGCATCAGTGTATACATCTCCGTTCGCACTTACAAATGTTTGTTGAAAATTTAAGTCATCTCCGGCACTTCCTCCTACAAGCGGAAAATTAGTAAAGCTGCTTGCTATAGCATTCATAACCTTTTCTTCTGATGCTTGCATTCCATCAATTAGAGTAATTATAAATCCATTTTCTGAGTCACTGGTTTTTATGCCTATTTTTTCTGCCGTTTTTATCAAATCATTTCTTGCCATCATAGATTTGGTTTTAATATTCTTCATTACATATGTAGAGGTTTCGAAGTCATCGGCTGCGATACTTATTGCTGAAATATTTCCTTCTACAAAGCCATCGGGCCCAATTTCACCTGCTGTTGTACAGCCAATTACGTCAATATCTTGAAAGTTATCTTTAAAAAGCTTTGAAACCTCGTTAAAGTCATATTTTGTGCTGGCAAAGAATATAACTAGTTTAGTTTCATCCTGCTTTATGGAGTTTACTGCTTTTTCAACTACACTACTTGCATCTGGTCCACTTGCGTTAGTATTTTTGATATTTAACATATATATTTCCCCCTTGTTAGTGATTTTATTTTAAATATGTTGTGCGCTGTTTTGTAAAAATGTATATTTTTGAATAAATTATTATTGAATTGGAAGTTCAACAATAAATTCTGCTCCTTTGCCATATTCAGAATAAACTAAAATTGTTCCACCATGCCTTTTAATTATATCATATGTAATAGCTAAACCTAAGCCTGTACCTACCCCAACCCCTTTTGTTGTGAATCCTGGGCTAAAGATTTTTTCTAAATACTCAGATTTTATTCCTATTCCATTATCCTTGATACTTATATAAACTATATTATTATTATCAGCGTGCGTTTTAATCCATATTTTGCCTGATTCTGGTATGGCTTCCACTGCATTAACCAATAGGTTCATAAATACCTGATTGAGCTGACTAGCGTAGCATTTAATTCTGGGCAATTCTCCATATTCCTTTAGAACCTCTACATTGTTTTTCAATCTGTTATTGAGCAGTATAAGAGTATTATCAATATCATCATGGATATTTATTTGTTGAAATACATCCTGGTCATCTAGTCTGGCAAAACTTTTTAGACTTTTTACTATATTCGTTATCCTTTTACATGCCATAATATTTATTTCATTGAGTTCATCTAATTTCTGCAGCAATTGCTTAGGTTTTTGACTTTCTAAATTCAGCAGCTCTGAGTTTATTAATGAAATAATTTTTTTTGATACATCCATATTGCAATTTATAGCTCCCATGGGGGTATTTATCTCATGCGCTATACCTGCCGAGAGCTGACCCAATGATGCCATCTTTTCTTGCTGAACCAGTTGGATTTCAGCCTGTCTTAATTCATTATACGCTTGCTCTAAAGATATGTTTGAGGCTATTAATTCCTCATTAAGGGCTTCCATTTCTTGTTGTTTCGTATTTACCTCATTATATGCTTTGTCCAATTTTTCATTAGAGGAGGATAGCACATGATTTAGCGCTATGATTTCTTGGTTCTTTAGAATTAACTCATTACATGCTTCTTCCAGACTGTCATTTGAAGCTGTTAATTCTTCGTTAAACGCTTCCATTTCTTGTTGCTTTTCATTTAATTCAATGTACGCTTTTTCAGTTTTTGCGATAGATGAAGATAATACTTGATTTAGTGTAATGACCTCCTGTTGTTTAATTACCAAATCGCTATATGATTGTTCGAAGCATTCGTTTGTCGATGCTAATTGTTGGTTATATGCTTGAAGCTCTAAAAATTTGTCATTTAAATCTTTTTCTACCTGTTTTAATTCTTGAACAGTCTGTACTAATTCATTCTCCCGCATTATAGAAGCTTCAATGATTTTTTTTGACCTGATTGAATATAGAATGAAAAATACTCCTAATATAAAGATATGTAATTGAACAAATAGTCCATCATTATGATAGTACTTATCAGGAAAGCTAAAGTTAAGGGTTAGTACCGATAGAACATCCAAGACTGTTACCATAGTAATTAGCTTGCCGTCATATAAAAATGCAGATGCAATAAGCGGGTAGAGCAACAATGCTATCATATAGGGATTTTGAGTAGCATAGTTTAAATAAAATGAAGCTAAGAACACTACGAATACTAGATAAAACTTAAAGCTATTAATATATTTGCTTTTTTTACATGAAATAAAAAAAATGATTTCTGTTATTAAACTCAATAAAGCAATTAGTAAAAGTTCAAAATAGTGCTTAAGTTGTGAAAAAAAAATTATATTTAACCATTTACCCCCAAACAGTATCATGCAAACAGCTAATATATATACTCGAAAAGCGTTTATTAATAGATTGTTATTGTTTGGTGGATTTTCAATAAAAGATCGACTCATATTTTCCTCTATAGATTCTTTTTATAAGCAGGCTTATTATTCTAATTATTTAATTATACCATTAATTTATTATTTAAGCAATACTGCCTATTAAATCGGGCACGGCAAAATCATGAAT
>DHFP01000136.1 GCA_002402315.1 Clostridiales bacterium UBA4821
ACTGGTTAAATGGAAACTAAAGACGATGTCATAAACGAGGCAATGCAAATATGGCCTCATCTAAATGAAAGAATGCCCACAACACTAAAAGGCAATAAGATGATATGGCTTAAAAACGACTATGGACTATTTCTTTTAAAAAACACAGGTTCTCCCAAAGGGTTTCCACCAGAACATTCTCTTTATGAGAAAATAAAAGAAGCAATATTAGAAATTCCAATTTGCACTTCAGTTTTTAGAAGTGAAACCGGGCTTATTGCACAAGAATCAGATATAAATAAACTCATAAAATCTATTGATAAATACAATGAGATAAGAAATATGGGCGAGGAAGAATATAAAAATATACTCCGGGAGAGAAAAGAAAAAAGAACAGTAATGAAAAAGAATATAAAAGAAGGTGTATTTTATGGAGTAGATGAAACAATCATCAAAAAAGTTATTAAAGAAAATAATTGGGGGAATAACAATTTTAAAAAGTCTATTTTAAAAATAGGTTCACGATTTTTTTTATTTGCCGATTCTTATACAATAAATTGGCGATTTAAAAAAATCTATTTAGTTTTTTCAGACAGTAACAACACTTTGCATATTCTTGAAAAGAGGGCAGATATAGAGTTATCAGATTGGAAAATGATGAAAAATAAAGACATTATTGAAGAATTTTTAAATGTCGGCTATGAAGAAGATAAAAGAATATTAGAACAAATATTAGTTTTGGAATCTATCTGAACAAATGATAAACTATATAAATATAAATATCAATCATCTATTGAGGTGAAAGAAAATGGAAAAACTAAAAGCAAAAGAAGAGGCGGAAAACTGGGAAAAAACGATTGGGGGTAAGGGAATATGAAAACCAATGCGGCTGTGGCAGAAAGTTGGAGTAAAGGAGAAAAAGCCGACAGTAAACATCTACACACCGACGGCAATGAGATATTCTCATACGGACTTAAAATCGGCTTTACCGCAAACAATAAAAAAATAGTGATAAACTATATGGGAAAGAATGCATACAGTCAGACCACAAGCCACCACGTTAGTATGGCGAAAATGTATGCGGATGAAGTCATAGACCCAAATGTTTATAAAGATAAATATCTATTACAGAATGAGGTGAAACAATGAATCATAAAGAAGTAAAAGAGTTGGTTGTGCGACACTACGCAAAGAAGGAACCCCTCTTAATTCTCGGGACAACGGGAATTGGGAAATCACAGTTGGTAAGACAGGCCGCAATAGAGATTGCCCAAAAAGAGGGATTAAAGTATTCAGAGGGATGGTCCGATATAAACAATCCAAATTGTTTTTGCTTAATAGACTTAAGAGTGTCGGATATGGATAGAACAGATTTAAGCGGCTATCCGGTTCCAGATATGGAAAACAAAACTATGCAGTATTTCGGCTTTGAAGGATTCCCTAAAAACGGAAAGGGAATCATATTTGCAGATGAATTAAATTTGGCACCAACAAGTGTTCAAAAGGCAATGTATGCACTTATTTTGGATAGAAAACTTCACGGCTATTATTTGCCCGAAGGCTATGTGATAGTGGCGGCAGGAAATACTTTTGAAGACCGGGCAGACATAATGGCTTTGCCCGGACCACTTGAACAGCGTTTCAGCATTATAACTCTTGACCCGCCAGAAACTGAAGAATGGTTAGAATGGGCTGGAGAACATAAGATAGACCCACGCATAATGACATTTATAAAGAGATTACCCGACAGACTGTTTAAATATTCTGCCGACTTAATGATGACTACACAGCCGATACCTCGCCAGTGGGAACATCTTTCTCATTTAATAGAAGATGAAGAAAGCATAGACTTTATAAAGAATCTGGCAATAGCCCGTGTTGGTATGGGGGCAGGCATAGAGTTTTATAACTTTTTGAAATTAAGTCAGAACATAGATATAGAAGCCATATTTGATGGAAAAGCAAATATACCAAGAGATATAGATTTGGCATATTCTGTTATGGGGGCATTGGCTAACATCTTTAAGAAAGACCCAGAAGGAAATTGGGAAAAAGCAATTGATGTGGCGGAAAAGTATGAAAAGATATCTCCGGAATTTGCAGTTTTGTGGATAAGATTAGTGAAAGAATATACTCCGGAAGCCAAACTATACTCACTATTTATGAAGAACAAGAAAAGCGGAGATTTTCTTTCCAGATACGCCAAATACTACAAAGCGGAAGGGAAATAGATGTGGGGGAATCTCTTTCTTCCTTCACCTCACGCCCCCATATCTACCCGAAACTATATAAACATAAATAACTATTATAAATTGGTGATAAAATGATTGAGGAAGAAAATAAACTGATTGACGAGGCAATGACTAAATTCGTTAAAGCCCGACTTCAATTAATAGAAAGAGAGAAATTCTTAAGCCTTCTTGCCCTCTCAACCACTCCTATTCCAACATCTAAAATTGAACGAATAGCCATAGACATTAAAGGGAACATATATTTTAATCCTGAATGGTTCGTAAAACTTCCACTATCTCAGGCTATAACTGCGGAAGCCCACGAAATTGGGCATCTTATAACGGACAGTTTTGAACGAGGCAAAGATAAAGACCCCAAAATATGGAACATAGCGGCTGACCAGCCGTGGAATGAATTATTACTTAATTCTCATTATGAGCCGATTAGAGAAGAATTCGGGGGATGGGTCTGTGAAAAGAGATTTTTCGGTTTTACTGCCGAAGAAGTCTATTATCAATTAATTAAAGAAAACCCATCAATGAACACATTTGATGAAATACTTTATGTAGATGAAAATGGAAATGTAAAAACACAAGACGGCAAAACAGTTGGACAAATAACAGATGAGAATGGAAACCCAATCTGCGGAGATATAGCCCAAAAACAATTTTCTGAATACTGGAAAGAAAAAGTAAAAGAGGCGGAAACTTTTGCCAAATATGAAGGCAAATTGTCAGCAGGAATGGAAAGAATAATAGATGAGGTTTTTAAGCCACGCTGGTCTGCCCGGGCAATATTAGAAAGATATATTACTACAGATTTAGCACAAGAAAACTGGAAATATGCCGACAAGAAAAGAAGCGGCAAAGTCATCTTCCCGGCTGAAAGGGAAGAGGAATTAGTTGTAGGATTTGCGGTAGATACAAGCGGCAGTATGTCAGAAAAAGAAATGGCTATATGCAAAGGGGCTATTTCTAATATATTTTCTGTATGCGAAAATGTCAGAGTTGAAGTTGTAGAATGTGATGCCAACACACAGGACATTTATGAAATAAATAGAAACAATTTAACTCACTTTTTAGCAAAAAAATCTTTTAAAGGCGGAGGAGGAACAGATTATCGCCCGGTAATTGAGTTTTTCAATAAAAAACACCCAAAGGTGTTATTATACGCAACGGATTTATGTTGTTCTGATTACGGACACCCAAAAGGCTATGAAGTTTTGTGGCTAAAGGTTGGGAATGAACGATATGACAAGCCTCCATACGGAAAAGTGATTCCTCTCCGAACATAATCTTTATAAAGATAAATATCTATCTGTGTATGAGGTGAAAATATGAAAAAAGAAATAAAAATGCACGAAAAAGAAAAAAATATCATATTAACTGCCGGGAAAGAATTCCCAGCCTTTAATATTTCCAGAAACCGCATTTTATTAGATAAAAGACGGGAATTATTTATTGAACCCGAACTACTGTTCCATATGTATGTTGATAACCGGCTAACTTATAATGATTTATGTTCAATATATAAATATTCTGAAGCAATAACACAACCAACAATGAATAATTTAATATTAAATTTATACGACAATAAAATAACCCTAAAAGACATAGAAAATACTTATCTAAACAATACAGAATATGGTGGGAGAACAATATTCAAATATGCCGGAGATATAATGATTGTTATGCCTGACAAAAAATATTTATTACGATTAATGAATAGCAACTCCACTAATCTACCTATTTACTTGGGCAGAATAAATTTCACTTATGATATATATTATGATATTTTAAGTAAATTCTTTATTGATGAGGTGATTAATAAAAACAATACTGCCGTTTTAGACAAAACTCAGGA
>DHFP01000218.1 GCA_002402315.1 Clostridiales bacterium UBA4821
TTTTAAGTTTATGAATAAATTCATCAGGTTGTAGAGTACTTTCCCAGACGTTGTAGAGTATGGATGGCTGAGGTGGAAATTCATTTACCTGAGAAGCGGTGACTGTATCAAGTAAAGATATGTGAACTTCTCCGGTTCCATCCCTTTTAATTAATTCCTGTAACTTTGGGAAAAAGCGACTGGCATGCACCCCATACCCTGTTCTTTCATTAAAATTCGCGTGCACCTTAATTTCTTTAAACATACTATTTTACCCTCCCTCAAAGTATTTCATTTCCCTCAGTTATTTTAAAAGCGCCGGGAGGCGGAAACTGAGGGTTGGTTTCCTTGCAAGCCATGGAACTTGCCCTCCCGACACAAAGTAAATTAGCCCTCCGACAAACGGTCTCCAAACCAGCTTGCCATGATTACAACACAGGCATACCGCACTCCGTCAATGGTTGGTTTAACATCAGCGGTAAATGTTTTTCCTGTAAATGCCCAATAAGCCATTACGGCAAGAATAATAAACGATACGATAACTCCAACGGGACGAATAGACGCTCTCAGGTTTATTACCCATTGGGCGGGGATACCGCAAACATCACGGTTAAAATATCTTGTCTTTGCGTCCAGCAACCCGGTTTGCGCCGTGATGTACGGAGCCATTACTTCAGGTTTGGTGGTTGCCAACGCGCTTAAAGTGGCCTCTGGAGTGTCCACTGACGGTTTTAAGAACTTCTTTTTAACGAAATCAAATGCCGGTGGGATAACCAAAGATATTACCGCTAGAGCTGCTTCAATCATAGAAATCCTCCATTAATTATAGTTGAGTATGGGCATCCATTATCTTTAGCCCATTCTAAAATTTTGAGTATAGACCCCTGATGTAAAAAACTATGTTCTCTTCTTGTGCAAACGATTAAATTTTCTTGTGAGTTATCATATTTAATTCCATTTATATGATGCACAACATCACCTTTCTCTAATATTTTATTATATTTTTTTTCCGCCTCAATTATATGTTCATAAGTATACCCTCTCTTATTAGCACTATGATGATTTGGACAATAAATCATGATATACCCCTTATCTTTTATCTTTTGTCTTTTTATTGTTCCCCCTCTTCTAATTGGTATGTTTTGTTTTATTATCGCACTTCTAATTGTCGGAGAAGAACATTTATATTCTTGTGCCAATCCATTTATTGTTTTACCATTTTTGTATTTAATACAAATTCCCGCTTCTTGTTCTTTTGTGAGCAACGGTTTCCATAATCCACTTTTTATTGCTATTGCACGGATATGTGGAGGCATTGGCTTGCCCTTTAACATTTTACTATGCGCTTTATTCAGGCATTGCATTGAACAATAGATACCTTTTCTTTTTTCATCACTGGCTAATGTTGGCCTACATAAAAATGATTTTCCACACTCCCTGCATATTCTTCCTATTAAGTTATTTCTGTTGTGATCTGGCATAAAATCAACGACAATAATTAACCAGACTGACCAATGCCAATATTGCTTCGATACCCATAATACCCTCCTTTAACATTGCAAATGCGCAAATTCTTTTATTCGTCCTTTACTATCGACAACTTGCGATAGCCCTAGACTCTTTCCTATTTCCACGGCTGTTTCCCAATCTTCTTTTTTATCCATGGCCCAGTCACACTTCCCGTTATTCATAATACAAAAATCAAAAGCCTCGCCTGTGAGGTGTTTACTGTTAAGAGTCCACGTTACTATTTTCCCCGGCTTGCTTCGACCTTGTGCATAGAGTTCTTTTTGTTGGTCAAGCGTTCGGAGGGTGCAAGTTAATATGTAGTCAATATTATTAGCCTTCATAACCTTGTCCCACTCAGACCACTTATAGTACATTTCATCGCTTAAATCTTTCGGGTTCCGGCTGGACATATTTTATCCTCCTTAAAAGTTAATCGTTTTCCTGATTCCTTTTTAATTCCTTTTTATTCCCTTTTTCACCCATGGAATGTAAATAATCCACGGTTAGCCAGAATAGCAGCCATTGATGAAGTGTATTGATACAAATCAGGCTGCATTTCAAAAAAACAGTAGGGATTATTGTAAATAGATTCAATCTCCAACGCTGATAAATCACGATTGTAAATATAAACATAATCCATGAGTCCGTTGAAGAATCTTGTGCTACCATTTATATTATACCAAAAACCAAGATATGTCGGATTATTACTTGGGGCATTCGTCCCCGATGAACCAGTTTTTAGAGTGGTTTTATTATTATAGAGTGTTGCCCATCCGGCAGCATTAATAGTTGCAGCTAATTGCTGAAATACCCCAAGGGATACTGTGTAATTATTACTCCCAACCACATTTCCACCTTCATTCTTAAAACCAACATAATTAGAAGCATTAGCAATAGCAAAATGAGTTCCTAGATCATTATTTGCAGTTCCCTGATAAACAAGGCCGTTCCCTTCATAGGCATTCCCGCAAGTAACAGGGTTGACTCTGGCAATTATTGTATAGGGTGGTTTCGGCAACATAGAGGGGAGTTGGACATAATCATAAACAGCTCCACCATCAAAATATAAACCTGATTCCCGCCACGGATTGGCCATGTTTATTAATGTGCCGTGTTTATTATAACCAGAGTAATCCGTTAATCTTCGTCCGGCACGTTCATTCATGATCCAGCAACCAATCAGCCCTTTGGTCAAAGGATGATTTCTATCCAGCTGTGTGCCGATAGGTGGTTTTTGGTAAGGAGATAATATCATTTCTTAATCCTTAATAACTATCAAAGCTCTGGAGATACGCCGCACAAATCATTGCTTCTCCGGCAGCATCGAAAAGATGATCAGCAACCAGAGAATAAACTGAACCGCCCGGAAGCCATAAATCCCACGCTGAGGCTAAAGTGATGACTTCATTATCATGGTGGTCATATTTCGTTGGTGTATTAAAAAGACAAGGTGATGCAACACCTTTGCTTAGGTTGAGAAATTCCACTCCGTGATTTGCCACTACTGCACCGGATGCAGCAGGAATCGTATCGGTGCCCCAAATACATACTGTATTCTCCGCAGCAAATGCAGTGCCCGCCGCACCATCATAGGCAATAGATTTCACACCAGCATCAACTGCACCATTTATCAGAACTTTACCAATAGCTGTATGAACTCCGTTAAAAAATAAAGAGCCATTCATCTGATTTACACCATCTGCATTTAGACATCTATATATTTTAGCATACAATGCTGCCCCGGCGGTTAAAGCGGTTGATCCACCACAAGCGATGGCCAATTTTAACCATGCGCCTACTTTTGTTCGTAAATCAAGACCAGCTACACTTGCGCCGGAAACTCTGTAGGATTCCCCTTTAATCACGGCATAGGGAGCTAATACTGTAACATTATCTGTATAACTTGGTGCGCCCATTTTCTATTCCTCCTTTTCTACTACCAGTATCACTACTTAATTTGATGTATACCATTACCTTTATCTCCCTTATTCCCCTTCTTGACCATGTCCCAGAGTCCCAGTATATTACTGGCATCCGCCGGGGGAGTCTGCTGCGTAACAAGCGCCGCTTCCTTTTCATACCTTTTCTTCATCGCTTCAAATTGATGAGCATTTACATTCTCATCACCATATTTTAGATACGGTTTGAGGGAAGTTTTAATATTACTCCATTCCAGAATTTCTCTGATACGGTCATGGGCGGTGCGTTCCATATTCCGCGC
>DHFP01000033.1 GCA_002402315.1 Clostridiales bacterium UBA4821
GGAATGTCAATAGAAAAGTATGATTTTGCTGACCCAAAACAATACTTGAAATACTGGATGATTACTCATTCCTTAGTAGAGGGAATATGTATTGTATCGGGACAATTTGGGCATGGTAAAAGTCTATTTATGTATTGGCTTGGATATATGCTAAGGGAGTTATTTGGCAAAAATTGTACGTTTGATGTAGCACCTTTGGATACATTCGGGTATAGCTATGAATATGCAGAACATTTTATTTGGAATGACAAGGCATATGACCCGCCACCAGAGGA
The DNA here is from genome assembly GCA_002402315.1 of Clostridiales bacterium UBA4821. Classification (GTDB taxonomy): domain Bacteria; phylum Bacillota; class Clostridia; order Acetivibrionales; family UBA4821; genus UBA4821. The sequence continues at coordinate 276 of DHFP01000033.1, forward strand.
GACCTTGGGAAGATATAGGTTGATACGTAATGATGAGTTTACCCAAGAGCTTGAGAAGATTGGCAAAATGGCCGAAATAGAAAAGGAAGTTGAACGGGGTAGTATAAGCCGTGTTGAATTTAATAAACAGTTAGATGAGATTAAATTATTTAATTCTTTTATAGGGATAGATGAAGCCTATGATAAATTGGAGAAAAGCAGGCGTTCCAATTTTAGTATTAACATGGGGCGTTTGATGATGAAGGTCAGGCACTTTCACAATATGTTTGTTTTGATTTCACCTAAAGCGGAGAGGATTGATAGGGGAATGGCTTACGATATTAGAACGCATGAAGTCTATGCTTACAAAGACCCGTTTACGCATGTTTGTACTTACAGGATATGGTGGCGGGCTGCAAATAGGTGGACACGAATTGAACTTACACCATCTGAGTGGTCATTCTTATGGAAGTCAGATAATATTATAGCGGGGAATATATTAAAGGTAAGAGGAGAACAAAATGGTAAAACACAGAAAGTGGAGGCGGTTAAACTTGAATAAGATAAACATGAGAATTGAGCATAAAATTAAAGGTGGGTGTGATAGAATAGAAGATAAAGTGAGCAAACTCTCTAATAAGATAGAGGAGGAAATAAAATAAGATGGCTGATTTATTTGGTGGCATATTTGGTAAGAAAAATAAAAGTGAGGTTAATAGTGATGGCCTTCAGGTAGACCCGCAGAAGCGTAAGGCACTTACAATCACCTTTGACCGTCCGCCTTCTCAATATTCAAATGTATCAAGAGCAGCGGGACTTTATGAATTAACAGGTCAGGGCAAGATTCAATTAAATAATGGTGATTTAGAGGATAATGACCCTAACTATCAGATTATGGCTGCCATAGAGGAAGCGGGCAATTTAACCATTGGGCAGATAGCGGAAAGGTCTCACCTATCCCCCAATATGGTCGAAAAATATGTTTGTGGCAGGCATGGACTGATGGCTGATGGTTTAGTAAGGAGGGTACAAGTATAATGTTAGAGACTGATATAGCGTTTTTAAGTATTATTCTTTTCTGTGCATTTACCTTTATGATACTTACATTTGTATATAAGGGTATAGTGTGGTTCCCTATTGTAGATGGTGTAATGTGGGTGTTAATGGGTGCTTATCTTATTCAAAAATTGTATAACGGTGAAGAATTATTTGCGTTTCAATATTTCTTCGGTCTTTTATCATTGGGAATAGCAATTGCGATGTTTTTTGCTCCTATGTATGCCAAGGCTAAAAATGCGGATATTGAACGAAATGCACCTGATGATATAGACTTATGGGATGAGAAGGCATTTGAACGACATTTGGAGTCTAAAAAGGAACGTGAAAAACGAGAGGGTAAGAAAGGAGGTCTATAATGGATAAAGTTAAAATTAGTAAAAAGACTCGTGTAGCGATAGAAAAGGCTAAACAGTCAGCCCCGCCAATGTATTATGTGGCAGATGTAATATGTACTAATTGTTTAGAACGTACAATTTTGACTATTCCTAAAGGTGTAACAATATGTGATTTTGCTTGTACAACGTTATGTCCTAACTGTGGCTGTACTATTTTAGAGGATGTACAAGATGAGTAAAAAAACGATCATATATATTGTTGTTGCCTTCGCTGTGTTTTTGGGCGCTTTCTTTGGATTAGGCCCGCTAATTCAACACAACTTGGTAGAGCCTAACCAACCATACTTGATTATTGACCCTGAAATCAAATCATCAGCGGGGTGTGAATATGATTATTTAACGTATGTTCCTGTGGAAATTACAGGAAGGCCACCGAGTGAAGGGATAAGATTCCCCGTAAGTAAGATTCCAGTAGAGTATAAAGAATATGTGCATTATCCTGATTCGTGGAATGAACCGTGGAATCCCTATAATCCTGCTAATCCTTTAGGTAATTGGATAAATAGCATCGGGTTGGCTTTAATAGCTATTTTAGCAGTTTTGATTTTGGTTTATCTTGCTATTCTTTGGCGTAAAGGTAAGTTAAAGAAAATGGCAGATAAGTTAGGTGGTAAGTAATGAAGTTTATTAGAGCAGTTTGGAATTGGTTTATAGCCGTAGTCTTTGTACATGGTTGGTGGCGTAAACACCCATCAGAATGGGTTGAGATTAAAAAGACTAAGGGCAAACTTACTCAGAAATATGTACATTATGACGCTTTACCTGAGATGTATGCAAAACGAGGTAAACCTATTCATAAAATTACGTGTAAGGTATGCGGTGAAGAATGGTTTACATCTTGCAAAAAACACCTATGCAGGAATATAACTTGTTGGATTAAGTATTATGCTCACCCAAATTAGTAATTTTATAGGTATGGTAATAAATGGAATAGAAAACTTTGTGCAGTTTACAAAGGATGAATTTGATGTATTCTTTGTACTGTTTTTGGTTTTTGCGGGGGTTGTATTATTGATAATGATACTCATGGTTGCCGATGATATATATAAATGGATAAAAGGAGATAAAAACAATGAATTTAACTAAAGGCGATATCCATGTAATTGCACGGTATCGGGCTGGTAACGACAAATTAATGGCAGGTATGGCTACCTTCGGTACAATCTGGGTTATTTTAACGATAGTTGCATTATTTGTGTGTACTTTTAATAGGGATGCCTTCATTTTGGGGGTAGTAGGGGTGTGCGTAACCGCTGTATGGTGCTTGGCTTACATATTATTAACTGAAATCAAGACTTCAAAGTTGGCGACTAAACTAAAGGAGGAATATGAAAAAGATATTAAAAGCTAATTGGGAACAGAT
>DHFP01000165.1 GCA_002402315.1 Clostridiales bacterium UBA4821
GGAGAGCTACAAACTTAAGTCCTACTTCTTTATTTCCTGCTGTCGTTCCAAGTTTCAATTCCTTATAGGAGAGCTACAAACTGGGACTTGGTAATATGGGAACTCTTGAAATTACTGAGTTTCAATTCCTTATAGGAGAGCTACAAACTTGATAGAACCTGCTCACAAGGATTGCAGGTTAGAGAGGAGTAAAAGAGTTATCCTACCACATTCAGGAGAATGCTTATTGATTTTGCAGGAAAGATTATCCACACAGGAAGAAGAATTATCCTCAAAGTATCTCAGTATGTCTATGAGAGGTTGAGCATCCCGTTGCTATGGGAAAGATGTAATAGCCCACCTGTTATTGCATAAAGAGAGGTTAATCAATTCCGTAAGCTTCCCTCCCCAAAATATTGGGGACAGGATAATTATGCTTAAAACGTATAAAACACGGTAGAATTGCTTAGATTGCCATGTGTTCGACTCACTTAAATCGGAGCAAAATACAAAACAAGAAAAATATACTCAAAAAACTTGCAATTTTTTCAAAAAGTACTAAAATTTATTATAGTGATAAAAAAATCGCTCAATTTAGGAGTTATTTTATGATTAAGCGAAGGAGATGCTTATTTTGAATTCAAAAAGAGTTTTCTGGAAAAACGCCAGGTTAGTCAGCATTTTTGTCTTAATGCTTTTGGTGTCTATGGTAATTATCACACCAAATGCATATGCAGCAACAGGATATTATTTTAATGGCGCATGGAAGACAGTTAGCAATAATGGTGCGGCGTTGACTATTGAAACTCAAAATCCTTATGTTGCTCCTTCATCCCATATTTCTATATGGTGCATGACAACCGATGGTGATGTAGATATGCACAAGTAGGCTACCGGAAAGTGGATGGATATACCAGTCCAAAATACTTTTATGAATATAATTACGATCCCGATGACGTTTGGTATCGAAAGGAACTTGGTTCGGCAGCGTCTGGAAGCCATAACGATTTTATGGTTGGTAACGACAGTACTACAATGTATTTTAAGATCAACGACATTTCCTATGGCACTGTATCACTCACTACTATTCCCTTTACAAGAAGTATGATTGAATTAATGGGAGAAACCCATGATACAAGAGATCAATGCCCAGGGTCGGTAACTAATCCAGTAACAATGGGTAATGCACAGTATAAAAATACCTCTGGTACATGGGTATCTGCGATATGTTATAATGCCGGAGATTTAGGTCAAGGGTATGGAGATCTTTCAACAATGAGAAACAATATTTCATCAAGTGGCGATACAGATTGGGAAATTTGGGACTCACGGTATTAATAAGAAAGGAGGTGAATCTGATGAAAAAATTAATGATTGCAATTATGGTTATTGCAGCATTATTAGCAGGGGGTTTAATAATTGCAGCATTTGCGGGAACCAATAATGATAATATTCCTGAAACAAGTACTCCTGTCTCTGAAACTGTAACCCCAACTGATTCTGTATCCTCAAATAGTGATTCGCTTAACATTCTAACAGAGAATACCAACTTTCAAAAACATGGTTTTGTGGTCAAGGTATTGACTGACGCAGTAAAAGTGGATAAGCGTACTGCAATTGAAAAAGCGAATGAGAGTGTTGGTGAACAAATTAATACGAAAGCAGAGTCAATTACTGCTGTATTGGCAAAATTCACTGATACAGAAACACCTGTATTACCTAAATCTAATATTATGTTAAAGGATTACCCCGTATGGATTGTGACATATCATGACGTTACATTACAAAAAGAGGGTAAGCCTGGCGGTACAGTCTATGCTGATCAAAATGTAGTAATTGACGCCAATAGTGGTGATGTACTCGAAACATTTGCTTATAGTATTAAATAGTTGCCTTAATGGTAAACTATCATGTAAATGTAATTAGTGTCTAAGCGCCGCAAATCTTTAATAGAATCACGGCGCTTAGATATTTTCCATCTATAAGCCGAGTATTTTACCATCAGTCCGAATAGCCATATGCTAGGCTACTTTATTTTTTTCTCTCATGATACCAACAGGAGTTTCATGGACATCTACACCAAAGAAGGCTTTATTCGTGTATGTCCAAGAATTTTTATCTTTTCACCTAACATAAGGTTTGAAGAGCAAAGCAGAGCCTCTACTTCCAACCATCTTATAGAGTTCATACAACTTGATCTTGAGGTCATGGATGCAAAACGTGAGGATATTCTAGAACTCATAGAGAAGATGATTGTTGATGCTTTTAGAAACTTGGATGAAAAATTTGGTAAGGTTTTAAGAGTCATGAATGCGAAATTCTCTATTCCAGAAATTCCTTTTAAGCATGTGAAATACCTGGATGTATATCGAATGTACTGTAATGATTTTGATAGTATTCTATCAAGAAAAGCAACTCAGCCTTTCTGTCTAATTGACATCCCAACTGGGAAGATTTCAGTAGTAACCACCACTCAAACGGTAGACTTAGGAATAGTTTATAAATCAGTTGTGATTAAAGAGTTAATAGAAGAATTCCTGAAAGATCAAGGCGGAATATAAGTTACTACAAGCCGTATGCAGAAGGAGCGCATACCGCTTGAATAATTATATTAACCTGCTCACGAAGATTGCAGGTTACAGAGAAGGATTCTGCGCAAAGAAATGCAGAATACAACGGAATAAAAAAATCGCTTAATTTACATCTAATTTAATTCTTAAGTTCAAAGATTTGTAATCCCGAAGTTACATACACTTTATTATCTGCTACAGTTACAGAATATTCTGCTCTCGCTGGAAGAGGATATTTGAACAGGATTTTGGAGGTTTTCGTATCAATAGCATATAGGTAGCCTGAATGATGCCCTTCTGTTGTAACTATGTATAGTGTATCTTTAGAAATCACTGGCACATTTCTTGTAAAACTTGATATAGAACCTAAAGGTTCTGTCTTGATCTTCCATAGTAACTTTCCAGTGTTGTCAACTGCGTATATAAGACCTTTATTATTTCCAAAATAAATGTTATTACCGTCAGATACAACAAAAGGATAAAAGATATAGCCATACTCTTCGATAATTAAATTTTTGTCTTCTTCTCTTTCTTCCTCCTCAAAGGAAACTTCCCATAGTATCTTCCCATTTTCCGGGTCTATTGCAGTACATTGCATTTTTCTTAGCAGTGTTGGATGAAGATCCCACCATACTAAAAATAGCTTATTGTTCGAGATGCAGACTGAATAAGAACAGCCATAAACATCTTGTTGTTTTATCTCCCACTTGAGATTCAAAGTTTTTAAATCCAAAGAATAGATGTCTCCACACTCATCGTACACTATTACGGAATCTTTATAAAAAAGAGGAGCTTTTATATATCCGAATTTATCAAGAATGTGTTTTGCAACTATTTTGCCTTTTGTCACATCTATTCCAACAACTGTTGCAGTTCTCTTTATGTTACTTGCAATAGAAAGGTAAATTATCCCATCTTTGAAGCCAGGCGCATTTATCGTCCCTATGTCTTGCTTATATACGATTTCGCCACTGTTTATATCAAGTCCGTAAAACGAGCCCCCGGCAAAGAATACAATATTATCTATAATGAGAGGTGGACTTGCAAAGCGTGGATTCAACTGGTTTGGGTCAACCTGAATATCTTGTTTCCATTTTATTTTTCCAGTTTTCACATCTATTGCGTAGTAGATTCCACCTGTGTCTTCAAAATACAGAACATCTTTGTAAAAAACAGGGGGGGATGCAAAGAACGGCGTATAAGTAATGTCTTCTCTAGGCATACTATAGTGAAAGAACCACTCTAGCGGCTCCCCTGTGAAGATTTTCCTTATTTCGGGTTGCTTTTTAATAGGATTTACATCAAAATAGAAGTTCCTACCTTCGCCTCCCCACATATAGCGCAACTCTAAAAGATATGGCAGAGTATTATTTATTTCTGCTGTTGTACTACATCCTTCAAAGGTAAAAAGGAAAATTAGAACTAATGCAATTAAGACTGCTAATACCTTTATTGATTTAAGTTTCATTCTTATCCTCTTTAGATAAATTTT
>DHFP01000243.1 GCA_002402315.1 Clostridiales bacterium UBA4821
AACTTCATCACATCGCAAATAACTCCCAATTATTTAGGGCTTATAACTTTCTAATATTTTTTATAGTTTTAAATAATTTCTATTCAAATTGTTATTTAAATCCAACTGATTATGTATTAAAATATTATTAGGGTTTTAATCTATCAAAATATATTTTTATGTGAGGCGTTATGCATCTTGATGAATTGAAAAGGGTTCTTCATGAAGGATTCCTAATAATGACACGCAGCAACCAAGACAAAAAATGGCAGTATAATATAATTCATTCTATCTATAGTGATACCATTGCCATTAACTTTGATAGTGATAAAGAAAAAGTTGGACAAGTTATTTTTTTCAAAATAAGTGTTCCCGAAGCTGAATACCTTGCCAAAGGTACGGTTCTTGACATTAGTGATTACAAGCCACTGGTTGCGAAAGTGAAGTTAATTGAATGTGATAAATATATAAACATGCGTAGATTTGAAAGATATCCTTCTAATGCCGGCTGTAATATAAAGTTATCCGGAGAGGATATCGGTGCTTTTACAATGATAACTAACATTTGTGTAACTGGAGCTTATATTGAAACTACACTTGATATTAAGAAAGATACAAAAATTAGAATGGACGTAATTATTGGAAACAATAGAATTCTTACGTTAAACGGTCAAATGCTTAGAAAAGAAAATATTGAAAATATTACATTTGGTTATGGTGCTGTCTTTAGGGATAATAGTAATCAGAGTATAGAATCTTTAACAGAGTTTCTCAACACTCTCGAAGTATTTCAACAATCAACTCTAAAGGAATGGGAAAAAGGGAAATTCTTAGTTAACCAAAAAGATACCCCTAATACTAAGGTTTTAATTGTAGACGACATTAAATTTACACGGGCTTATTTAAGGAATATTGTTCAATCTCTAGGAATTAATAATATCCAAGAAGCAGCTAACGGGACTGAAGCAGTTCAAAAATCTGTAGTCTTCAGACCTGATATTATTACCCTTGATATTTCGATGCCTGGAATAAACGGAATTGAAGCACTTAGATATATTAGAGGTTCAAATCTGAAATCTAAAGTCATCGTCATATCTGCCTTTATTGACCAGGAGTCAAAAAAATTGCTCTCAGAGCTTGGTGTTGATAGTTTAATAGCAAAACCATTTGACCAATCTCAAATTATTAATGCTATAACGCATTTATCTAAGGAGGTTTCTCTATGTTAAAAATTAATCTTAACGAAATACTTTCTAATGATCAGACTGTATCTACCAAGGTTTTGAATCATCCTAACTGGATTAACAACCGTATTATAAAAGTTGAGAATGAAATAATACAAATAGAATTCAAAAATGAATACCTCAAATTACTTTTAACTGTTGGTGATACAATAAATATTAAATTAGAACACAATAAAATTGAATTTATTATTAGAGGATTTGTCGAGAATGTTATCTTTTCAACTCTTCCAATAGTAATCGTAAGAGTTTCTGATATTATTACACACCATAATATCAGAAACTTTATACGCTCGAATATCAACCTGCTTTGCAAGATAGTACCCACAACTGAGGAGTTTAAGATTCAGGGTATTACCACTGATATAAGTGAAGGTGGTATTTCTATGATTTCATATGCTGACTTTAATGTTAAAGATTCGGTTATTGTAGAAATTATTACTTCTCAAAACGATATCCTGAAATTTAAAGGAAACATCAAGAGGCTTGAAGCCAAAGTAAACAGCCATATTCAATATGGTATAGAAATTGTTGAAATAGATAACGAGAATAAGACAATACTAAATAAAATACTTGCTAATGCTGAAAATAATATGTAGGACAGGTCGATTGATATGGAGCAGAACTTATTATCTTTTTGTTTTTATTGCGGGAAAAAAATGATCTTATTTATAAAGAAATTCGAAGATCATTTAATGGTAAAATGATTACTATTAGCAATGTACCTTTGCTCTACTGCAAGAGCTGCCGGGAGATTTTTTATCCAAACTTCGTAATTAATGTTTTTAATTATGTGTCGAAGTTAGAGCTTAATTCTAACCGGTACAATTTTAAACAATTCTGTGATAAATTAAAGGATTTATGAAATTAATTATAAGACTTTGATTGATAAGAGGGCAACCACAAGGGATTGCCCCTACATTTTTCTAAACAGTCCAATAACTTTGCCTATCACATCAACGTTCCTAACAAGTATAGGCTGCATATTGGAATTCTCCGGTTGAAGTCTTATACAATTCTTCTCTTTAAAAAACCTCTTTACTGTTGCTTCGTTTTCTATCAGCGCTACGACTATATCTCTATTGGAAGCATATGACTGTTTCTTGACTAATACGAGGTCTCCATCAAGTATTCCTGCTTCAATCATGCTTTCACCTTTAACCTTTAGCATGAATACATCTGAATTTTGGGTATATTGTACGGGTAATGGAAACGTGTCTTCAACATTCTCTACTGCCAGAATGGGCTCACCGGCAGTAACTTTACCAACTATAGGAACATCTACCAGTTCCTTGTAATATGTTTGTATTTCTTGAGAACTATTGTGTATAACCTTTTCTCCATGTAAAACTTTTAGAGCCCTTGGCTTAGTAGCATCCTTTTTTATTAGTCCCTTTTTTTCTAACCTCTCTAAATACCCATGTACTGTAGAAGTTGATTTTAAGCCAACTGCCTGGCATATCTCCCGAACTGAAGGTGGATATCCTTTCTCTTGTATCTCTTTATCAAGAAAATCCAATATCATCTTCTGTTTATTACTTATCTTATTATTCAAGACTTTCACCTCGAGATAATTATTTTTTTTGATTATAGCATATCAAAAAGAAAATATCAAACTAATGTTCGTATATGGGTGCATAAATTATATCTGACA
>DHFP01000063.1 GCA_002402315.1 Clostridiales bacterium UBA4821
AATTACTTTCAACATGTAAATTCTTTTTCGCTTCCTATATAGTAATAAACATAATTAAGTTATGAATATATATGTAAAAATCAAGGTTTAATCAAATTCATTTAAAAGATAAACAAAATCTTTATTGTGAGGTTAGCATGAAATATATTTTATATTATTGCCTAATAATCATTATTATCATTTTAATTATTCCACTCATAATTATCAAGGGATGTGGAGGATTGAAGAAGGATTTACTTGATGATAAAAAGGGCAAGAACATAAAAGTTTTTTTTCATAGGACTAACGAAATTAAAGAGGTAGAATTTGAGGATTATATTAGAGGAGTAGTAGCTGCAGAAATGCCTGCTTCATATAACATAGAGGCATTGAAGGCTCAAGCAGTTGCTGCCAGGACCTATGCTTTCAACAAAATCTATGGTACATCATCACCAGACCCAGCACACCCAGGGGCAGATGTGTGTACAGATTCTGCCCACTGTCAGGCCTGGCTAAGCAGAGATGAGGCTTTGAACAATTGGCCCGCTTCAAAGAGGGGTATCTACTGGGATAAGATTTCTTGGGCAGTAAGAAGTACGGCAGGTGAATTAATATACTTTCAGGATCAGATAGCTAATCCTGTATTTCATGCCAACAGTGGAGGAAGGACTGAGAATGCGGAAAATGTATGGGCAGGATCTTCTGTACCTTACCTGAAAGGTGTTGATAGCCCGGGCGAAGTTAATTCCTCAAGCTACCTGTCTCAAGCTGAATTCATAGTGGGGCAGTTGGGTGAGAAAATAAAAAAAGTCTATCCGGATTTTCAGATTGATGAAAAGGATGTTGCGAACAGTATAAAAATAACTGAACGTAATGCTAATGACAGGGTGGACACTATGGTTATAGGCAATAAGACATTGAAAGGAACAGAGGTTAGAAAATTGCTTGACTTAAAATCTACCAATTTTACTTTTGAAGTGTCCGGAAACAAGGTAATTTTTAAGGTTAAGGGATATGGTCACGGTGTGGGAATGAGTCAGTGCGGAGCAAACTACCAGGCCCAGCAGGGCAAAAACTATAAAGAGATTCTAAAGTACTACTATGGAGGAGTGGAAATCAGTTTAAAATTATTGTTCTAAACTAATAAAACAAGCAATATATATAAATTAAGTTACTACTAACATTTCAAGCGGGAGGGGTAAAAGAAATGTCTATAGAGCTAGTTAAAGAGCCTTTGAAAATAAACCAAACGGTTGGAAAGGAACTGATGCAGTTTTCAGTTCAGGGAGATGTGATAGTCCCGGATGTTAAGCCGGATATAATTAAGGTCCTATGTGTAGATAGTGATATTATAGTTAACAATAATGAGGTGCAGCAAGATAAGGTTATGGTTGAAGGAATGGTCAACTTTAAAATTATTTACATTTGCAGTGACCTAGATAGACCGGTAAGGGTTTTAAATGCAAGTCTGCCTTTTAAAGAGCCTATAGATTTAGCAGGTACACGGGCAGGTATGAGCCCGGAGATAGACGTTAGTGTTCTTAATGCTGAGTTTGAAATTTTAAATGAGAGAAAGATCCTGGTAAAGGCTATTGCTCAGGTAAGTGTCAGAATTATTAATACGGTTGAGGTTACTTTGGTTACCGATGTGCTGGGAGATGATATGCAAAAGCTTAAAGAAAGTATCAAGGTATGTGCTTATATAGGTGAGGGCTCAGAGAAATGTGTTGCCAAAGAAGCGGTAGAGCTTCCGGAGAGTAAGCCATCAATATTTGAGATTTTAAGAAGTGATACTAAAGTATCTAAAAATGTTAAAATATCGGATAATAAAGTTATAGTGACCGGTGAGATTAACATTTCAACATTGTATGCTGCAGAAGATGAAGAAAGGTCTCTTCAGACAGTTGACTGTCAGGTACCATTTACTCAATTTATAGACATTATGGGCATTCATGAAGATGCGATGTGCGATGTAGGTATCGTAGTCAAAGATGTTTACCTAAGAGTGGTAGATGATGAAGCAGGAGATGCCAAGGGCTTGGAATATGAAATTGCAATTGAGATAGATGCAAGAGGATTTGAGTGGAGTGAAAAAGAGGTTATCATGGATACTTACAGTCCGCTTTATAGAGTTGAAATGGAAAGTAAGGAGGTCATGGTTAATCAACTGGTCAATCAATCATTCTCTCAGGTAGTTGTAAAGAATACGTTTGGCCTTGAGGAAAAAGAAGATATTACTCAGATATATGGCATGTTTTGTAAGCCGTATATTCCGAATACTGCTATTATGGATGACAAACTGTCCTTGGAAGGAGTAGTAGATTCTTGGATATTATACAGTATAGGTGAGGAAAACAATATACAATGCTGTAAGCACGAGATCCCCTATAGCGCTTCAATTGAAATTAAGGGAGCCAAAACCGACATGCTGGGTCAGACCAAGCTGGAAGTAGAACACTCTGGATATAACCTGCTGCCCGGTGGGGAAGTTGAAGTAAGAGTGGTACTGGATGTTTCAACTAAGCTTTACAAGGATACTGAGCTGAAGTTAATAAGTAAAGTAGATTTAATCAGCGTTGAAGATCAAAATGTGGAGGAACAACCAAGTATAACAATATATTATGTTCAACCTGGAGACACTCTCTGGAGTGTGGGTAAAAGATTCAATTCTACGGTAGAAGAGCTTGTGAAGTTGAATGAGATTAATAATCCAGGAGAACTCTATCCGGGCCAACAGGTTCTAATTCAAAAGAAGATAATCGAAAAAAACTTGCTAAAGAAGACGGTATAGAATAAACCCAAAAGAGTAAGAAATGGAACCGGAAAGGTTCCATTTTTAGTATTAAAAAATACAACAACTAATTACGTTACAGTTCAGATGTCTACTTTCTAAAAATGCATGAAAATCCACGTTTACGTCATCATAACAAGCATTTTTTGTGATGTGTATCTATTTTTGAATTTTGATTTAAATGTCGAGAAAATGGCGTCAAAAGATCTGAAAAAAACATGAAATTATCTTACAAATAAGAAGTTTTATATCTGCATTCTTGAAAAACGGGTTAAATATATTTGAAGGAATAAAAGATGTATTTGCTTGCAGGTAAAAAAATAACACTACTAGAAGGGTAAGTAATTACCCCTACTTAGTGTGTTTTTTTATTTTGGACATCTGAACTGTAACCTAATTACTGATTAATGCTGATTAATGCTTGAAGTAATTAATAAAGGAGTGTAGAATATAACTGTGTTAAAATATATATAATAACAAATATTTCATATCGTATATATTTTTTTCTGCTGCCAATATCATTCCTAAGTATGCAATACAAATGATTATGAAAATGAGCGGATAAGTTTAGAGCCATTTTCACATAAAATTTAAGAGAGGGTGATTTAAAACATGCAAAACGTGATAATGAATGCTGTAGACTGGGGCGCTAATAATATACAGTTGTTGATCTGGCTAGCATCAATTCTCGCGGTAGGTTTGATTGGATACTTTGTCTCCAATGTTTTCAGTCAGGACAAAGGAACATCTAAAATGCAAGAGATTGCACAGGCAATACGTGAAGGCGCTATGGCATTTTTGCATAGACAGTATGAAACTATAGGTTTTCTGTCTATTGTAGTAGCTGGAATACTATGGCTGGCAACACGTGATCCTCATACACCAATAGCTTTCATAACAGGGGCAATCTGCTCCGCTATCTCCGGCTATATTGGCATGTATGTGGCAGTTAACTCAAATATAAGGTCTGCAGCAGGTGCTCAGCATAATCTGGACAAGGCTCTAAGAATCGCATTTAGAGGTGGAGCGGTTACAGGTTTGTCCGTTACTACCTTGAGCCTGGTAGGAGTTGCAGGACTTTTCTATGCGTTCGGTGGTGCTTCTTCAGATTTGGAGATAGTTAAAGAAGCCCCGCATTTGATAGTTGGATTTGGATTTGGTGCAAGTTTTGTGGCCTTGTTTGCACAGCTGGGTGGAGGAATATATACAAAGGCGGCAGACGTTGGTGCTGACCTTGTTGGAAAAGTTGAGGCAGGTATACCTGAGGATGATCCTAGAAATCCAGCGGTTATAGCAGACCTGGTTGGTGATAATGTAGGGGACTGCGCAGGTCGTGGAGCAGATCTTTTTGAATCTACTGCTGCTGAAAATATAGGCGCCATGATATTGGGAATAGCCTTATTCCCATTCTTTGGAATATACGGAATTTTATTCCCGCTGGTTGCCCGTGCGGCAGGAATTGTTGCATCAATAGCAGGGATGTTTTTTATAAAAGCCAGAGAAAATGAAGACCCTATGAGAGCTTTGAACCGTGGCTATCTTGTTACGACACTGGCAGCAGCAGTATTTTTGCTGCCTGTTAGTTATGTAATGTTAGGAGGCTTAAAGGGTGAATCCTACTATCTAAACTTCTATGGATGCGCTATTATAGGACTTCTTTTAAGTTTCATATTTGTTTTCATTACACAATATTATACCTCATACGATTTCAGGCCGGTTAAGAGTATTGCAAAGGCTTCTGAAACAGGTCCTGCTACTAATATAATTATGGGTATAGCAGTTGGGATGGAAAGTACGGCTTTGCCGGTTATATTCATATCTGCGGCCATATTTGGTTCCTACTGGCTGGGCGGTCTCACAGGACTTCCGAACGGAGGTCTTTATGGTACGGCAGTGGCCACTATGGGGATGCTGGCAACATGTGCATATATTCTGGCAATGGATACATTTGGACCGATAACTGATAATGCAGGTGGAATTGTTGAGATGTCTGATGCTCCGGAAGAAGTCAGGAAAAGAACTGACAGGCTGGATGCTTGTGGAAATACTACGAAGGCTTTGACAAAAGGTTATGCAATTGGAAGTGCTGCATTGGCTACATTCCTGTTGTTTTCAGCTTACCTTGAAGAGGTAAAAGGTATATTGGGTATTAGTCCAACTGCAAATTTCCCAATTGATATTGGTAAGCCGGAAGTATTTATCGGTGCATTTCTTGGCGCCATGATAGTATACCTCTTCAGTGCAACAGCAATAAAGGCAGTTGGACATGCAGCTCAGTATGTAATAATGGAAGTAAGAAGACAATTTAAAGAAATGCCGGGAATTATGGATGGAACCCAGAAGCCTGAATATGGCAAGTGTGTTGATATAGTTACTGCGGGAGCGCTTAAGGAAATGGTTTTACCAGGCATAATCGTAGTTGTAGCTCCTATACTTGTTGGAGTAATAATGGGTGCCGAAGCTGCTGCAGGTTTCCTAATGATAGGTACAATCTCAGGAATTATTTTAGCGTTATTCTTGAATAATGGTGGAGGAGCCTGGGATAATGCAAAGAAATATATTGAGTTGGGAAACCATGGTGGTAAGAATTCCGAGGCACATAAGGCAGGGATTGTTGGTGACACTGTAGGTGATCCGTTTAAGGATACAGCTGGCCCATCACTTCATGTATTGATAAAACTGATAAGTACAATTACGCTTGTGCTGGCAGGGTTGTTTGTAACGGGAGGAATAAAGTAGACAGGTTTTGAATATTTATAAGGCATATGTGGAACGGACGAGTTTGCTAGACAAAACGAAGTCCAATACTATCCGAATTCCACGGTGTAAATGCAGCGGTGACATGGGATGAAAGTTACTGTTCTTAATAGGGGAGGTCTGACAGATATATTGCCGACAAGAGGGATGAACTTCCCACAGCAATAACCCGTACAGTGATGCGCGGCTGAACTGTCAGAAGTCAGCAGAGGTCATAGTACCAGAAATGGGAAGGACCGAACAGTAGATTTTAGTGAACTGCGAGTTGTGAAACTTATATCGTCCGTGGCGCATTCTGAACAAGGGGACATCACACGGCGAACAATGCATTTACGCAGAGGGCACGGGAGTAAGAAAGCAGGGAGAAGGAGCCGCGCCACATCTCTTCACCTGGTGCAAGCACCGCCAGGGGGTATTCCCAACGGGTCCGGTTCAGGCACGTCGGCAATGCGGAATGTTATATGAAATCATTTTCCCCTCTTATTTAAATTTTAGAGAAAATTTTAGGAGATGAAAAGGGTATTACCCATTAATCTAACTTATGTTGCAGTACATAATGTCTATGTTTTTAGTTGCGAATTTATATAAGAAAAGACTGCTGACTTAAAATGCTTCTGCAGATAGCAATGATAGATTTGTTATGACCTCTCCTGGCCTTAATTGATTTAAACCTTGCTACAAGTCTTGAATCTTTAGTGCTTTTGGCAACAGCATTTGCACATTGAGTAAGTACGGATTTTAAATATCATTTATGCCTTAAGCAGTAAGGCATTTTGTGAGTTATGTGAAATCTGCCTCACTTTTGTTTTAGTATTTCTAAAGAAGAAAACCATATTTTCTTTTGCCGTAAATTATGCGTCTTATTTCGATTACATCATCTAGAACAATATAAAAGACTAAATAGCTGTTTACTATTAGCATTCTATATCCTAATCTTTCAAGGCGGAAATCTTTTGGTACAATGCCCATATAAGGGAAGATTTCAAGGTTAGAGATAGTAGAATCTAATTCATTAAGGAGCCTTAGTGCTGCTTGAGGATTGTCAAGCTCGATATATTCTAATATTTCGGTTAAATCTTTAGTTGCTATAGGAAGATACTCAAATTTATATTTTTTACCCATTTAGTTTATTCCTCAGCTCAACCATTAAATCTTTATGCGAAACTCTATTTGCATGAGACCTACTTTCAGATTCTGCTTCAGAAAGTTTTTGATATAATTCAATTAGGGCTTGCTGCTTTTCATAAAGTGCTATACTCATTACTACTAAATCACCTTGACCATTCTTTGTAATAAATACGGGTTCAGCGTTCTTATGGCATTCTTCAGATATCTTGTTAAAATTATTACGTAAATCAGAAATAGGTTTAATAATAGGCATTAATATCACTCCATTTATCTATTTTATTTATATTATATCATTATAGTGATATAATAAACACACAGATAATGAAAAAATATTTCATTTATTAATTTTGTATTTAATGGTAATATATTCTTGAGTAGTTCTTTGTAGAGTGAGGCGGACATCACATAAACAATGCATTCACGCAAGAGTGTGGATGAGGAAAAGCGCATGAAGCTAAACTTTAAAGTTGAAACATGGAGAAGGCTCCACACCACATGTCTTCACCGGGTGTAAGCACCGCCGAGGGGTATTCTTAGTGGGTCCGGCTCAGCGGTGTCGTGAATGCGAAACGTTAGGCGAAAGATAGACGCATTACTTCGAAGAAATGCTTTTAGGAGCAATTGGCAGATAACCTCATTTAACTTAATTGATAAAGGGATGATATTCAAATAATATATAATATACTCTGTGCAGGTATATTATTTGGATGAATATTTTGCTGCATTAATGAAAGGATATCATCTATGAAGAAGAACTGGACAAATTACTTGTATTTATTTACAATTTTATTTTTAATATATTTGTTGTGTATGTCGACTTTTATGGTATTTATGGGCAGAATGGAGCCCTTTGAAAAAGTAAGATTTTTAATTGCATTTCAACTACCCTGGGATATGCCACAATTACTTAATGTTCGGGTATTACCTGATTGGGCAGTACATTTATCATTTAGAGTTTATTCTATGATGTTTACGACGACAGTTTTAGGTTTATTACTTGGCTGGATATTTAGGTCGAGAACCTGGTGTGCAATTTGTCCGATAAATACAGTATCTAGTATAGCTTTAAAAAAATTAAATAAAGGGCAGAAATAGAAAATAATAATCTAATCAGATGTTAATTTTTGTGCATAAATAGTAATGTAACAATAAGTAATTTATATCAACAAGGACAAGTGTCCATCCTTCGCCTAACACTGCATTCGCGCAGAGGGCGCGGTGAGAAAGCCAAGGAGACCGAGCCGCACCACAACATCCCTTCATTGGGTGCGGAGTACCGTCAGGGAGAAAGGCTCTGCTGGTCCAGCTTGAACGGCGTCGGAGATGCGAAACGTAGTAAATTTATCATTGAAAATATACTGGTAAAGAAAAAGCGTTAAAAAAGACCCTGCAAATATGAAACCCTTTTTGCTCAAAGATTTTTAATGCAGCGTCAAGAATCAGTTGTTCTTTACTGACAGATTGGTTTTTTAATGTTTTTTCCACTTAGCAAATCTACCTCCCCAATACGAATGAGTGAGTGCTCACTTTCATTATACCATATTTATGGAAATTATCAATATTTAGTTTTGAATATATAATCACTTATGAAGCACAATATAATGGGTGAATTCAGTAATGAAAAATGTAAAATACATACTAACAGGTTTAATTACCGGAGCAGCAAACGGTCTGTTTGGGTCCGGAGGAGGTACTATAGTAGTTCCGGCATTAACAATTTTTCTGCTCATGGAGGAACACAAGGCGCATGCAACTGCAATTGCAATAATACTACCATTGACAATAGTCAGTTCATTTTTCTATATAAAGGGTAATTTTGTTGACTTGCCGCTTACCATAAAAGCAGCCCTTGGAGGAATGATAGGTGGATATATAGGTGCCAGGATGCTTAAATCCATACCGGAGCGTACGCTTAGAATAACTTTCGGGATATTTATGATACTTGCAGCTATAAGGATGGTGATATAAATAGTACCTTTCATTGTTGGAATTGCATCGGGAGTTATCAGCGGCATGGGAATAGGGGGCGGAGCCATACTGATACCCGCTCTTGTAATTTTTCTAGGTATAGAGCAGCATACAGCACAAGCAGTAAACCTGCTGTTTTTCATACCTACGGCTATAGTAGCCCTATTCATACATATCAAAAATAAAAGTGTCGAAATAAAAGCTGCCGGTATCATTATAATTTGTGGAGTTATAGGAGCGGTTGCAGGTGCTTACGTTGCAACCTCGCTATCATCAGGCTTCTTAAAGCGGATGTTTGGAGTGTTTTTACTTGCTATGGGTATTTATGAACTAACAAGAGCCGCAAAAAATAAAAAAAACAATGAATAATCCTCCTTTATTGACGCATTAGAACACGTAAGTTATAATACCAGCATATAGTGTTGTAAAAAATAGCTATTTCATGGAGTTAACCAAAAGATAAGGAGGGCATATAATGCATAAAGAAAAACTGCTTATGACTCCTGGGCCAACGATGGTTCCGCCTAGTGTTTTAGAAACGTTAGGCAGACAGATAATTCATCATAGAACTAAAGAATTCCGAAATATATTTAAAGATCTAAACGACAGCTTAAAGTACATATTCCAAACACAGAACCATATTCTGACCTTTAGTTCTTCAGGTACCGGAGCAATGGAGTCTGTAATAGCAAATCTGTTTTCGGCCGGAGATAAGGTTGTTGTAGCAAGCATAGGTGTATTCGGAGATAGGTTTGCAAAGATAGCAGAAGCTTTCGGGCTTAATGTAGATTTGATTTCAGTAGAATGGGGCAAAGCGGTCGACCCGCAGTTGATAAAACAAAAACTTGATGATGACAAACAAAATGAGATAAAGGCTGTTATTGTAACGCATAATGAGACATCTACAGGTGTTACTAATGATATTAAGGCAGTAGGAAGAATAGTATCTAAAACAAACAAGCTATTTATCATTGATGCCATTAGTTCGATTGGAGGCATTGACATACAGGCTGATAACTGGGGAATAGATGTTATTGTGGGGTCATCACAGAAAGCTTTGATGACACCGCCGGGCTTGGCTTTTGTCAGTGTCAGCCCAAAAGCATGGGAAGCTCATAAAAATTCTAAGCTACCCAAATTTTACTGGAATTATAGTGCATATAGGAAGGGACTGGAGCAGAATATGCCTGACGCCCCATATACTCCGGCAGTAACTCTTATGATAGCACAGAATCAGGCAATAAACCTTATTAAAGAAGAAGGATTACAAAATATTTTTGAAAGGCATAAGAGATTGGCATTTGCAACCCAGGCGGGTGCTGAAGCACTAGGGCTGAAACTGTTCCCGGATAAAGCAGTATCATCTTACATAATAACTGCAATAAAGGCTCCGGAAGGAATAGACACAGAGGAAGTAAGAAAAATAATGAACCAAAAGTACGACATAATGGTAACAGGTGGACAACAGCACCTTAAGGGTAAGATAATAAGAATCGGACACTGTGGTTATGTCGATAGGTTTAGCTTAATAAAGGTTTTTACAGCAATGGAATATGCACTAAAAGAAAGTGGATATCCCGTGGAATTAGGTGCAGGTGTATCGGCAGTGGAGAAGGCACTATATTAAGGAGGTAAGACTTTATGAAAGTTTTAGTGGCTGAAAGAATTGCGGAAGAGGGAATTAATATTCTTCAAGGTTTTGCAGAAGTAGATATAAAGATCAGTATTTCAAGAAAAGAAATCTTGGATATAATTGAAGATTATCATGCCATTATTGTAAGAAGTGTAACCAAAGTTGATAAGGAGCTTATCGAAAAAGCTAAGAATCTTAAAGTAATCGGAAGAGCCGGAACAGGGATTGATAATGTTGATGTCCGGGAAGCTACAAGAAGAGGTATAGTTGTAGTTAACAGCCCGCAGGGTAATTCAAATGCTGCCGCCGAATTGGCTATAGGTCTAATTTTCAGCGTCTGCAGGAATATACCCCAGGCATATATGAGTGTAAAAAATGAAGATTTTAGAAGAAATAGATTTAAGGGTACAGAGCTCAACGGGAAGACAGTAGGAGTGGTTGGTCTTGGCAGAATTGGTTCCATAGTTGCTTCAAGAATAAAGTGTTTTGATACAAGAGTAATAGCTTATGATCCTTACATATCTGACGATAGATACCGCAAGATGGGGGTTGAAAAGTGCAGTGACCTTGACGAACTCTTACAGCAGGCTGATATAATTACCCTGCATATGCCTAAACTAAACGATACGGTGAACATGATAGGTGAAAGAGAAATCGACTTGATGAAAAAGGGTGTAAGGATAATAAACTGTGCCCGTGGAGGTTTGATTGATGAGGAAGCCTTATACAAGGCCATAAAGGACGGCAAGGTAGCTGCTGCAGGTTTAGATGTCTTGGAACGTGAGCCTAATTATGAAGCAAAGCCCGGAGAACAGGAATTTAGTCATCCGCTTCTGGAGCTTGACAATGTGATATTTACACCTCACCTCGGAGCTTCAACCTTTGAAGCTCAATACAATGTAGGGGTTATGATTGCTGAACAGACCGTTTCGGCATTAAAAGGGGAAATAGTAAGTGCGGTTAATATGCCGTCACTGCATGTGAAAGATCTTGGAGAAATCAAGCGGTACCTTGATTTGGCTGAAAAAATGGGTAAAATCTACTTCCAGACA
This sequence comes from Clostridiales bacterium UBA4821, assembly GCA_002402315.1. Classification (GTDB taxonomy): domain Bacteria; phylum Bacillota; class Clostridia; order Acetivibrionales; family UBA4821; genus UBA4821. The sequence continues at coordinate 11,309 of DHFP01000063.1, forward strand.
GAGAAGCATCCGGTCGAGAAAATCGAAATATTTTACAGCGGCAAGGTTTCAGAGCAGGAGACCAAGGTGACAACCTTGGCGTTCCTAAAAGGCTTCTTAGAACCAATAATGTCCGGAGAAAACGTAAACTATGTAAATGCAGAAATGCTTGTAAGGGCCAGGGGAATAGAGGTAGTGGAATCCAAATCAAGTCACAGCGAAAGATTTACAAGCCTGATCACTGCTACGGTTACCACAAAAGAAAGAAAGCTGACAATATCCGGAACTGTATTTGGAAATGACGAAATGAGACTGGTTGACTTCTTTGGATACAATGTCGACTTTGAGCCTACTACACCTTTTGCACTAGCTGTGCAAAATATTGACCAGCCGGGCATAATAGGTCAGATAGGTACAATTTTAGGTATTGCCAGGGTAAATATTGCATCCATGAGGTTGAGTAGGAATAAAAAGGGCGAAAAGGCAGTAGCTTTCCTAGGGGTGGATAGTGAAGTATCCGAAAATGTGCTGCAGCATATTAGGAACGTGGATGGAATACTAAAGGCGACCATGATAAAGTTTTAATTACAGTAAGGCCTAGTTCTTAAGAATAGTGGCAATATATTAACCTGCCACTATTCTTGTTTTATCTAAATTTATTTATCACCAGCCCCGTACTGACCTTGGGATAGAAATAAGTGGACTTTTGAGGCATCTTGTCATCAGCAAGAGATACTTCCTTGACCTGTCGTACCTGGGTCGGATTTAGAAAGAATGCGCATTGGTATTTGCCTGAGGCTACCCATTCCATTGCTTCTTTTATATCCCTTGTATATGAGAGGTTGATTTGCTTGGATTGATTATCCTCATCAATCTTAAAATATTGCTCCAGAATCAACGAATGGAGCACTGCAACGTCAAGGTCCTTATAGGCAGGAGACTTGTCAGGCAGAGCCTTTTCTACAGCCGATTGGTCTTTAAGTGTTAATATATAGTAATTCTCACTTGAACCATCATAGTATCCGAATGACTTTCCAAATATACCGCTTTGCTCTAAAGAAATCCTTATTTGGTCAGGGACATACTCAGGTTCAAAACTGGTATTAAATTTAATGCTTTTTACTTCAAAAATATTCTCTGCAAACTTAATAAAGCTTTTTGAATCAAATTTGGTCAGATTCTTTAAAACTCTATGGGTTGGGAATACAACAAGTCCTGGATCATCCATATCTACAAGTGTCATCATTACATAGTTATACAATTCACTTCCGGTATGGCTGAGGTTTTCGGACAGCATCTTTTTCCGGTAGTTAAGAGCCGTTTTATACCTATGGTGTCCATCTGCTATGAACAACTGCTTGCCTGAAAACATTGTACAAATCTCTGTAATAAGCTGGCTATCAGTTATAACCCAGAGTTTCTCTATAATACCCTCCGGATTAATAAAGCTGATTTCAGGAGGATTGTTAATTGTATATTTGTCCATCAAGGGAACCACCTGTTGATTGTCGTTATATAGTGAAAATATTTGACTAATGTTCGAATTGGTTGTACACATCAGGTTAAATCTGTCGACCTTGGCCTTGGACAGTGTATGTTCATGAGGAAGTACAATTCCCTCTGAGAATTCAGATAACTTTACAAGAGTGATTAATCCCCTCCTGCGCGTTACTTCCCACTCAGACACATGAAATTCCTGGTCATATATATAAATGGCGGGTAGTTCTTCCTGCACAAGTACACCTTTTCTAATCCACTCGTTCAAACAGGAACCTGCCCGGGTGTACTTATTATCGCTTTCATTATCACCTTCATAGTCTTTTCCTAATTCAATCCTGATTATATTATTTTCGTGAATATCATAGTATCTTTGCTGGTCATCGGGAGAGATTACGTCATATGGCGGGGTTGTGACCAACGCCAGGTCATCTGTTTTTCCTGTATTGTATCTAATTCCTTTAAAAGGTGAGATGATTGCCATCTAACTCCTCCTTCGTATTGTTGGATAATGTCATTTTATATGAAACATAATAACACGTCAACGTCCATGAGCAGGATTGCTTTGAAGTTCTTACCTTTATGTCCATCAACTACCTTTTCATATAAAGAATTAATAAAATTAATTTTGAAATAATATTAACAAACATTATAAACTGGAGAGAATAAGGTGTTAAAGTTTAGCAAGATTGTTGGTCTTACAGTATTAGCGTTAAAAGAAGGCAGGGTAATGGGTCATGTGCATGACGTGCTAGTCAACCTGCAGCATAAGTATATAGAAAGTATATGTATATTAAACACATTAGAAAGAAAACAATATTTAAAGTTGGTTGACATCAATCTTGCAGATAATAAAATTACAATAAGTAACAAGGATATAATTAAAAACTTGGATAATAGGATACAAACCAATAAGGAGTTGTTAAGCTCAAAGAGAATTTTAAATAAAAAAGTGTTTACAAATAAAGGAGATGATGTAGGACGAATCAACGATATTTATTTTGACTTGGATGCAGGAACACTGGAAGCATTTGAAATTTCAGACGGAATAATTCAAGATATACTATCAGGACGTAGGATAATACCAGCTATTGGTGACATATCTCTCAAAGAAGAGGGTATCTTTATTAGCAAAGATGCTTTCGAAGAAATAATTGAAAGTGGCAAAGGTCTTGAGAACATATTTTTTAATACTTGAAGAATCGAAAAATACTTTAAAAATGGAGGAGTGAATAAAATGAATAATGACAGATTTACCAGGGGACTGATAATCGGAGGCATAATAGGAGCGACAGTAAGTGGGATGATGAATAGGGGAGATACATTCAAGTGGAGAAAAAAGATGATGAGAGCAGGTAAAAATGCTTTTACCCATAGGAATGGGATTGTAGATGCCATACTAGACCTGTTTTAAAATTAATTCAATATTAGGCTTAACAATTAAAACAAATAAAGCTGGATGCACCAGCTTTATTTGTTTTCAAGTATAAAGTTTTATGCCCGGATGACGATAAATATATTAGAATGTACAATTTACAATTGATTTACCGGGGAGGATAAAATGTTAAGAGGAATATATACATCCGGAATGGGAATGTCTATACAGAGTAAGAAGATGGATGTCATATCGAATAACCTTGCCAATGTCAATACTAATGGCTATAAGCGAGACTCCACTGTATTTAGAGCATTTAACGACGTTCTGACAAAGAGAATAAATGATTGGTACACTCCGGCAAATCCTTCCGGCAAATTAGGTTATATGCAGCTTTCTTCTGAAGTTGGTGAAATATTTACTGACTACCGCCAGGGAAAGCTCATTAATACGGAAAACAAACTGGATTTAGCCATATCCAATAGTGATACAAGCTTTTTTGTAGTTGAAATTCCGGGTGAATCAGGTACTGAAGAGAGATACACCCGCGATGGAGCATTTACTGCAGATGCAGCGGGAAAACTAATGACAAAAGAGGGGTATACAGTTAAAGGAGAAGATGGCCCGATTATATTAGAAGGCCAAGACTTTCAGGTTAGTGCTAAGGGAGAAGTAATCCAGGATGGTAATATCGTAGGTAAGCTGATGTTAAAGGCATTTAAAGATACAGCTGGAATGAGAAAGGTTGGAGACAATCTTGTAAGGACTGAAGGTCAGGTAGAAGAAAAGGAATTTGATGGGACAGTAGTTCAAGGGTTTATAGAGGGTTCAAATGTAAACTCAATTAGAGAGATGATAGATATGATAACAGTTGTTAAAGCATATGAGGCTAGTCAAAAAATCATCAAAGCACATGATGAAACCTTGGGCAGAGCGGTTAATGATGTACCAAGCCTTAGAGCGTAAACTACAGTTCTGAGTAAAACCGGCAAAGGCATTCAGGGACTAGAATTTATAAAAAGGAGAGTGGAGAGGTATGATGAGAGCTCTTTGGACAGCAGGATTGGGTATGACCGGACAGCAATTTAACGTAGATGTAATAGCCAATAATCTTGCCAATGTAAATACAGTAGGTTATAAAAAAGAAAGGGTTGAGTTTAAAGATTTAATCTACGAAAATATAAATAGCGCATATAGTTACAATGGTGGAGGAAGACCGGTCAACTTACAGGTTGGTCATGGTGCTTACCCGGTAGCTACAGTTAAATCCTATTCGACAGGTAATTTTGAAAGGACCGAAAACCCTCTTGATTTTGCAATAGACGGGCCTGGATTTTTTGTAGTTAGAGGCGCGCAGGGCAAACCGGTATATACAAAGGACGGAAGTTTCAAGGTAAGTCTTGGTGAAGAAGGGTCAAAGCTTGTAACGTCTGATGGGTATACAGTTCTTGATGATGCGGGAAATGATATTTTTATTAATGTAGATATAAATAATTTATCAGTAAGTGGCACAGGTGAATTGATGTATATTGATGAAAATGGGGTGCCGCAATCTCTTGGACAGAAACTTGGAATTGTAAGTTTCAATAATGTGACCGGACTTGAAAGTTTAGGAAATAACTTTTTAGATGCTACATCAGCGTCAGGGCAGCCTGTTCCATTAGATGAGTCTACTATAAAAAGTACAATACAGCAGCGTTTTTTAGAATCTTCAAATGTTCAGGTTGTTGAGGAAATGGTCAAGCTGATAATGGCCCAACGAGCTTACGAAATAAATTCCAAGTCAATACAATCAGCAGATGAGATGCTTGGTATGGCCAATAACCTAAGAAGATAGGAGTAATGTTTGATGGATATTACTAGTATAAATAATAACATAGTTAATCAAAGTTTAGATAATGCCAAGAAGGAAGTAAAGAATAATGAATTTGAAAGAATGCTGAAAAAGGCATATGACGAAAAAGATGAAAAGCAGCTTAAGAAGGTTTGCAGGGAATTTGAGCAAATATTCTTAAACCATATGTATAAACAAATGAGGGCTACCATACCAAAATCGGATTTAGTTGAGGGTGGATTTGCCAGGGAGACTTTTGAAGAAATGCTTGATGAAAAAATAGCTGAAGAAGTCGCTAAAGGGCCGGGAATTGGGTTAGGTGATATGCTATATCAAAACCTTGCAAGGAACATGAAGCCAACTTATACACCTGCAGGTGGAAAGGAAGACGGGAATATGTTATTATAAACTTAGCAAGGAAATAAATATTTGTAGCTGAATAGGAGGATTACAATGCTGACAAATGTTGAAATTCAAAACATAATACCACATAGGTATCCATTTTTACTGATTGATAAAATACTGGAAATTGAACCTGGAAAGAAAGCCGTGGGAATAAAAAATGTAACAGCAAATGAATACTTCTTCCAAGGGCACTTTCCAGGCAACCCGATAATGCCTGGAGTACTTATAGTCGAAGCGCTAGCACAGGTAGGATGTGTTGCTGTTCTGGCACAAGAGGAAAACAAGGGTAAGCTAGGGGTTTTTGCTGGAATAGATGGTCTAAGGATTAGGAAACAGGTTGTTCCCGGAGATATTTTAAGACTTGAGGCAGAAATGATGACCTTCAAACGCGGAATAGGAAAAGCAAAAGTAACTGCTTATGTTGATGATCAGGTAGCTGTAGAAGGTGAGATAATGTTTGCACTCGTTGAATCGAAGAAGGCTGCTGGCTAAACAGCAGCCTTCTTCGATTCAAGTATCATTTCGCCTATCTGATAAACATCGCCTGCACCCATGGTAAGCACCAGATCTCCCAGACTTGCTTCATTGAGAATCATCTCTGCAGCTTCATTGAAATTAGCAGCGTAAACTGCATTACTGGTTTTTTCATTAACTGCTTTTACCAGGTCTTTTGAATGTATTTGGCCGGTATTAGCTTCCCGAGCAGCATAAATATCAATTATAATAACCTTATCTGCTGATTCAAAAGCAGTTGAGAACTCACTTAAAAGCGCTTTTGTTCTTGTATATGTGTGTGGTTGAAATATACACCAGAGCGATTGGTGTGACTGGCGTGCAGCTGCTTCTAATGTCGCTTTCACCTCGGATGGGTGATGTGCATAATCATCAACTATTGTGATACCATTGTAAGTACCTTTGTATTCAAATCTTCTCTTAGCACCTGTAAATTTTTCTAAGGCTGATTTTATTTGTTTAAAGTCAACACCATAGTATGAGCAGATTGCTATGCAGGCTAAAGCATTGTAGATATTATGCACGCCGGGTATACACAATTGGATAGTGCCTTTATATTCACCCCTGTTTAGAGCATCAAATTTTGCACATCCACGGGTATTGGTGATGATATTTTCTGCCAGCCAATCTGTTTCTTTGTAATCGAGTGAAAAAGATATAACTTTCCGATTGACGTTATTTAACACATTGCGAACAATAGAGTCATCGAAATTACCTACCAGTATACCGTCTTGAGGCACCCTGCCGGCAAATTTTTCAAATGATGATTTTATATGATTTATATCCTTAAAATAGTCAAGATGGTCAGATTCAATATTTAGTATTACTGCTGCATGAGGGTGGAACTTTAAAAAGCTCTCCACATACTCGCATGCTTCTGTTATAAGAAACTCACTAGTACCTATTCTATAATTTCCCCCAATTGAATCCACTTCTCCACCTACAAGAATAGTAGGATCAAAATTGTCTTCAGCCATTGTGACGGATATCATGGAAGTTGTGGTGGTTTTACCATGAGTGCCGGAGATAGCAATAGTTTTTGGGTAGATGCTTGTTATTTCTCCTAAAAGTGTAGCACGGTCAATAATAGGAAGCCCAAGTTGTTTAGCTCGCACCAACTCAGGATTATCGTCCTTAATTGCTGCAGTATATACTATTGCATCTGCGCCTTCTATATTTAGGGCATCATGAGGGGTAAAAATTTCTATACCGGATTTTTTGAGCTTTTCTGTTATGCTTGATGGTTTTAAGTCTGACCCGCTTACTTTATAGTCCCATTTCACGAGGATTCCTGCCAATCCACTCATACTTATGCCGCCAATTCCAATCATATGTATATGCTGACCTTTTTTCAAGTTGTCAAAAAACAATTAACAACACCTCCAGTTGTAGTTAGAGGCAAGAATCTAAAAGCTAGTATCCAATGCCTAAATAGTATTATATATCTAAAATCTATTTTAATCCAGATTTGTTTGATTATATTATATGTAGTTTTGAGGAATTAATTTCATAATATACATTTCAAGGCCGCAAATATTTTTTAATATAGTTAGTACAAAAAATAAATACTAAAATTCCTTTAATAGTGAATAATTCTAACCCAAAAAAGAAAATATAAAAAAGGCTATAAGTAAATCGAAGATTTTGATATAAAAAATTCCAGAAATTTATCAAAAAAAGCAGGAAAATTAAAATATTTATCGAATTCATAATATAAGCATAATAAACTGAAGGGTGGTAGCTTTATGGAAATTACCGATATTCGCATCAGAAAAATTAATACGGAATCCAGAATGAAAGCAGTGGTTTCAGTAACATTTGACAATGAATTTGTTGTTCATGATATCAAAGTTATTGAAAGCCAAAATGGCCTGTTTATTGCAATGCCGAGTAGAAAGACTCCGGAAGGAGAATTCAAGGACATTGCACATCCGATTAATGCAATTACAAGAGAAAAAATCCAAAAGGCAATTCTTGATAAGTTTGAGGCTACAGCCGTATCAGATGCCCCACCGGAAAAAGAAGAAGAATAATTTAATTTATATAAAAAAAGCAAAAGAGTGCCAAACAAGCACTCTTTTGCTTTTTTTATACGTGGAAATCAAGTATATTATTCCTATGGCTTACAGGTCAGTAAAGTGGTAAAATAACTTAAAGACCAGCTAATTGTTGTCAA
>DHFP01000089.1 GCA_002402315.1 Clostridiales bacterium UBA4821
AAATCATACTTTTCTATTGACATTCCTAAGCATAGACGTTCCCAAGCTCTATCATTTATAAAATCACGCCTATTAAATTCCACGCCTTCGGGAATTCCAGGTACATCGACTACACGTGGAACATCATCTACTACTAACTTACGACTTCTACTCATTTTTTAAATGCCAATTCTCCAGTATCCGCTGATAGTTCAGCTTGAGCTTGTAAAATATCACCGACTTCCTCACGCCACTTACCATTGAGCGCAAGATGATTACGTGATTTAATGTATAACCATTGCTGGCTCAAGAACGGATATTTCCTACTAGGATTAAGAGCTTCTGTTTGTAACTCCAACATGGTAATATGAGGCATCTCACGCAAGGAAAAGCGTGAGCGTGCCATCCTTGTATCTAAATCCTCTGCCACCTCTCCTAAATAATTGATAGCATCGGACTTGGCAGCCCGTTCATCATCAAATGGATTTGGTTGTTTTTCATCCTTCTTATACATCTTTATCCTCCTCTAAGGAAATCTCGATACCATATAGCCATAGCTCATGTATGCAAAGTAGCAGGCTACACCTGCCAATAAACAAGCACCAATTGAGCCATATACAGCCCACGGCATATTCTTAACAAACTTTGAAATCTGTGTGATTTCAGACCAGAATGTTTTTTGCATCTCCAAAGCTGATTTCTGAAATGACTCATTTGCTGCCGTCTGAATCATATATGCAGTTATTTCTACCTGTTTTTTATTTTCGACCCACTTTTCAGGATTTGTTGAAACTTTAGGTACAGGATTATTCTCCATCCATACCGAACGCCTTACTTTTACCTGTAGGAATTTCGGCTTTCCAGGTGGATACATAAAATCATATGAGCAATCATTATCAATAAAATAAACTCCTATCTCATGCCCCTTCGGGGCTTCAACCTGTCCTCTTTCCTCTTTACATAGCATACCATAAGAATAGCCAGACTTGGAAAAAAATTCACCCCATACACAATGTTCTGATTCCTTGGCATACTTCCAGCGCATAAAAAATGCCCACACCATAATACCAAGAATAATTACCATAAAATATGGTAATGAAGATAGAAGCCCTCCTAAACTTAAATCCATTATTTACTCCTAAAAACTGTATCCTAGGCTTAATAGATACATAACATAAATAGCATACAAAATAAGGATAACTAAAAGCACCATCCCAATACGTTTTTTAGTTAAAATAGGCTGCTTGAATTTTTTGGGTTCAGTTTGATGAGCATATTGCTGCTGATACGGTTGTTCAGGTTCATTTTTTCTCTTTAAAGACGGCCCTCTTAATACAGGTATCGGGACGGGGCCTTCTTTTTTCTCGGAATATTGATTCCATAATGATTCAAACCCTAAAATAAGAGAGGCACGCTCACATTCAATCCGATTATCCTGATGACACTCTAAAATATGCTTTGCCCTATCCTGTAAATTCGCAAACCACACTTCCTCTGTGTTATAAAGCATATGATCTGGTTGTGTCCCACATAAATGACATCGCCTATACTCTCCGTGTTCATATTCATATTTGGCATGATGTCCTCGTGGTTGTTGTATCGGTTGAGTAAGCGGCGTACCATTCTCATCCTTTTCAGGGATTGATGATGATTGTTTTGGCATTTAATTATTCTCCCCTATATTTAACTCCCTTGTGGTAGCAAACAACTACCATTAATCAAAAACACCTTTAACTACATCCTCTTTTTTAGATTTCTTGGCTTTTATAGGGCGTAAGGCAAGCCCCATACTTCCTGTTTTTTGCGCCATCTCATATTTGAACATTTTTTTGGCTTCTGACAATTGTACCGTTCTATAACGGCGAAATTCAGGTACACCGTCTATATCTTTAATTTTCGCAATAGCTTCCTGTGCATCTGATTCTGTATTATGCGGGCCTGATGCCACAGGAATACCATTGGAGATAGCGAATACATACCATCTGTATACTCTCATTAAAATTGAGTATAGTTAATGATTACAAAGCTGTCAATAGGTATATAACTTGTTATAACAGATTATTTTCCCTACAATACCGCCAAAACCCCGTTGTATTCTTGATTTTATCTTTAGTGATTTTAGGCTCTCTCTTTTCCGCATCTCGATGAGAATATCTATCACCATTTGCCCACCTCATAATTTCCACTTTCTCATGCTTTAGCATACCATTTTTAACTGTTTTCAGTTTCCTTTTACGTAAAATCGGGTCAAGTTTTATTGTAGCATATACATCTGTACCCTTGCCTTTAGGTTGTACGGCTACATACTTACAAGGTTCTCGGCCTACACGAGACTTCTTATAATATACTATCTTTTTATGAAGTTTCATGTATTCTACTTACGCCTGCAACTTTTCTTTTTTAGAGCCTTTGCAGTCTTAGTTCTACGTACTACTCGCTTCTTAGACGATACTGACCAAGTACCTCTTTTAACCCATCCGCTTCTCACCAATTTATCATATTCCTTACTTCCTATTTTCTTAACCTTAAAATTACTGTGTGATGGTACACGAGCAACTTGTGTATTTAATGCATCACCAACTGAACTAGCAAATATTCTATACTTATACCTTTTCCCATCACCCGCTTTATAACTTACTTCATATAAGGTATTGCCCATATCTTACTTCCTCCTACAAGTCTTTTTAGTTGTTTTCTTTACCACTCGCTTCTGAGACGATACTGACCAAGTACCTAATTTCTTTTTATTTAATTTCCAAAATCTATCCGTACTTTTACAATGTTTTTGTGCTTGCCTTACTCTTTTCCTTGCATATTTAACACTTGTTTTATCACGTTTAGCTATATCTTTAATTCTTGACATATAGTTACCCTCCCCTTAATAATCTTGCCGAAACCACACATCTGTATCAACCCAGAAGTTCTTAGGCTTTTTGCCCGTCTTTTTCTTTTCTTCTTCTTCAGCGCCCCCATACATTATATCCCATGTACCTCTCTTTTTACGCCCACGCTTTGGCTTGCCAAATACATTCTTTGGCTTACCCAAGACCATCCGCTTAAACTCTTTTTGTATCTCCTTTTCCTTTTTTGATACTTTTGTTTTAGTCATTTTCTCTTCTCCTTTTCAGTGGCTATTGCATGAGCTTTCCAGTAAGGCATCCGCTTCTTTTCCATAAGATTCATCTCTACTAACTCATGCTTTAGTGTCCTATATTTAGTCTTGGAACACAGGTTTTTATCTATCCAAATAGTCTTATCCTTTAATTTACGGAAGCCTAACTTTTTAGCAGCCTCATCATTCATTCCAGCATAATCAAGTATAGAACGATGTCTTACTTCCTTTACTTTTATTCCCTTTCCCTTACATTCATTCTTTAATCTACTATAATCACTCATTTATATTTCCTTTGATTAGCCCGCTTTGTTGCTATGCTTTTCTGTACTGATTTCTTAAATTCCTTTGGGTGCTTCTGCTTACGATGATGCCACAGCCATTCCTGCCTTTCACCCATCGTACCATGTTCTCTCAGTTTACGAGGGGCTTGCTCACCACATATTCTACACCCAAAAGTTTTATATGGCATTGTTACTTCCTTTTCTTGTTGTATAGATTATAAAAATACTTGGCATCCTCAGCCATAATTTTATGAGCCTTCGGATTTTTCCTTTTATTCACATTCGCTACATACTGGAGAGAACGAGCCGTTGCCAGAACATCACCACCTCTACTTTTAAGAGCTACCCTACGCCTTGTTGTTGCGGGTTCATCAATATGATATTCAGCCTTATTCGTGGCTAATCGCTTACCTGGGGCAAACCACCTATTAACCTTTTTCATGTTTAACCCCCATATCTCTTGTAATAACCCCGCCTTGCTGTACTATGATATTGTTTAGCTATCTGCGCTCTATCCCAGCAGTTATTATGATAATACCTACCTTGTCTCTTAAATCCTGCCGTAGATGTCCAGATGCCCTTATGACAGAAAGCACAAATATGCAGGGGCTTCCTATGCTTCCATGCCTTTTGAATTGCCTTACTTCTTACTGTACTTGTCATTTTAAATCACCTACCATTTAGCCATTTTAGATGCCCTATTTAAGAAATTCTTACCTTCTTTTTCACCATTCCCTTTACCAAAGGAAAATGGATTCTTATAAGGATTAGACTTACGCTTTATTGATTTACGTTTTATCTGTCTTTTCATATTCTTATCCCTTTACAAATTTAGATAGCTTATGCCCTTTCGGACACAGTGCCTTTGCCATCTTCCTATTACCGCCTCTACCTTTTATAGTCTCATACTTTACTTTGGTGTCAGGCACATCCACATACTTCTTTTCAGTTAGACAATAGAATCTCATTTTCTTGTAGTCCTCCTTTTGTTACAACTCATGTAATTTTTGCGATGACAGTTCGGGCACGTCTTGGGAACATTTGTTCTCGGTATCCACTCATTACCACAGTAACAACAACGATACATAGGTAATACACTCACAGGCTTCGACTGTAACTGTACCGCCAACGGCACTTTTTTGACTTCTTTTTTAGTTGCCATCATCATACTCCTTTTTATATTTACTTACGCTCGATTTATCATTATGATAATCAAGATTTCATACTTATATAATAGAATACTGAATTTATAATTGTCAAGTATTCTGTATTATGATGATAATAATACTAATGCCTAAAAGGGAGCGCTGCGACCTAAATAGAATAGGTCGTTATTGGGCATGATGATAATAAAGCTATTTCACTCTCCCTATAAATACGCCAGTCTGATTAGGCCAACCCGAACCAACTGACCTATTCCACGCTCTCATTATTGGGTCGGTAGGGTAGGGTAGAGTAGTATAGCGTATCCGAAGCTACAGCATGACCTATCCGAAGCTACGGCATAACAATCAGCAAATCTGCTAAATATGACCTAAATATAGCGACCTATTCAATGACTATACAGGATTAAGAGTAAATCGACCTATACAAGGCTAAAATCGACCTATACAAAGCTAACTATCGACCTAAATTAGCTCATTAAACGACCTAAAGCTATATGACCATCGACCTATTACAGCACCACAATCGACCTATTGCAATTGATATCACACGGCAATATCGACCCATATCAGACAGTATGACAAAGCCATATCGACCTATGTTTAATGGCATAGTACAGCATAGACGACCTATACCAAACACCATAAAATAACGCCATCGACCTATTATATCGAATACGTAAATAGCCAATGCGACCTAATAGTACATATATTCTAAACACACTTGTATTAAGAACATTCGACCTATTTTAGCTCATATATTCTATGTACAAGCGTACTACTCGATATAAGTCGCACACGACCAATTTTAACATTATGTATAGTCATATATGTTTTGGATTAACTAAAATTCTGAACGTAAGTTAAATATGATTTACTGGAATTTAACCATAGCGGTATAACTGTATGCCAAACTGCTATAATGACCTAATTTTAGCAAAATAGACGCCATTTTAACGATTTATACGTAAATACCTATTTATGACCTATGACCATATATAATATATAAGGTATAGAGGGAATTCTATAAAACTTTCCTAAAATTCCATAAATACCTATTGACAAATTGCCAAAAGTATGCTTATAATGTGTTATAGCTTTAAGCAAGGCTGAAATAAAATAAACTGGAGGATACAACAATGACACAACCAACATGTAAAAAACGGATAGCAAACGAATACAAAGGCAGAATTAACGACTTACGTAAACTGTGGAACTTGTACAGTACCGATACAGAAGCCTATGATGACGAATTGGGGAATTTTAACGAGTATGGTCTATCATTCGACTATGTAGCACCTGGGACATTTAAAGGACAGCGTAAAGGCTACTTTCAATATCTTTTATCCTATGGCGGGCCGAGCGATGAGTTTAGATTTTATACGGATGGCAATTTTAACATAACCAAAATCGAATACTGGTTTTTAGACTGGTTTGACGGTGCTAAAGTTATCGTTAAAGGTAACGAGTACAATTTACTTAGTGAAATATTTGACGATTTCAAGAGTATGGGACTCGTTGAAGATGCCTATTACAAGGCCGTTAAACAAGTGTAATTCGTTTTGAACCAATACAAATAATAACCTATAAACTGGAGGCATTATATGTATGAGATTTTAATCGTTTGGCTATTTAGTATTATATTCTGTAATGTATCACTAATTGCCATCGTAACTATGCGTAAACGTTCACAACCACAGTGCAAGGATTTTACGCTTGTTGACTATCAACCAATTATTAAGCCCGTATCGTATCATCATACACAACAACCGCTCACGTTATTAGCACCTATAAATCAAGACTGTAAAATATGCCCGCTATGCCATCAGTATAATATAGCCAATTATAATATGGAATCAGTAGAGCTTAATTATCACATTCCGCTTGTAGCACCGCATAAATATCGTGGTGCTAACCTGTACGCACTATGTCAAAAGTGTGTGGACAAGCTACACAAACAGATCGATGACGCTCTCGATGGTGCATTAGAACGACCATCACAATACGGCGGTAATTATCATCATAACGGTAAATGTGAGAATTTAGACTGTGAGTTTGAGATTCTCATAGACGGTAAATCAGTTTATAAGGGTTATGATTATAAGATGATAAAAGTGGTAATGGGCAAAACTAAACAAACACGGGATAAATACGTAACGCCATGGTTAGCCATTGCTGATATAAAACAAATTGGCTATTCTCGTTGGAAGATAAATGGCAATATATATGACTTGATGTCTCAATGTGGTATAGGCTATGCCACAACCGAAATACAGCGAGTTATTAAAGGACTTCAAGCCCAAAACAAGGAATATGTTATAGCCCGCTCAACATATACTGATAAAAAGCGCTACATAGTGTTAGAGCGTGAAGCGAATGAATTAGTAGAGGTAAAATAATGACTACAGATATTGACACAGTATTAGAATCGGCCAATATAACACATGATGATAAATCACGCAGGCGGTTAAACACAGCACCCGATAAAATCGCTGATATAACACTCAAGGAAATCGAGCAAGGCATTACCATAGAGCGTTTAGAGTCCCTAAACGTCCCTGTATATCAGTACGGGACACAAATTACAATACACGGCATATTCAACAACATCCCCGATGATTTATATGTTGCTGGATATAAGAGCGTTGTACTCAATGGCAATAAATCATTAGGCGTAAAATATGTAGCCATTGATGGCGGTAAAAAGCAATTATTATGTGAAGTGTCCCGATATGCACAGGATAGACACTGGCATATATCAATAGACTCTAAAGGATGTACAGCGTTCAAGGCATTTATGAGCGCAAATCGTGATGACGACCTTAAACGTGCTAAAGAGTGCTATAATTCAACGCCCGATGATTTATACATAGGCTATAAAGAGGTCGGCTCACTGATTTTAGGCTACGGCTACGGTATATTACTACATATCGGTGCAATCTATGAGCGCAATCTATGGCCGTTGATTGGTGCATTGACAGGTATCAAAAGCCAAACAGAATATGAGCAAATAAAGACCGAATATGAACGGCAACGAGCGATTGAACATGCAGAATATGAACGCAGATACCAATTAGAACAAGAGCGTAAGCGACAGGAATTGGACAAGGCATTCCGTGAATTTCAACCGCCATCTAACTGGATATCATACAGTGGTAAAACAACCGATATAGGGACATACGCCCGCATACACATGGACTATGGAGACAGAATGACGCTACAAGGAATCAAAGTAGTAAAACGTGGTGCATACCTGTGCGCTGCTATTCGTGATTTTACTGATTTTAAATATACGGACTGGACTCCCACACACTATCATAAGACGACCTTTAAAATTGAGAACGGATGGATTATACCATTCGATAACAAACAGTCTACAAAACAAGCTAACAGTAAAATAAAACAGGATGATGATAAATCGGACATAACTATCACGCACAACACTGACAAGAACGGCATTGAAGTGTCATTCAAAACAAAGCCATCCGACACTATATTAGACGTACTACGCTCAAACGGATTCCGCTGGAGCTATAAAAACATGCTATGGTATGCACCTTATAGTCCAAAATTGATGACTAAAATACAAAGTGAACTAATTCAACCTGTATTAGCATAAATACCTATTGACAAACTGCTAAAAGTGTGCTTATAATAGATTATCATAATAAAGTACCTTAACAATTGAATAGGTCGGAGTAAAGA
Source organism: Clostridiales bacterium UBA4821 (assembly GCA_002402315.1). Classification (GTDB taxonomy): domain Bacteria; phylum Bacillota; class Clostridia; order Acetivibrionales; family UBA4821; genus UBA4821. The sequence continues at coordinate 8,244 of DHFP01000089.1, forward strand.
TCACTGGGGGAGGTAAGACGACGCAACAGTAGTGATTAACCGAGTAGCGAATAGGAACCATAGGCTAACAGCTATTTTGGTCACGAAGCGCAAGCTACGGGAAACCGTCAACAGTATAGTGAAAGGCGAAAGACATACTGCTCTGTGTGATAGTGGCAGCCACATCTGGGGCGCAGTAACCAATCTGTAGTCAGCGATAGCATCAAGACTTAAAAGCCAGCGACTCAGCCCACGGAGCGAGCTTACAAAGCCAGTCTGGGAGGTAATATCTCCGACCTACTCAGTTGTTAAGAAGGAAATAAAACAAAATAAAAATAAACTGGAGGGAAACAAAATGGGAAAAAAGGAAGTTATATGTCCTGATTGTGGAGTTAATTTGGGGAAACCTTTTGGGAGATTGACTCCTAAACAGCTGATTGTCGCTCATAAGGCAATTTACTGTTCAAAAGGTTATCATAATAAAACAAAATAAAAATACTGGAGGTAAAAAAATGACTACTATTTATGTAGACGGCAGGCAACATAAGGATGGTATCCTTTTTACAAGAACAGAAAGGGATGCAATTGTCAAACAGTTACGTGCCGAAGGATGGACTGTGGAAGTAGGGAAGATACGAGTCGAAGGTAGAGATATTTGGACTTATAAAGCAATTAAATAAAATAAACTGGAGGTAAAAAGAGAAAATGACAGTCTTAACAAAACAACGTACAGTTACTATCATACTGAACACACCCCAAGCCCTCAAATGGGTGGACGACAATATAGCAGTAGAGCGTAGTCAATGGGATAAGGATGATGATACGGGCAACCTTTGTTTTTATCTGGATGCAGAATTTGCCGATGAGTTACTTGATGAGATGGCTGACGAGCTACAAGAGAAAATTGATTTTACAGTGAGGTGAATTATGGACATTTATTTTGATGATTTTAAGCCCGCAACGCAGCAAAGGATACTCGCCGAAGCTGGCATAAAAGACCCAAAAGAGGCAAACTGGGATGTATTCCCAATCACTCAAATTATACTGGAGGATGATAATGATAAATGATATTCCCGATTTACCGCCCAATGATATACTCGATGATAGCCGTCAAGATTTACACAAGGCTATTGAGTTAAGACGCCTTGTACGTTCCATAAGAGATACAGGGCAACCATACTACTCAACATACGAGTACAGAATACATAAGGATATATTAAATTAAAAGGAGAATATTAAAATGAGATATTGTGACGCAGCCTTAACTTATACTCTACCGCAAAGTAGCGGGCGAGATTATGAGCGGATTTTGATTTGGCTCGTTCATATTAATGAGGCTCAACCAATGGACTTAAAATTAGCTAATTTTGAGATTGAGAAAATAGCTTATAAATTAGCAAGGGAATAAATAAAGGGGGTGAACTTAAACTGATGGAATATACTGTAATACGCAATCATGGAGACTTGAAGCGTGAACTGTGGGAATTTCATTTCTATACTTCCATGGACACTCATTTATGGATGGATCAATATTTAGTACAAACAAGAAGAACTTCAAGGTGCAAGAAATGGATTACAAATGACGCATACTTGAGGTTATTGCATAGAGAATCTACTATCGCTATTCCGCCTTTACCCAATGATGTTGTAAAAGAGGCTAAAGAACATTTTACATTTATTTTAACAAATACACCGGTAGAAATATAGGGAAAAGAATATGATACAAACTAAACCACTCATAGAATACGTTGCTGAATACGCTGTTAAACAACTAAAGGGTAAATCGCCTGATGATATATGTGCCTTTTATGTACAAAAGATGATACTCACTAATATAGGCACACTGAAGCAGCTAATCGAATATTACCATCTTCCTGAACATGATATGGTAAAAATGCATAGAAAATTAGAGGTGATAATAAATAATGGAAGTAACGGGAGAAATGCTTAAAGACACATGGCATAAAGACCCCTCATACCTCAGTCATATCCTTGCAGAATCACTACGCTCATTAGGACATAAAATAACTGATTCGGAAGTACAGAGAATCACACAGAATATGATAGACGGCAAAGAGGCTAACACAGTGGCAGAGCTAATCATCCATAATTGGCTAAACAACGGTATGTAAAATATATAAACTGGAGGAGAAAAATGACAATAAAAACTAAAACACAGTGGAGACAAATTGCAGGACGTGGAGAAGGTATGTGCATGAACTGGGGATTTGATGATGATATTACGGATGATACCTATGCACAATGGTATCAGGAATTAAAACAACATATCGGAGAAAAGGTAGCCCTTACAGGTGGTGGCGGATTTGGAGTGTATGGCTATGGTATACTCAACAATGTTAAATTAGCTGAATTTCCAATCACTGCTAAAAATAGCAACAAAATAATCAGGCATGTACCCAAAGTTACAATTAAAAATTTGCAGTGTCCAAATAAGCCATATAGCAATCGTGATACTTTTAGCCCTTGGATAAATAGCTGGCAAATATGGGTAGAGGACAAATAAGATGATAATAAATGTAGCAGAATTGACTGACCAAGATTTAAGGCATGTTATAGATGATGCTATTTTGAAGTGCTACATTTATAACCGCCAGCGTTCACCACAGTACACCGTAGACCAATGGGCAAAGGTATTCGGAATAGATGCCTATTTATACGAACTTGAATATCAAAAGAATTTAATATGATGATTAATAGACATAGACACAGTACACTATAATATGTTATAACCCAAAGTAAAGAACTGGAGGGCAAAATGGATAATAAAGGGATGATATTTTACATCGGCACAGGAAAGATGGAGATATTCAAACTTTGGTTAGCATCCCAAATATCTTTATATTCGCATGGATATGAAGATTACAAAATTGAATACAGAAAGTTACTCAAGGATGTCTTAAATTCATTATCAGACGCTTATATTACTTCAAATATGGCAAACATATACTACAATGAATTTATTGATACGCTACTTTTGGAAATAGAATTGGAGGATAAATAAAAAAATGAGTGAGTGTTCTATTCTTTATATTTCTGCAAAATGGGGAATAACTGATATAACAATTGTATTAGACCGTAATTATAGTGAAGTATCCGTAAAACCATCACAAACACAACCTAACTGTTATGAAATCACAGTTGATAATCATAGGATATTTTGTATAACACCTTATGAAATATCAGTTGGTATTTGTACATATTTAAGCGTAACGAAAAGTGATAAGGGTATAAACATATTGCGAACTATCGCAGATACATTTGGTGGGATATTTTGTGAAAGTGATTATTATAACTCTTGGACAATGCATGATGGTAAATTGGCTACAGATGATGGCTTACCTTTTTCTATAACATATGCCATTATACGGGATGGTATAAACCCAGATGACTTACATGGATTAATTAAATCAATATCTAAATGGAATAACGATATGTCAGAAATTTTTGGGGGTAAATAGAGATGAATGTAAAATTGATTGTAGATGGTAAGGTAATTAAATCAGTTAATATCCGAGTAGATAATCCTGACTTTCAGTATGACCCTACTTCACTTGCCATAGATTTTGATGAGTGGGTAAAGGCATGGTTTGGAGTAGATGATGATGAATAAAAGAAGAGAGACAACAGGAGACAAAATGAGAGAAATCAAATTCAGAATATGGGATGAAACCCAAAAGGAGATGCTGCGGCCAGATGATGATAATCTTCTTTATCCTGTTGTTCATATTGATGGTGTAGCAGCGATTTATATTAATGAGGATGGGGGAAAGGGCGGATTATGGGAACATGAAATAAGAAACGACCATAAACTAATCCCAATGCAGTTTACGGGTTTACGTGATAAAAATAACAAGGAGATTTACGAAGGGGATATTGTTACAATGCCCGATAACACAATCTCAGGGGAAAACATAATCGCAGAAGTTGTGTTTAAAAATTGTGCCTTTGGATTCTATCATGGGCGTTTTTACACTTTTGCTTATGAGTGGGACGATGAGACAGATACAGATTGTATTGAGGTCATCGGCAATATCTATGAAAACCTTGAACTATTAAAATATTGATGCAGACAGTTTATTAAATTAAATTGGAGGAGTACCTTAAAAATGACCGACTTCCGTATTAAATGCAATCAAGGCTCTGATTATATCATAGAAGCCGATACCCCTGACCAAGCCCTTGAGCTATTTGACACAATACGGCAAGAACGCCATCTTGATTTACTTAAAGACTTCCAGATATTGGGTGTCGAGGAAGTTGGAGAGGAACGCTCAGTACGTGAATATAAAGGAATGATGATAAGATGAAGCCCACATTTACATTATTTTGTAAGATTATATTTTTCTTATCCCTGTCCATTATTCTATGGCTCACTTTAGGATTAGGAAAGGCATTTCATTACTTATCTTTAGGGTGCAATTTCATACACACCCACACCGCCACCTTTACCACACGATCTCTTAATTCACTTGAGGAGACTTAATTTCTTGAGGCATACAATAGTATTTAAAGTCCGCCCCAATCTTCATTACCCTCATATAACTCGTATCTGAAAGCGGGTCAATTAAATATAACGTATCATCGCCCACTATGGTTAAAGCATAAATATCCCACTTACTATCAGATAATCCTAATTGGTATGACACAGTTGCCGAGATTAAATTAGCCTCAGATGTATTACAGGGAAGTATCCCCATCCAGTATCCTTTATCCCTTGCATTACGCATTAAATTGATACAGGCTTCTGAGGCATAATGTGAGGTAGAATATTTTACATCCGTATCATCATCCTTCAAAAACCGCTCAAGTTCTTTTTCATTAACAAATGATTTCAAATTAACACTGGTTAAGAGCTTCGTATTATTATCTGACAACTGTTTATTCTCATCTTGGAGAAGTTGATTATCATTATAAGACACTTGGAGTTTACCACTTAAGTCGTAGACCTGATACCATCCTGCCCCCGCTACTACTGCAACAATTACAAGACAAATTATTAAAATAATCTCTATCTTTTTCATATTTTCACCTTAGCATAGATTATAACATATTATAGCCCTACTTCACAAATAGCTGATACAGAACACCTTTACCATATGTAGATGATTCCCGTACTGTTACCTGAAATCCTTGCTTACGCAACTTTGAGGCTACTTCTCGTGCCTTCTGCTTACTCCTGTAAGTACGATATTGACGATAGCCCTTTGGAATACTCATACAATCACCTCGTATATTTAATTGGTGGTTTTATTTTAATGTGGGTAGTATATTTTGCTTTATTATAACAGGTCTTACACAGCATACTACCCTTATAAATAGGCTTGACTTTCCTACATTTTGCACAAGTACCTAACATATTATCCTCCTACTGTACTTAATTCTACTTCTTTAGATTTTCGACCTTTTACTTTTTCTTTAGTATAACCCCTTCTTGCCCCTACATAATTCGGGTCAAGTTTGTAGCGTACTACCACATCTTTACCATCTTTATCTTTAATAAACTCCAAGTCCTGTGTACCCAGATTAATTTGTATCTTCTCAGGTAATTCTTCACCCTTTACCATCGCTACAGACTTATAGGCAGACTTCGGGCCTGAATGTATTTTAGTCCCAGGAAATGGCCTAGAGCTATAAATCTTATCCTCATCTCTCCACGGTGGGGGTACACACCAATAAGCAAAGCCCTGCTTCCATACAATTGAGGCAGCCTTTTCTTCAGGAGTAAGACTCTCCCATGTTCGCTTCTTTTGGAGTGGAATAGGCGGTTTTGCGGGTACAGGTGGCACAGGCGGGGCAGGAGGCACGGGTGGATATGTTGGAGATGGTGGATACATAGACTGATATGGATATGTGAACTGATAGGAATACACAGGAGTAGAACCATAACCACTAACGAAAGGATAAGTTGGTGATGGTGCATAACTAATCTCTACAGGATAAACGGGTTGAGTAGGATAGCCTACCGTTGGATACTTACCCGCTGTCTTAACATAATCAGCTATATAGCTTGGTTTATATTTATATTCCTTACTTTCATACTTACTTGTCTCTATATATGGTGGAGTACCAAGTTTAACTTCATTAGCTTTTAATTTTTCACCATAATATTCATTAAATTTAATACTCCTTAACTTATCATTATATTCACTCAACCTTGAATGTATTTCATTCACTGCTTCTTTATTTTCCTTCCCTGTTACATCTTTCATCCAATTCTTAAAACTCTCTACATAAGCAGGTAATTGCCCTTCAGGTAAAGCAAACCCACGATTATATTCAGGATAAGAATCCTTAAGCCATTCTGCCACTTCTGTATCAGTAAGTTCATTATTTTTAGATTTTTCTACTAACTCGTCTAACTTAATATCAATTTCAGTTTTCTTATTTGAGAATCTTTTAGTAGAATCCTTAGCTATATCATTACTATACTTCTGGTATTCCTTAATAAGTTTACTTAATTGAGATTTGCCTAATTCACCCCCATATAGTTCATGTACTATTTCCTGTAATGTACCCTTAGCATATTCATCTTTGATATTGGCAAAATCTATCTCGTCAGCCAATCCCTTAACCTTTTCTGAGCCATAACGTTGAGCATCCCTATAAATATCATTAAGTTTTAATGATTCTAATTTGTTTTGTAATTTTTTACCTTCAAATGCCCATAGTTCACCTTTAGATTCTGCTAAATACTTTGGAATAGATGGGTCTGATAATTCACCAGGTAATGGTATATCACCATATTTACCTTCATGTATCATCACGCCATACTTTGTATCTAATTCATTTATCAATCTTGTGATTTCAGCCTTATCACCTGATTGACGTACTGAATCAAATTTATCCAATATATCTTCAGATATTCTATTATATCGTCTCACGCCTTCCGCTAACACACGCTGAACATTTTCGGGTGCAGGATATTGTGCTCGAAGGCCACCATAAACATATCCATGACGCTGAAACTCTAATTTAACCTTATCTTCAGGAATATTATACTTCTGGGCAAATTCGATTATCTCCTGCGGGGTTGCCTTCATCTCTATAATCTTCTGCCCTAATTGCATTGGTTTTACATTTTCTTGGTATTGTTTCCAGTCTCTATCCAATTGTTCTTGAGGTATTTCTTTGCCTGTAGCCTGCTTATATTCCTTAGCAAAATAATCCTTATACTCTTGTTCTGTAGCTCTGCCTTCCATAACTTTCTTAAAGGTATCTACTGTAGGTACTTCACCTAATTTTGATACTTGCCCACTAATAGGTACTTCATCCTTGGTTTTCAAGCTTATCTGAGTATCAATATCCTTTAAGATTTGATATGCTTTCTCATTAGTTAATTCACCTTTAACTGCTAATGGCTGAGTTTCTTTATAATATAGCCATGCTCGTTCCAATTCCTCTGGAGATATTTCCTTACCTGTCATTTTTTGATATACATCCCCATGGTATGTCTTAAATTCTTCTTCAGCAGCTATACCCTTTACAATATTATCTGGGACATCGGGATTAACATTTTTAATCGCTCCCCCAATCTCAGCCTCTTTCGAACCTGTACTATTAACATCCCTTAATACTGTAGGTGTAGCCACTTCTAACTCAATATCAGGTGCTATAACATCATCTAACGATGATTGCTTAACTTTAATATTGTATTCATCAATCGGAATTACATCTTTATTACGATTTTTAACTATATACCCCGCTATCTCCATTTTTTTCTCTATGGGTAAATCTCTAGGTATCTCCGCTAAAGTTATATGAGGCTCAAATTTATATGTTGCAGGAGATAGCCCCGCCTCAGTGGTTGCTGCATCTACTATACGTTGCAGTGTATATGCCTTTCCCATATTATCAACATCCTTTAATCGTAAGGAAAGAATACGAGGGTCTTTAGCATTAGGCCATGCCTCCCATCCACTAACTTCCAACTTTATATTCTTACTCTTTACATAATCATTGATTTTTTCTATAGCTTTGTCCAATTTAGCCAAATCTTCGTTAGGCATTTTACCTATATAACGTAGTGTTATATGAAATTTATCAGGTGATTGCCAATTTATATTCCCCCAATTATTCTTTGTAGATTCTTCCTTCAATTTAGATTGGATTTTACCTATCTGTAATTTTGCCTTATCAGCTAAATCCACTGAAATATACGCCTTGTTATCAGTTAATATAGGATTAAACTGTTTCCAAGTTCTTGTACCTAATGTATTTTGAAATAACTCAAGTGGTCTTTGCTCAACTACACTATATTCATTCCCTTTTGGTTTAATCTTTACTGCATAGGTATCCAAAATAGTCCCAGGGACATTCTCAGACCATTCATTATTGGGGAATTTATACTCAGTAGAAATATAACTATATTCCATAGATTCAATTCCCTGTTTATCTAACTCAGATTTGATTGCATCTTTAATCGTTTGCCCTTCTTGCCGCACAACATTCAAAGTTCGTACTGGATTGTTAGATTCATCTATTAAAATAACTTGTGTCACTTCATCTTTAGGTACTATTACATTATGCTGCTTATCAGCATCCCACCTGATAGCCACAGGTTTTTTTGATTCTAACGCCCGCTGTGGTTCAGTTATTTTAGTTTCTACCTTTATATTAGAATTGTTTACATAATCATATAATTTTGGTGTCATATCGGACACCTTACCCTCAATCTTTTTACCATTCATATCATAAAGATTCTTACCATCATACCAAGCTAATTGTTCAACTTCTGAGGATGGTTTAGGTTGACCTTTATAATCAACTTCATAAATATCAAATACTCTTAATCCTTCTTTATAATCACCGTTCAACAATTTTGTATCCATATGCCTTCCCAACATCTGCCCCACATACTTACCCCCCATCGGGATAACACCCGCTTCATCAATTGTCTCACGAACAAGTGATACTTCAATCGGAGCTTCACCTGACTCTAATACGTTTGTACCAAACTTGAAGTTGGAACCGCCTATCGTATCAAAATGTAATTCATCATTACTTTTACCAAGTAATATCTGCTTTGGGTTTTGGGAATTGCGAATTACTGAAGTGCCACGTCTTGGAAGAGCAAAATAATCATTCGGATTATTGTAATGACTGATCTCTAATCCCTCTATATCCCCCAGACGGATATTACCATAACCAAACCCTAATTTAGTTTTTGTTGGTCTAAATAAGCGTCTAAATTGTGATAATGGCTCAAAAATCCATTCGGCTTCCATCCTTTGTGTTAATGATGGTGGGACTTGATTAGGTTCGTCAGCAAGCCACATAATCGGTGCCTTACCACCTTTTTTAATAACAACTTTGCCATTCATATCTTTAATATCTTCATTAACACGCATATAGCTTCCGCCACAAGTATCACCCAATTCTTTTATCTTTGTATCCCATGTAGGTATAGTAGGATATAAGGGTGCATTTTTTGTACGATAACTTTCTAACTCTAATACCCACTCATTAAAATCCAATCTTTTATCTGGTGAAATTTTGTTATACTCATCCATTAATTTAGACATCTTCTCTGGGGGTATTTGCTCTTTGGGATTAATTCCTAAATCTATTCCTTTACCTCTCAGATAATTAATAACCTTTTCTACGTTTGGTCTCGCCCAAGTTTTAAATACGGGATATGACCCTGGTTCTAGTAATCCTTTATTCTCCATTTCAAGATACTTTTCTACTGCTCTATCCACAACATCATTAACTAAATCAAAAGATACTTTTGATTCATCTATCATTGACAATTCATTATATATATCTTGTACCTCTTTAGGTACTTGTTTAAACTTAAATTGTTTGCCAATTAAACCAGTTACATTGCCAACTGGCTCGATTGCAGCACTTAATCTAACCGAAGCATTAGGTGAAAAATAAGCACCTTGACCTGGGAATATTGAACCCCTTGCAGCAATTTCAGATAAATCAGGAATATTACCTTCAGATGCAATTTTATCTGCATACTCCTCAAAACGATTGGTAACGTGAAAATGGTCTGAAATACCCGCCCTTGCTAGTGGTGTTACTCTCGATACTAATTTACCTGTAGAATCATATAAAACTCTATCACGTGTAAAATCACCATCTTTAAATATAGTCTCAGCATTTTGTAAAACAGCAAGCATCTTGCCTACACCCACTTTAGGGGGAACACCAGACATGGGTATTTCTATTGTATTTAATAATGTACGCTCACTTAATGTCTTAGGTGTCTGTATAACCTTTTCCCCACCCTTCCCGATTAATCGCACAACATTGTGAGGCCCGACCACAATCCCTATACCATAACCAGCAGTCTCACCAATAGCAGCCCCAGGCTTACCTTCAACAATTTTATCTGCTACACTCCCAGCCATGTTGGGAATAGCAAAGACTGTTAATGCACCAACTTGTTCCGCTGCATCTATGATAGCAGTTCTATCACCTTCATCTAATTTACTTAAATCCTCAGCTACATATAGAGGTATAATAGGAATCATTTTTCCTAACTCTTGTAAAGTAAGTACTGCGTGCAACATTGCTTCTGTACCAAAACCAGACTCCACTCGTTTTTCGGCCTCCTCTCGTGATAGACCAGTAAGCATAAATCCTTTAATCTGTGATTCTTTATTTTGATTTGTATAATCTTGTATCCATTCTTCCGTCATGCCTGCCTTTTCCACCTTATTCCTAATCTCAGCAAATTGCTTAGAGCTAACTAAAGGAGATTTAACTTCTTCTGCGCCCCCAAATACAAACATCTGAGGTAACTTTCTATCTTGAGGTAATAAGGTAGTAATAACATTGGATGCAGGAATAGATTGGAGACCCTTTCGCCAATTATCATAAACTTCAGATGCACTTTTATTCCATCCACTAACAACCGAAGAAATTGATTGTGCTACTGATTCAGGCGAAGGTGGCTGTCCTTTATATTTTTGGTTCTTTACACCCTCCTCCCACGTATTATAATAAAACTCTCCCGTAAATATAGCCATTGGTAAATCAGTAGGACTAAATATAACTCGTGGGTCATCAAGATGTTCTTTATTATATTTAACCCGTTCTTCTTCAGGCAAAGAATTATATTCTTTATCCGATAAGTATTTATCGTTTGGTATCCAAGTTAATACTTCATTAATATATCCTTGAGTATCTTTATCATCTCCCGCAAATACCCTTAGGCTGTCCGCAATTTCACTCCAAGGTTTACCATTATCACGACTTTCTTTAGCATATCTATATAAGTCATAATCACCTTCTGGAGTTTTATATTGCTCTAAACCTTTTATAACATTATTCACATATTCTTCCGCCCCAACCATACCAGATTTATCAAATATATCCTTTACTTTAGGTGTAAAACTATCATATATATCTTTAGGAACATACTTCATATTACCTAGTTCATCTATGCCCGCAAATATAGCATCTTTTATATCACCAAATACGCCTAATTGTTTACCTAATTCAAATTTATCTTTCCATTGTTTAAACTGATTTTCATCTGTAGGTTTTACCAACTTGGGCAAATTTTCAGTAGGGATAGATGGTTTTTCACTTGGTAATTTACTCTCAGTAGGCTTTGTTTCACTCGGCACTCCACTTGGAGTAACTTCTTTTGATACACTTGGTATATCCCAATTCTTACCTATAATATAATTTACACCTGCCCTTAAATCATCCTCATGCAATTGGCAAGCCTTACCCATACATTGGATAGTCATTACTTCCTTTGTATTAGGCATATACTTGTAATCACCCGCACGCCACCCCATCCCAGGCTCTTTCCAATATAATCCTCCAACTGAACCATCAGAATTACGTACTACAAAATATTCAACATCTACTTCCTTTTTACCCACTGCCCCACCATAATCAACCTCACCCTTACCTTTAAAATACACACCCTCACCTGCACCTTCAGGCCCGCCCACATCTTCTGATTTACCCCACTTCATTGAGCTTTCCTGTGGCTTATACTCCAAAGCCCCCGCCTTAAATAAATCTACGTTGATACCCGCTGTTTTAATAGGAATAACATCTACACTTACAGGCTTAGATTCTACTTTTAATATTTCAGATTTTTCATCACCTGACCAAATTATATTATCAATAGGTTGCATATTATATTCTTTAATAAAAGGCTCATAAAATTCAGTTTGTGAGTAATTGCTATCATCTTCCCTTGATGGCTTAAAATCACCCTTATGTATTGATTGAATTGCTTGCTCCAAAGTATCTTTAGCATTAGTACCAAAACACATACCTCCTGCACATACCTGCCATAAATATTTTCCATCACGGTTGATACGTTCTACATTGTATTTTAACCCATCACTTATTAATCCTATTGCAGTTAAATCATCATTTGTATATAGAATCTTATCTCGATTCTGGTCAAACACTTGTGATGCCTTAAATACTAGTCCATTAGATATTGGTAATTCTTTTGCGAATGTTAAAGTACTTGGCGTACCTTGCAAAAGTAATTTACCCGCACTTACCTTATCAATCGTACTCTGTAATTCCTTCTCTAAACCTGCCCAATTAACCTTATCTACGTTAGTAAAACGTGCCTTTTGCTCCAGCACATATTGTTCCCATTCAGTAAGTTTATTTACACCCATAAATTTTTCCTGAATAGATTCAACTATTGGCTTAATCTTTGTCTCCGCTGTTTTTTGCTCCCCTTGAATCGGAGTAGTAATACTAATAGCAGCCATCATCACAGGCTGATAAGCTTCAAGATCAGATTTAATTTCCCTCTCTAGTGCAATTCTGAATCCCATAGGATTAAATACGCCTTTATTATTAGACAGATGTTGCTCATAAATGAGCATTATGTTATCTTCTTCCGCTGTTAATTGCTCACCCTTATCTTTCTTAGCCTTAACATAATCTAATATCTTTTGAGCACTTTCATCAGTTAATTTAATATTTGATAGAAGTTCCTGACGCTGAATAATAGATTGGGCAGCAGCCCTCATAGACGGTTCAAGAATATTCGGGACATAATCTTTATATACACCCTGAAAATCTATCTCTCCGCTTGCATCTTTGTGTTTTTTTACCAGATTTATAAATTGTTTGTCTATTTCGCTTAATTCTTCAGGTTTAGCTTTCTCTAACTCATTATACTTACGCCGTATAGATTCGGGATCAGGAAGTGAAGCGGTCTCCAAGTTTAATGGCTGATATTGTAGACCCAGTTCAGGATGCTGATTAACATATTCGCCCCACGACTTAAGACCTGTGCTCGGTGCAATATAATCACCCATAGGGGAGTTCAATACATGACCACTCAGCCCCAATTTATTATCAGGCTTGGCATACCCTGCTTCGTCAACTGATTCTTTTATCGCATCCCAAGTAGCCTCATTACCATATTGCTTTTGATAATCTGAGGCCTTATTATAATTTGTCGCATAATCGGGTTTATCCATATCCCATGTAATTGTATTAAGCGATGTCCCTTTTACTGTACCATCCCACACAGTTAAATATCCTAATGGCCTTTCTTGTGTAGCAGGTTCTCTAAATACATAAGATTCAGAGCCATCAGGATTATGTATGGTCATAACAATCCCAGGTGCAGCCACATTTGCCATATCGCCCACAACAGGCCCAAACACCTTACCCTGTAAACCCACCTCTTGCCCACTCTCTGTATAACCCAAATGTTCGCCTTTATCCGTTGCCACACCCGTAGCGGGATTAACATATCCTTCATTGACTATGCGTGCCATTGTCATTGGTTTACCACTTTCATCAAATACCTTGCCCTCAATTACTAAGTCTGTTACCTGAACATTATTCTCCCGTTCCTTATCAGTACCACCTTTGTATAAAATGGCATCTTTATTTTCTTTTTCATCCTCAATAGACTGCTTCTTCTGCCCTAGTTTTGTTTGAGCCTCTGCTCTCATGGCATCAATTTGGGCTTGGGCTTCTACACTACCTAGTTTAGCAGCCGTACCCGTATAACCTGCCTTATAGACGGCACTTGCCAATGCCTGCCCCGACAGACTAGGGTCTGACTGACGTACGTCTAATACAGCTTTTACATCATCCCCCGACAATCCTCCATACCCTACTATAGCTGCTGCTTGCTGTGCAGCGGGACTTAATGAGGCTAAACCTGTAGCACCCCTAATTTGTCCAAATTCTGTAACTTCACCCGCACCTCCTGAACTGCCACTAGACCCAGGGCCTACTTTGCCTCTCCCAACCTGTGCCTGAAATCTAGGTATTTCCAAACCATTTAACCAATCCAATTTTTCTACTTCAGACATTGAACCCCACTTTTCTTGAGTTAGGGGATGTGATTTTATATAATCCTCTACAACATCTAACGCCGACGTATATGTATTGAGATTCTGGGTTGCCCTTTGTAATACCGTACCTTCAATTTTCTCAGGTTCTCTTGCATCCCATGACATAACTGGTGCATACCAAGTCGCAGGATCATTCGCATGAATCGCTACATCAACCCACCCGTAAGCTGGATGCTCCTCTATTTTTTTAATTGGATAATGTTTGGGTACTTTAATTTGACCACTTTTATGGGCGTTGCCAGATTCATCCCACCTCTGTTGCACTTCTTCTTCAACCGTCTTACCTACATTTTTTTGGCGTTCCTCACTTAGAATATCGCCTTTAATTTTATTAATTTTATCCTGATAATCCTTCATTTGATATTTTAACGATTCACGATATTTTTCCAGAAGATTCCCAACAGGAGCACCCATTTCAGATAGCCCCCCACCAACACGCCCATAAAGGTAACTTTCAAAACCAGGTAAAGTTCTCAAATGCTGGGCAAATTCATCCTCACTTTTAAACTGCGTGATACCCCCACTCAGACCCTCTCTCCATGCCCAATCCAATGCTATTGACTTCAGTAATTCATTGTCTGTTTTCGATAGTTCACTTTGTTTATCTTCAATAATCTTTTTATAACCCTTGATCTCATCAGTTACTCTAGGGTCATCATCTCTTAATGTATACCCCTGTTTTTCTAACTCGGCATCCCACGGCTGCCCTATATCATAATATTTAGGCTCAGGTTCTTTATACTGCCCCGATTCTACTAATTCATTGTAGGCTACATTACCTTTAATTATATTAATAGTATTTTTATTATCTTTTATCTGTTTGTTAACGCTATCTTTTTGAGAGGTTAAATTTTTAATTAATTGATCATCTTTAGCACCCTTTAGTTGAACTTCTATTTGGCTTAACTGCTCTTGTAACTTCTCTATCTTATCCTTATAAGGCTTTACATCTTCAGATACACGAGGGTCATCATCCGCCAGCATATAGCCTTTCTGATATAAATTCAAATCAACGGACTTACCTTTCTCAAAATACTGGGGTTCGGGTTCTACATATTTGCCCGAATCTATCAAATCCTGATAAACGATATTTTGTTTGATCGACTGAATTGCATCCTCGGCTTCTTTAATCTTACTTTGATACTGTCCTTTTTCGTATGCCAATTTTTTTTGTGAAGTCTCATCTGTCTTACTACCTAATTCCCTTTCCACCTCACTAAGCAAATCTTTATACGTCTCAATTTGCTTCTGATAATCTTTAGTTTGTTCTACTACTCTAGGGTCATCATCTTTTAGTTCTTTTAAGCCCTCATCAATTAGTTGAGATAACTGAGATTGAACCGCAGGTTGAACTTTACTAATTTTACCCTGCGTTGCCTTAGACGTAGTACGAGCCTTACCTTTTTCCATGCCTAACTTGGTTTGTCCAGTCGTAGTTTTCTGGGCAGGCTTAACAGTCTTTTCCATACCCAATTTAGTTTGTTCAACAGTAGTCTCAGGTTTAGAAATACCTACCTTAGCTTGAGTAGGTGTGGTCATAGTAGATAACTGGGGTTGATTTGTGCCTAATCTTTGTTGTGCCACTTTTACTGCCCTCCTCTATGTCTATTCTGTGTCCAGCGTGAAATAACATAGAGTATTATTATTATAAAAAATATTATCATAGCAGGCACATATAATTGAGTAACCGCCTGCTCCAGTGGCGTTAAACCAATCCTTTGTACACCTTCTTCAGTCAGAATATGCCCTGTAGCGTTCCATGACTGCGGATTGGAAGCATTGAATGTTTGCTCAAGTGTACCATTACTCGATACAAAGCTTTGTACCACTGTGTTGGTAACAGGAATCATAATAAACAACGCTATCAAACACCAGAAAACAAAACTTAACTTTGAGTACATATCAATACTTCCTGAATATAATCGTTAATACCAACATAAAAATTACACCTATCATTATAGGATAGTAAATTACTACCCAAATCCAGAAATATTGATTGGGTGTCTTGTTGCCATCCTCATCAATATCATATAACCACGAAAAATCACTTGTTATCGCTTTAACTACGGCCTCAATAACCCCATAACCCAAGTTGCCAAACGTTGTCGCTACACCCGTATCAGGGTCTTTGGTATTCACAGTTTGTACTGTGGACATAGTGTTAATCTGGGCTACCTGTATATCCGTTAAAATGTCAGCCTTCTCTATTACGTTGCCCACTATGGTCAACATAATAAAGATAAACATCAAACCAATAATCCAAGATGGCGAGTTCATCCACGACGCTCCCCTACAAATATTCCTGTTATAGCTACTATAGCAAAAGGCAAGATATTCCACAATGGCACTAATTTAAGCATGGATTCAAATATCATCACCACCGCCACTACACCACAGGATAAGAATAGGTTACTATTTTCAAAAGCCGAATAGAAGATAATTCCGCAAGCTGTAGCAAAAATCAATGCCATAATATACCACCCCGTACTTCGTGGTAAAGAGAAACTATCAAAGGCAAAATTGGCTATCTCGTAGAATGGCCAGTTTGACATATTGGTATAATCAGGGGCTTGAAACCATGTATCAGGTGTAGTAACTGAAGTTACCCCTTCTTCTTCAGCCGAACTTGCTAACGTTGTTACCATTAAAGTTGTAGAGGAAGCGGAATAATAAGCACCTGAATAACCCCACGCTGAATAATAATACGTAGTACCCGAAGTTAACCCCGTATCTTCATATGAAGTTCCAGTGCCCTGATAAACAAGAGTACCATCTGTAATGGAAGTAGGATAACCACCCGTTTTCCTACGTATCAAAGTATCCGTAGCACCTGTAGCCTTAGTCCAAGCCAGAGAGATTGAGGTTGGCTTGGCTATACCATTGAAACCAGTTACCAATCCCACGCCAGTTGTTGTAGTAAAATTCAGTTCTCCACCGCATTTACAAGAGACATCATTTTTGACTTGAACACAGAAATAATACGCAGTACCTATATCCAGCCCTGTAATATCTACATACGGATACTGTCCTGTAGTGTAGGTGTCATTGACCCAAGCCGTATATGTGGTATAAACATCACCCCCGCAAGTCAATCCCGCTGTACAGTTAGCCGATTGCGATACTTCGCCGTAACCAAATCTTACATCGCAGGGTTGATGCCCATCACTTACTACTACAGCATTAAGCCTTGCTGAAGTAGAACTTACAAGTGTAGCAGCCTGTGTAGTCATTGAGGGGTTAGTCAGTGTAGTAAACGATTTCTCATCACCCCATGAATACCCTGCTACATTCTTAGCATAGGCACGATAATAGTAAGTTGTGCCCGCCGTTAGCCCACCGATATTATGAGAGAACGCACCTTCACCTAATGTTCCTGTCTCTGTCCAGTTTGAAGTATAAGTTGCAGGCGGAGTGGCATGAGAGGGTGAAGTGGTATTCGAGGTAAGTGACCAAGCAAAACCCCTTTCTGTACAAGAAGACCCATAATCTTCATCTATACTTCCATTTAGAGTACAGTTATGAGAACTACCCGAATAAGTAGGGGTACTTGCATCTGAAGTAGAGACAGTAGGGAGTACAAGGGAATAATTAACAGAAAGATAAATATAATCACAATGCACAGACTCGTTCCCAGTTGTTATTTTACACTGCATATTCAACCCAAAATAAGCAGAGTTTATCTCATTATAAGTCCATGCCACACCTGTACTGGGATTAGTTGCCCATGTGTAGTTATAATACACATAACCGATAAGTAAAGAACTAGATGACCCATAATAGTTTACACCACCTATCCGTACAAAGGGGGCCGCCGCCAAATCAGCTAGTCCACTCCTGCTAGCGTAATAATAAATCGTTACCGAATTGATAATAGAAGTGCCCACCGGTGAAAATGTCCATGCTCGTTCTCTCGCTTGTAATACATAATCTGTTGGAACCGCATAAACATAATTACCATCCACTGCCTGCATATTGGTATAATCAGCACTACCACCATAATAAGACGTGTATCCCCCATTCCATCCCTCTCCTGTAACTGTCAGGATAGCTGTATTAGCCTGTACAGGTTGAGGTACACTCAGGGGAATTAGGAGGGCTAAGATAATCAGGACACTTAAATACTTAAAATACTTCATATCTTATCTACTCTTAAACCATAATTGCCACGCCCACAATACTACGGTAACTGCTAATAAAATCCCCAACAAGGCCAATTCTGCCAACCCTGTACCCCACAGAATAATCAGAATAGGAATAGGAATAACAATGGCTGCAATGGCATGCCCTGGGGCAAAACAGAATAAGGCTGTTAATGCGTACATAATAAACCCTATAATCATACCAATTACAGGCGGGTCAAGGTTGGCTGCATTTCCCACCAGAGTAAACATACGTGTCATTTGTGTTCCCCACATAGTCTGCCATACAAGGTCAGACTGTAAACCATGTGTGTATGTTCCACTTTCCTTTCCTATAGTTGATGTGGTTACCTTGAAAATATCAGGACGTATCGTATCCAATTCAGGAATGTTATTTGAGAAGATAACACCGCCCGTCTCATTCAGGACTAATCCTTTGCCCGCCACATATTCTGTATAAGTAGCGTTATAGTAATCTTCCATAAGTGAGGCTGCCGTTCTTACCCATGCATCCAAACGTGTTAAATCACTTCCTAGCCAATCCGATGTCTGAATTGAATATTCTGCATAAGGATACCCTGTAAAGTTACCATAAATCCTTACAGTATAGGTTTGCCCCCACTCTAATTGAACGGTATCATCCGCCGAAATATAAATGCAGGCAGGTCTATATCCCCATTCAGGCAATAAAGTTGAGGCTCTTACTGTACCTGTACTGTCTACTAACTGAAGATAAAACAGCGATTGCACATCTTGAGCCTGCAAATAATAAGGCTGGAAAAAGTTTTTATACAGGACACAGACAAGCCAATCCCCCGTCTCAAGATACCCTGTAATTACTTTGGCATCGAGAACATCCAGACATGGATTGCCCCATACTTCAAAAAGCTGGTCTTTTGGACATGAGTTTTCCCACACTACACCCGAATCTACCGAATATCCCGCATTACCACCTGTATAAGTCCCTGTAGTTTGTGTCTGCCACATAATATAGTTGTTGGCATCCCCGCTTAACGCCCTTACTGCGATAGCATACGTAGTATTGGCGCTTAAACACGTCTCAACATCGGGAATAAACTCATACCACGCATAGGCGAGGTCTACTGTATCACCATCATAATACGCCGTGATTACATCTTCACCTGTAGGATATGAATAACAGGTTTGCCCCGATGTGGCATTGGCAGTGTTTTTAATGCTGGCAATAATAGTCCCAGGTGAACCTACACGCTTCAGTTTTAACTTGAATGAGGTTATCGAATGAGATACACTCGTTGTATTCGTAGTAAAGGTTTGATAAGTCCAGTTTGCCGAATTTATCTTGAATGAATCTGTATTCCCACCTGTATTATTGTACTCATAGGTTACGGGCGAGCCTTTAGTTGAAAATACTCTATCTTCACCATATAGCCATGACCCACCCACAAGAGCTTTCGCCCTGTAATGATAGACTGTACCTGTACTCAGCCCTGTTAAAGTGTAATGGAAATTGCCCGTTGAATACGTGCCTGTTTGTGTAGCGCTATCTGTATAGGATGAAGTTAAACCATAATCAAACCCAGTCTGTGTGGCTGTATCAGTTAAAGTATTAAGTGCACCATTCAAAATAGCCCAAGTCTGCCCGAACCCTGTTACCTCTCTCGTAGTTACCGTATTATTCCACGGCGTAGCAGTACAATCAGCATAGGTATCGGAGTATTGTGAGAGTGAGCCGTCATAGGCAAAAGTCCACGCTCTGAAATAGTATTCCAATCCGTTTGTAAGCCCGCCCTGTGCTGTACTTGTACTTGTAGAGTTATACGAAAGTGTACCATCCGTAATGTTCGCAGGATAGCTTCCCTGCTTATAACGTATGACTGTATTTACAGTTGTACCCGTTCCACACGCAGGTTTTGTCCATGCCAGACTTACCGCAGAATCACTGCCTGTAGCATTGAAACTTAAAGGTTCTGTAGGTTTGGTAAGAAAAGATTTCTCACCACCCCAACCATACCCTGTAGCGTTGTAAGAATATCCTCTGAAATAATATGCATCCCCTGAAGTAAGTCCAGTTATATCATGTGTAAAATTACCTATATCTGAAGATAATTGTGTCCAATTAGTAGAATATGAAGCAGGAGGGACTCCATTGATAGGTAATGTTGAGTTTGAGGTTGCACCCCACGCAAAACCACGTAGTGTCTGTGAAGATGCACTGTTAATCGTGGCATTAAGGGTTGCCGTAGTTTCCTCTACATTTATAGCATCATTTGTAGTTACAGAGGGGCAATTATTAAGATAACTATCTTCACTACTCCATGTTCCCCATGTAGGCTCAGGGGAACACCATTTGCGTATAATAAAGTTGTCAATCCAGTTTTCACCTGTGCCATTATCATTCCAGAACTGTATAACCCCATTATAACCTGCATCAGATACTGCTGATACCTGATTGCCTATCTTTGTGCCGTTCAGATAGGCATCAAACTTACCCGTCGACCAGTTGAAGTTGTTGATCTCCATCAGATGCCATGCATTGGCAGCAGCCGAATAACCTGAAGAAGATGTTCCAAAGCTGACTGTCTCATCTGTATTTATACGGATATCCATCCGGTATGCAGAGTTACCATGAAACAGCATCATCCTTGCATTACCATCACGTCTGGCATTCCAGCGGATGGCATATCCCGTACCGGCTGTATAGGACAGCAGGGCATAGATACTATTTGTGCCATCACGATACATCCGTGCCGAACGTGTGCCTGTATAATACTGAGCAGTATCAATCTCAGTTTTGGATGATCCGGCATCACTTGTTGACCATGTGATCCCTCCTCCGCTTGTATTCAAGGCTGTTCCATCACTCCCCCATTCAAAGTCATCAAACTTTACAAATGTATTATTCCCATTACTTGCACTACTTGCACTGCTGTTGCCATAATAGCAGTAGAGCGTAGTTGTACTCGGAGAAGCGGGTATTGAAGGTATCTTCACCCATACCGTAGCCGTAGAGGAATCCGTTTTGCTTTCGATCAAGTAGCTGCACAGTGTTGTGCCATCAGATGAAGTAAACCGAATATCATCGAAGTCTGCCTGTGCATGATTTTGCAGATAAAGATGTGTTGAGTTGGATGACCCCGTGCCATACATCAGTATCGTCTTCATCTGGTAGTCAGTTTGTGCACCAGCCGTTGATCCAGTAATGGGAACACTGGAGCGATAGCCCCAGCTTGATGAGTACCACGGATCAAGTATCCACCCCTTATCTATTGAACTGCCCGCTGGCTTTATACCGATAGAGTATTTGCCCTCTACTTTATTAAGTCCATTGAAAGGTATGTCTATCCATACTCTTGCTGTATAGACTGTATTTTTCTTGGCTGAAACTAAATTATGCGACTGCCACTTATCGCTTCCCTTGTATGATTTCCACTCACTTGCAAGTTGAACTTCGTTTTTAACCCAATCTGCCTTATCATCATCATAGACTTGTGTTTCCATAGCTTGAACGTTATCAAGCCCGTTAAACCCATAGCATATATCCAGATCGCCCTGATATTTTTTAGTCCAGAATTTAACCTCAACCCAACCTGAAGATGTTAATGTATGTGGATAGGCTTCTATCCTTACATCATCGTTATCAACATATACTCTATTGCCATCTACCTTATAATCCGCCCCAGCAGGTGGCTTCAAAAACGGAAATAGCACATCCGTAATCCCATCCGCACTGACCTGCTGGGGCGTTACGCATAGGATAAGGAGGATGGAGAGAAATATGATATTAAGATAACGTCTCACTTATGTTGCCTCTTTGCCCTCGCTCTAAAGTATTCTGCATCCGCAGCAGCCTGTTTTTTTACCTTTGTATCACCCGACTTGTATTGAATAGACTTCATAGTATGGTAGGCAGCCATACAATCACCTTTTTTAAACGACAAGACAGCCCGCCTACGTGCAGACTGGCTGTCTGTCTTGCGCCATAATAACTTCCTTTTTATCAAATCTTAAAAAATCCTTTGCCCAAATTACCCTTGCCAGTCTTAACTGTATTTGCAAATTCTTTAGCTAACTTATTCGGGTCTTTTGTTCGGATTTTAAACATATTTGTACTCTTTTTCTTTTTTCCCATTGATTTATCCCCTTCGTAGGTTTTTACCATACCTCTTTCGTTTGGTGCGTAGAGCCTTTTTCGCTGCTAGCTTTCGCCTTTTAGCAGTGTAGGCCACTGCCCGCTTTTTAGTTTTACAAGCCATTTCGCTCTCCTTTATTTTTTATTCTTGTGTCTATCCCTTTTTAGACGCTTCCTATATTTGTGTCTGTGCATCTTCAAAATGTGCCATTTCAGTCCGTTTCTGCTCAATTTACCTCCCTAAATTTAATTGGGGGATAGTACCCCTTTATCGAGCACTATCCCCCTGTACTCAAGCCCCTACGGAATTAGGTAAGACCCTGAGCAGCCTTTGCGATGAGGATAAACAGCAGGATGATGATTGCCAGCGCAACCACTATACCCACTATTTCGCAAATGAGGGTTTCCTCAGTAGTTGACCACCCTGTGGTGTTCTGACAAAGGGAGGTGGCAATACCACGGACAACCTGAAAGGAAATCATGCCTATGACACCAACCATCATAAGCATTACGACCTGTCCAATCACGGCTTTATATCTCTATAAGACAAACCGTCTCGTTTGGGTAACAGACTTGCGTCTGCAAATGGATATACTAAATCAAGGTCTGATTTAATATACATTGGGTGAATTACAAATAGAAAATAATTAAGCAATAAACTTACTTGTTGCCAAGTTTTATATTACCTAACTATTTCCATTCATAATCCTTATAAGGCTAACTGCCTTGTAAACCAAGAGTTTTTACACCCTTTGATATGATGTTAGATAACTTTTCCGCTTTTGTCAAGTCCCCTAAAATGATAAGCCCCCTACAATATTTCTGTAGGAGGCTTATCCACCAACCCCTTAAACTGGAGGTAGAAGAAATTGGATGACATTATTATTATACAGCAGTTTTCTTATGTTTTGCAAATTTACTATCAATCCAATCGTAGAATGATAGACGTTGCTCTTTTGAAAACACCATCCACCACAAAATACACCCCACTGCAATCGTTATAACAAAACTGAATAAAAATACTGACAGATTTGTATAAATCATAGCGCCCTGCTACTTATTGAATTACTTACATTCCATAGGGCTACATCATTTGTAGTAAGGTTGGAAATCTGAATTAGAATATCCATAGACTGTCCTGACCCAATCTGAAATTCACCTGTACCATTACAACCTGAAATAGGGATAATAGTTAAACTTGAAGTTGAGGTTGCACCACTACCCACATTTGGGGATACAGAAAAGTTAGTTATGGTAGAAGTAGCGGGTTCAGATGATGTTCTTGACCCTGTCATTGAACACCCGCCACTACTCATAGTTACTGTTATCCCCGTTACGGCTTTAGAAGTATAGGTAGATACCAATGACATTGTTATAATAGGCTTTACATACTGCCACGTGGTAGTATTATTGACAATCTTCATTGTATAGAAGATACTCTGAGAACCACCTGTGTTTGCACTATATATTGGGGATAAAGCAACAGGTGTTGTGGTAAATGCTACTTTACCCGTATCCGATACACCCGATGGCGTTCCTGATGGAGTTGTACCCTTTACCCATGACTGGTCATTCTTGAGATTATTTACTGCTACATTAACTGCCTGTGATATGGCTGCATCTACTTCAGCCTTTGTATAAGTGTTCGTACTTGGTTGGCTTTTAATCCCGTCTACCGTAGCCTTTAATGAATTAACGTCAGCTACAGATGCCTTCGATTCTTTTAGTCCATCTACTGATTTCTTTAAATCACTGATAGCAACATCTTGGTCTGCATCCTTTTGAGTATTCTTAGGGGCTGCGGGCAGACACGCTACTGAAATAAGAAGTATAGCAAGTATACTTAATACCGTTAACTTTTTTCCCATAAACCCTCCTGTATCCTTATTAAAATTATAATAGGTTATTATTTGCAGAATGTCAAACTACTTAATACCTATTGACATTTATTTTATAACCTGTTATAATTGTTGACAATGGAGGTGAAATATGGATATAACAAAGCTAATTCTAACTAAAAAACAAATCAAGGCAGGGCTAAAAGTCTATGGGGATGAGGATTTTGTAATATTGGAGACAAAAGACGGCAAGGTACTTGCAAATTTTACCTCAAAAACGACGCGAGAATACATAAGGGGATATGCCGATAGCTATCTAGCTGAGATCGGGGTGATTAACAAATGTTAGAGAAAATTATACTTGTATTTATTGCGCTGTTTGGGATTTACCTTTTCACTACCATAGATAACAATGCTAAATCCCAAATCTGGCAGGCTACTACCGAAATTCCCTCTAAAGTGCAAAACACTATTGAATACGGGAAAACTTTAGTACAGAAATAGGAGGTTAAAATGCAACAAAGTTGTCAGGAAGGATTAAACGGAATCGAATCAGGTGAGATAGAACCATTACCTAAACCCCTTAAACATACTGGTAAGCGCCCCCTAAAACAAATTGGGATGCCCTGTCCTTACTGTCATGGTACTACAGGCTTTCACCCCTTTGACAAGTTAATCATCTGCTATAGCTGTGATTATACTTGGTCTTTAACAGGAGAACCTTTGGGTGTAATTGAAAATGTTGGAGTAATGCGTTGAAACTTTACGAACTGGTAAGTGAATACGGCAAGCTACAAGATAGATTGGAACTTATAGAGACAGACCAGCAATCTATTTTAGACGAACTTAACAGAATTGAGGGTGAACTTACTTACAAATCGGAACAAATAGCCAAAATGATACTTTCACTTGAATCAAATATAGCTTGTTGCGATGATGAAATCAAGCGCCTATCATCTAAAAAGAAAGCCTATGAAAACAAAGTGGAATGGCTTAAATCTTATCTATTGCAATCCCTAAAGGATGCACAGATGGATAAAATCAAGGGTGAAGTATGTAATATAGCCATCCGTCAAAACCCCATCTCTATTCGGATTCTCTCGCAATCAGAAATTCCACCTGAGTTTTTAGTACAACATGCCCCCACTGTAGATAAGGTAGCCATCACTCAACACTTTAAAGAGACTGGTGAAATAGTCAGTGGTACAGAAATAGTACGTACAGAGAGGGTAGATATAAGATGAATACCTACGAAATAAATAACGTTAAACAAAAATTAGTACAAGCGGGGTTTCTAACCTACGAAATAGATGAGTTATTAAAGGTATCAAATTTACATAAAATATCCAATACAATAGCTTTTAAACAATGCTTATTTGATAGAGAACAATACGTACGTACACTAATTAGAGAAGGCCATCCGCTCGATGAGATAGTTACACTTTTAAATCAGTATTATAACGGAGGTACTCATCGTACTACTAATTTTATCAGAATATCACATCGCAAACCAAATAATATTATCGGAAACCTTGAATCATAATGAAATGGCTTAAACTATTCTTAATGGTCATATCCCTATCCTGCATGATAACTGTTGGGATTATACTAACCGACTTCTATTTGGATGGTACTTGTATAATGGTAGAGGATAACTTAATCATTCGGGGGATAGAGACGGCACTTGTAGCCTTTGGCATCATTGGCACATTCACAATTTTAATTAAGGAAATAATTTAGGGAGGATAATTATGGAATTAACACAAGCACAGGTAAGTAAAATTCTTGGATGCAAGCCCCAATTCACCCTATCACTCTGCAAGAGGGGTAAACTAACAAAAATCAACAGTGGGAGGCAAGCTCGTATAGATTCGGACTCAGTATTTAAATATATTAATGAACGTATTGGAGAATTGCATACTGAAAAAGAACGTCTCCTGAAAGTAAGGAACTCACTCAATAAAATTAAGGTGGAAAAATAATGAACACACAAAGTATCTACAAAAAAGTTCTTGCTTGGGTTGGGGCTGTCTTTTGCTCCGCATTCTCTTTATTTTGTACATTTGGATTCAGTGTTCTATTGTGGGCATATTTTACACAGCCAAAGTATGCTGACGTTTCTACTTTGGAAGCTGCCTGTTATATGCTCATGGGAACCTGCTTTGGAATTGCACCTGCAATACCTACATTTGCATGGATATTTAACTGGAAAGGACTTAGGTATGACCAAGATAAAAGGAATGATTAAGAAAATCACTCAATAAAATTAAGGAGGAAAAATAATGAAATTTACACACCATTACGAACGAGATATTATAGGGAAACGCTGCAATGTTTTTCTATCCAACCGACATAGTTATGCAGGTGAAATTGAAGATTTTGGTGCTGATTGGATACGCATCAATGGAGTTGATTTTAATGCCGACCACATTGTCTCAATGAGAATTTTTGATGAGGAGAAAAATGACAGATAATTTTAATGTAATAGTTATAGACCGTATAGAGGATGATGAGTATGAAGGCCAGTCCCGACTCAAGATTATTGATAAATCAGGGCAAGAATGGAAACTGGGGAAGGCACTGATTAAAAAATATGA
Source organism: Clostridiales bacterium UBA4821 (assembly GCA_002402315.1). Classification (GTDB taxonomy): domain Bacteria; phylum Bacillota; class Clostridia; order Acetivibrionales; family UBA4821; genus UBA4821. The sequence goes on from DHFP01000089.1 coordinate 35,247, forward strand.
CTGGGTACGTAAACTCCCACAGGGTACTGCACTTAAAGTTACAATGGCAAATTTTGACAAGAATGGGCAGACTATTGAATATGTAAAGGATGTTGAAGAAGCTATGGGAGTATTATCAGAACGGGTAGCCGAAAAACTTGCACCTGTAAAGAATTTAAAGGATATTTCAATCGAAGCACAAGTGGCAGTTAAGTCTGTGGTAGATTTAATGATAAATAAACAAGATGTTCCAAGTGATATAAAAGATATGACCTTCGAATGGATACGAAAAGCGCTCGTGGAGGCTACAAAATGGTAGAGAGATGTCCTAAATGTGGTCAGCCCATACAACAAGTAAAGAGAAAACAAGTAAAGACGGGATATATAATTAGCGTAACTATAGCAACAATTAGTATTATGGCTTCGATAGGTCTTGCATGTCTTATGGCAGTAGGTGTAGTGCCCAATACCGTGAGATGGTTCGGAATCAGCTCAACCCCATTAATACCAGCAACGATAGCAGGACTTATAGCAATAAATTTATCTTATGAAGATGGTGAAGATGACTGAATTATTATGCCCCAAATGTGGTCAACCTTTACAGCAAGCGATGTTTAATGTATTTGATTCCGATAAAGAACATAACGGACAACAACTAGTCTGCACCAATCCGAATTGCCCAGTAGGTATGAAAAACTCACCCGAAAGGCAGGAGATAAATTTCGATTTATGAAAGAGGTACATATTCGCCAACCTATTTGGAACGGAGACCGCTCTCAAATCTTCGTAGGGATTGCCCATAAACGCTTACTTAATACAAAAGGGCAAATCAGTAGCGGGGCAATAAGAGTATGGATAGACTATCACGAATCACACCGTTTAGCCTTTCCTTATCCTTTCCAATTATCCTGTAAAAAGATAGCAGATTATCCTACTCAGATATTAAATGACTATAACCATACAGTATTATATATAGTACCGCTCGATGCGTTTAGGGAAGTAAAAAACTATCGTTCGGGCAGCTCACGAGGGCGTAGTATAACACAGGATGAGTTTAAGAGATTAAAGGATGCCACTTTACTTATAGCTCAGCAACAAAGAGAAGAGGAACTGCGTAAACAGGAAATGAATAGAGTAGAACAAGGCAGATTAATTTAAAAATGGTAAAATAAAAATATGGGATTAAATCGGGCACAGATGAAACTTCTCTTAGAGGATGGCTTCCTGCCAAGTGAAGTTATGCAGTTAAGCAGAGCTACGGCAGGAAATGTAGGAGTTGATGGTAGCCAACGCCATGTAGTAAAACAAAACTTGGCATTTAACTCGAAACCTTTTCTTGCTATGAGACGTAGCCGCAGACGATGGGTTAATGACCTGCATAAATTGGGATGGGATGATTATGACATTAAACTTAAGATAATGGAATACTACGCCAAAGGAAAGGGCAGAAGTATTTATGACTTCCTGAAAATTGAATATTCGCCCCCACATCGTTTAACTGACTATCAACAAGCCATAACATTAAAGAATAGACGCAGTGTCAGTAGGACAATGGGTAGATTATATGGGCGTAACTTCCGTACAGCTACTAAAGTACGTACACAGCCTAAAAGACCTGTAGTTAGACCACGATTAAGAGTGAGACGAAGGGCTTAATTGAATATACTCGGATTTCACATTAATCCTGAAGGGATTACTGTCTCAAATGGTAAATACGAATCACGCCCACCTTATCTTGAGTGTCTACTTAAATACATTGATAGTATCAATGTTTGCTATCATCTTGATTATTCTGTGGCAAATTTATTATCACTACTCAAATTTAATGAACGCCAGCTAAGACAGTTAAATGATACCACTGAGCTAAATGTACGTTCTTACAAACTAAAATATGTACACAAGAAATTCTTTTCTATTATCAAGGGTGACTTATTTGCATTATTTTCCGATGTCTCTCAATATATGGATACATATAATTTAGTAGATGGGGATGCACTTTCCAAAGCAAAAGAGGCTCAATCAATAGGGTATGAAATTTATCAAGCCTTATATAAATTAGGCTTACACCCGCAGAATGTTATCTCACCCATCGCCTGCTTTGAAAAGGAAAGGCTGAGTAAATTAGACCTTGCCACCATTCAAGATATTCCGCTTGAGGCAGGACAGTATGCCTATGAAGCCTGTGTCGGCCCGTGGGTAGAGACTTTCAAGAAAGGTTATTTTAAACAAGCATATGACTACGATATATCAAGCTGTTATCCCTCTCTCCTTGCAAACACACCTAACATAAAATACGGTACATTCAGGAAAGTAACTGAATTTATACCCGAAGCCTACTATGGTCATTATTACGTGATGGTAAATATGACAGCGAACTTTCACCCTATTATCTACCGTAAAACACACCGTAAGAGCTATACACCAATCGGAGAATGGGAACGCTACTCATCTATGTATGAACTTGTGTTTATAGATAGGTATAAATTAGGGACATATGAAATCTATGACGGGTGGGTATGGATACCTGATAAACTCGTATTTCCTTACAAGGGAATAATCAACTGGCTCTACGATAAAAAGGAATCCTCTAAAGGTTATGATAAATTAGTAGTAAAACGTATTATGTCTGCCTTATGGGGATATACTTTAATGCAAAATGCCGACCCCCGTAACCCTGTAGGTGATTACTTTAATCCTATTATTGGAGAATATGTAGAGACGGGAGCAAGATTAGAAGTGGCTCGCTTCGTACTTGATAATAATCTACAAGATAATCTGATTTCTATAGCCGTAGATGGCGTACTCACAGATAAAGAAGTTAAAATCTAAACATCTATTGACTTTGTATATTATAATATGTTATAATGACATTAACAAAATAACTGGAGGATTTGAATTTTAAATGGATAGTTTAAGTAGTTTAACAGATGCAGGTTTAACCATTGAGAAGCTAAGAGTACAGCTACAAGTACGTTTATCTCACCTCAATCTTAATGGGCGTAGGGATAAAGAGACAGAAGATTTATTTCAAAAGACAGCAGAACTTGAAAAGTACGTGGATGGCAGAATATCAAAGTTAATCAAAACTCATCCTGCCTATCCGTGGTTCTCCCGTGTAAAGGGCATAGGTAATGAAAATATAGGCAAGGTACTCTATTCAATTAGGATTAAACCCGACCCTGAAAATCCCGAATTGCCTTATGCAGACACTATATCTTCTCTCTGGAAATATGCAGGATTTGCAGTTGAAGATGGCAAAGCACCCAAACGTCTAAAAGGGGAAAAATTATCCTATAACTCTACCTTACGTAGCATGGTATGGCGGTTGGCAGGCAGTTTACTTAAGGCAAAGGGGAAATTCTATGAGTATTATCTGAATGAGAAAAACAAATATATTGCACGTTTTACTTCAGAAGGATACAAAATTGTGCCGCAGAA
>DHFP01000268.1 GCA_002402315.1 Clostridiales bacterium UBA4821
TGTTGACAACAATTAGCTGGTCTATACTTTTTAATGGAAGGATAATTTCCAAAACAAGCTTAATAAAGAATCAAATTTTTGTTGACGAATTTTAAGAGAAAATTTCTCTTAAAATTCCTGATATGTCATTGTATAAATAATACCTATGTGGTAATATAATAATATCAAGAGATTTTTTCTCTAATCCTTAAAAAAGGGGTGACAAAAATGTTAGTTAGATTTTCAGTGGAAAATTTTTTATCCTATGACAAAAAGCAAACGTTTTCAATGATCGCTGGACGTACGGAAAATCATCTTGAACATTTATATAAGGTTGAATACATTAATCTGCTTAAGCTTAGTGCCATCTATGGTGCAAATGCATCTGGAAAAAGTAAAATATTTGAAGCAATGCGCTTCGCCTCCCATGTAGTGAAATCAAATCTTCCATTAAGTTCAGTGAATATGTTTTGTAAGCTGGCAGAAGAAAACAAGACATCCCCGTCACTGTTTGAGTTTGAATTCTACATTAATGGTTCGTTTTATGCTTATGGTTTTTCAGCGATTTTATCTACACAAACCGTGACTGCTGAGTGGCTCTATCAATTATATCCGGGCAAAGATAAGCAGGAATATATTTACGAAAGAGAATTTGATCATATTCAAGGTTCATATCGTTTGAATGTCAATAATAATTTTCTCAATCTTTCAAATGAAGAAGGAAAGTTTTTGGATATTTCAAATGATTTCATGGATGACAAGCGGGTGCTGCTTCTTAATACAATAAATAAAAGCAGCAAAACGATGAAAAGTACAAATTTACTGTGCTTTGCTGATGTCTATAAATACTTTAGCACAAAACTTGAATTTATAATGCCAGATACCGTAATACAAAGCTTTGAAAGCTATGAAAATAGTGAAGATAACTTTAAGAAGTTTGTTGATATAATAGGTAGTTTTGATACAGGAATCGTCGATATAAAGAATGAACATCTTGATATTGCCGAATTGGAAAAAAGATTGCCCGTTGGAGTGTATAAAGCACTAAGCAGCAAACTTGATGAAAACAGGAACAATTCTATAATTAAAGGGTTTGCGATTATTCACTCAGGGCCAACTGGCTGGTATAGAATTGAGCAGAAAGATAGGGGCCAGCCACTTGAAGTGACTACTATAGTTCTTAGTCATAAGAATAGCATTTATGACTTTTCTTTTTCCGAGGAATCAGATGGTACACAAAAAATATTTGATTTGTTACGAATTGTAATGCAAAACAAAGATGGTGGAGTATATATTGTAGATGAGCTCGAAAGAAGTCTGCATCCAAAGGTAACGGAACGCTTGATCGAACTGTTCATAGAACTGACTAAGGGGAAGAGCACACAACTCATTTTTACTACGCATGAATCTTCTATCATGTCGCAGAATATCTTTAGGCGCGATGAAATCTGGTTCGTTGAAAAAAATAAAGAAAATGCTTCGGTAATCTATTCGCTTGATAAGTTCAGCGAAAGATATGATCGTAAAATTGATAAAGCATATTTAGATGGAAGATATGGTGCATTACCCATTTTAACGCAATTAGAGTTCAAGGGCGGTGATGAATAATGCCGCTTCGAGAGTATCGACCACTTACCCGAGAGGCTGATGTATCCCAAGTGGGTGAATTTAGAATTGCATACTATGTCATTTGCGAAGGTCAGAATACTGAGTGGATATACTTTAAAGGCTTGTGTAATAATAAAAGAGAAATTGGCATACAAAATGCAATTGAAATCATACCGCTTGAAAAAACAGGCCCCCATCAAGGTTGGAGCAACCCCAAAAAACTCTTTGAGCTTGCGGAGCAAAAGAAAGCAGAACTTAAGACCGATGCAAATTCCACTTATTCAGAGGATGATAAGTTTGTAGTAGTGTTCGATTTAGATATTTACAACAGCACGGCTGGAGAGGAATTTATTGCTTTGCTTTCAGATGTCAAAAAAGACGAGATGGTAGTTGTAACAAATCCGTGTTTTGACATGTGGTTGTTATTACACACCCCTGATGCTTATGCGCAGCATATTCAAGGTGATGAGGAACAGATATTGCTTAATAATAAAATAAGCAACAAACATACTTATACGAGTAAAAAGGCATCAGAAATTTTAGGATTCAATACAAAGGGTAACTGTAATTTTATATCTCTACTGGAGAATACGGACATTGCCGTAAGCGAAGAGAGGCATATTTGCGAAGATGCAAAAACAATGCTGGGGGTCATAGGATGCAACATGGGGTTATTCATCACCGAACTACGAAAAAAGCAGTTTGAATAACCGTAGAGGGGTCTGCTATTTGTCTTGTGTATGAATTTTACAGTGGTTTCTTAGAAATCTTTTTTCCACTATTGCTCCAAGGGTTAATGGCTTTGGGATTATTATTCCAAGTGTAATGCCATTTTTGCCCACATGATTTACAAAAGAAAAATCTATTTATTTTAATCTGATGTATGATCTTGTTCCAAATTCAAAATTTCCATGAGTTTTTGACGAAGTTTATTTTCTTCACCACTTTCATTAGTCTTAATTCTTAAAATTGGAATATCGTATTTATGTAAAATATTATCTTTTATATTATCACGTTCAAGTTGCTTTAAATTATTTGCATGGTAAGCATATCCGTCTACCTCTACAACTAAAACTGGCATTTTATCAAGCTTATTAAAAATAACAAAATCAGTATGAGTTAAAATATTCATCGCATACTTGCATTCATCATCATTAAGCTTAACAGGGTCTTTTATCAGCATTTTAAGAGGCTGATGTATAACTCGATTAAGGCTTTGAAACTCTGGTAGACTCAGCACCTTTTCTATTACCATATTCATTAAATTTTCTGATTTATATTCCGAAACATTCTTATTCCTTTTCATAACCGCTAATAATTTCTCAGAATAACTGCTATAAAGCAGGTCAAATACAGAATATATTCGACTTTCAACTATTTCAAAATTATTGTACTGTATATATCTTACTAAATCACCGGTATTAGTACCTAGCCATTCTTCACAACTATCGGAAACAACAACTATCAATTTATCAACGGCACGAGAAACTGCAACATTTATAAGATTAGGATTGTCAACAAAATCATTAACTGCTATTTCATTTGCAACAGTTGTAAGAATAATAACATCTTTTTCTCGTCCTTGGTATTTATGAACAGTATCAGCCTCTATATTGCGTTCTCCAATAACGTCTATAAGTTCATTCGTTTGTAATCGGTATGGCGAAATGATACCGACTGATTGTAATGATTCATTAATATGTTGCTCTGGAATAATTTCATCAAATATCACTTCAATTTGTCGTTTATTTAAATTCCCCCGCGCATGGTTACCTTTAGCAGTTTTATAAAGAACTAGAGGTTTATCATTATCTCGTTCATTTGTTAATATAACGAGCTGATTATTGTAAAATTTTTGGTTGCAAAACCCAATAATTTTCGGATGGCATCGGTAATGCTCCTTCAATAAAGTTTTAGGAATATCATCATATAAGTTCACAATAGAAGATAGTAAGCTATTGTCAGCATAGCTATATGCTTTTTCCAGTTTATAAGATTCAAATATTTGCTTTGTATCCCTTGCTACTTCAGATGTTACAACATTAGGAAGCTGTTTTACATCACCTACTATTACTGTATTTTTAGCACATGACAAAGCCAATGCACCTGTCACTATATCAACCTGAGAAGCTTCATCAATTATTACATAATCAAATAGGTAGTTCTCACATGCACAACTACGTAAAGAATGAGTTGTGCTTAAAATAACAGGATATTCCTTTATAAAAGAATCGAAGTCTTTCCAAAGGGTGTCATCAGAGAATACAACTCTGTTTCCATCAGTGCTAAATCGTTCAGCTAATTTTGCCTTGAATAATTTCATTGAATTTTCGCTATATTCTTTCAATGCATTGTCAAAATTATAACTTTCAAGTTTACGTGATAATGTTTCAATTTCACCTTTTAGCTCTTTGATTTTTGCATCGTAATAAGTTTTTTGTAAGAAAGAAATAATTACTTCTGGGGTGTTATTATAAAATGTAAAGCTGTATATTCCATAAACAAATAAATTGTATAATTTCTCGACAAATGTAATATTTCCCTTCTCAATCTTACGTTGATAATCAAGCATCATTTTTAAAATTCTATCCGAACTAGCCTTTAAAAATGAACGAATTTTTATAGGTTGTCCGTTTGTTTCAATATAGTATTTATCAAAATATTCAAGTTCTGTTTGCAATGCTGATAGTTCCTGCTTTAAAACTGCTTGTCTATTCTTATATTTAAGCATTTCATTTAACTTTTGCTGAGATGCTATTAAGTTTAATTTTATTGATTGAAAATCTAAATCTGATAAAACCCAATTGCCTATATCAGGGTATGTACTTTTTTGTTCAGCAAAAAATTTTACTTTGTTATCTTTATTTCCTAAGTATGCAGCAATGAAATCGACTCCATATTTTTCAAGTTTTTCTAAGACATTGGCCGTAGCCGAGTTATTATTAGATACAACCGCAACCGTCTTGTTATCTAATATTGCATTTGCAATGATATTCAATATTGTTTGAGTTTTTCCAGTCCCTGGCGGTCCTTCTATAACGCTAATATGCTCAGTTAATGCCTTCTCGGTTGCTTCTTTTTGACTTAAATTAAAACCAAAAGGAAAAATAGGATGTATACCATTACTTTTTTTCATCAGAGGTTTTCTTTCCAGATATGTTCCAAGAACACTACGTGGACTAATAGCAGTAAGTCTACTATACTGATTACTCAAAAAGCTTGTATCATCATCAATCTTAATACTAACTTTATCTGCCAGTTTCTTTAGATACTCAAAACAGTTATGTGCAGTTCCATTTTTCAAGCAATTTTCTTCAATAATAATGCTTGACTTGGGATAAACTTTTTGATATCCAGTCCTAAATATAAGTCTGGCGTAATCACCAAAAACAAGCACCTTTGAAATACCTGATATCGGTTGATTGTTATAATAGACGATAGTTTCTTCAATATCTAATGCTGTAGGGTCTTTATACCATTTAATACTAAGGTAATGATATGGATAGGGTTTATTACCATGGTAAGTAACCTGCCACTTACCATTAGCATATTTACAATAGTGTATTTGTTCCGTTTTATCCTCACCTTTCACAAGAATGAGATGTTTTTCAATATTCAATGATGTATCTCCTATTATTTTGTGTACTCGATGTCAGGCAAATAGCTTAATTGACAGAGTAGAGTAATCATAAAACCTCATTAATTGTTTTTGTATAATTATGTCATTTCTAATCATATCATATAAATTTAAAGACGCAAGGAAAAACCAAATTTAAAACAGGGGCTACTCTTCAGAATAGCCCCTGCTCTTTCAGGCTTGCATATCTTCCGCCTTCTCCTATGATTATATAGTCCAGAACTCTAACCCCTATAATCTGTCCTGCATCTTCCAGCTTCTTTGTGAACCGGATGTCATCTTTACTGGGCTGAGGGTCACCCGAAGGATGCCCGTGAAACAGTATTATCGAAGCTGCATTATTCAGCAAAGCCTGCTGGAATACCTCCCTGGCTTCAATAACTGCCTGGTTCAGCCCTCCAACTGCTATAATATGTAACCCTGCAATCCTATTCTTGGTATTCAGGGTTATTATCCCGAACTTTTCTACCGGACAACTGCTTAAGTTGAATACCTTTTCTATAACGTCTCTTGCAATCTCCGGTCTTACTACTGCCTCTTCCAGAGAATAGTTGATGCTTCCTTCTTTGACCAGCTTCACAGTGTACCTGTTTGTTAGCAAAACATTTTATACTCCAACAC
>DHFP01000120.1 GCA_002402315.1 Clostridiales bacterium UBA4821
GAGATATATAGACGAAAACGCGGTTCATCATTGATTTTTTCAATTTCTTCAAATAATGTTTTACACTTTTCTTTTAATGCTTCTTTGTAACGCTTGGTGGATTTTCCCCATACCCAGCTATATTTGTTGGCATTTGCTTCTATCTTCGTTCCATCTAAAAAGTAGTTCTCCAATTTTATGTATTTTTCTTGCACTAACAAGGCTACTACTTCAGCAAACACATCTAGGATTATATCCTTCATTCGCTCACTTCGAAAGCGGTTCACATCCATAAAATCCGGTTGATTGCCTCCGCAAATCCACATGTACATTATATTTTCACGGACAGCCTTGGCAATTCTACGGCAAGAAAAAACTTTGTCTGTGTAAGCATATATTAGTAGTTTAGTCATCATTACCGGATGAAAGCTTGACCTTCCACCACCAGGATATTTAGCGGATAAGGGCTCAAGGTTCATTTTATCAATTGCCCGATTTACTACACGCACTACATGATTTTCTGGTATTAGGCTTTCAATACTCATAGGAATCATCAACTGATCCTGATAGTATGGTTTGAACACTACTTTATTATGAACTTTTTGCCCCTTCTTAGATGTTGAAAGACCTCCAAAATACTTATATTAAGCCATTTGTGACGCCTCAATTATACCATTTTTAGAGAGCTTTAACAACTAAAAAAACGCCCAAACCGTAAAGTTTAAGCGTTTTTTAGTTGTTAAGTTTCGTTACACCCTCACTAAAATTTTCGTCCGTGAAAATTTTACCCCTCCAGTCTTCCACACAATCAAAAGGCTCTACATCTCGTCACAACGGGAATATCCAGTGAATTCTTCGAAGCTGCTAAAAATCAGAATACTAAATATACCGTTATGACGAATCCGTTATTGGAACAGGTCCATTGACACTCTTATTGAAAAATTTTTGATGCATCACTCTGAAAATATATAAGCAAGTTTCTTTTTGTGCTATAATAGGAATATGCTGATAGGAGGTTGCATTAATGCGGATTTATCTTGATAATTGTTGTTTTAACCGTCCCTTTGATGATCAGACACAAAAGAAAATTGAGCTTGAATCTAAAGCAAAGCTATATGTTCAAGATGAAATTCTTGCTGGCCATTTTGAATTAGTTTGGTCATATATTCTGACTTATGAAAATATTGTAAACCCTTTTGAAGAGCGAAAGAGAACCATTGAATTATGGAAAGATATTGCTGTCTTTGATTGTGAAGCAAATGATGACATCATAATGATTGCAGGAAAGGTCGAAAGCCAGGAAATAAAATCAAAGGATGCCTTACACCTTGCTTGTGCTATTTATGCAAAATGTGATTACTTTTTAACTACTGATACCAAATTATTGAAAACAAATCTGGATACAATAAAGATTGTGAGCCCGATTGAATTTATTAAAAGATTGGAGGATAATGAACTATGAAAAGCGACACCTTACTTCGTTATGAAGGTATGGATATACTTATAAAGCATCTTGGAAAAGTAAATGCAGAGAAGTTTATTTCTTTGATAATTAAAGAACCTTTCGATTATACAAAATGGCAAACTGACTTATGGGCAGATAAGACCGTAAAGGAAATTAGCCAGGAAGCAATGGAATACTACAATTCTAAAAAATAATGATTTTATTCCTTTTAACCTATGCGCCGCAGGTCATGGGGACAGGTACAAGAGCTTCTAATACCGGATTCATCATTCCCAAGGTCGCTATCAACAGGCCTCCATGCCTGATGATAGCTAAAATTCACGTCCTGTGAATTTTCCCTCTCCACTCTTCACCCAGTAAAGAAGCTCTAGATTTCGTCGCAAAGGGATTATTTTTCAAGTAGCTCTACGAAGAAATATTAAGCTAAAAAAGTATAAAAAGTTTGTTTCTAAAAAACCATTTTTGAGCTATCCTTATAAAGAACTGGGGTTGATGGTAATATAGAAATTATCAAGTCTTCAAAAACATATTCTATTCTGGTATAATAAGCATAGAAAAAAGAAGGTGTAGCCTATGAAATGTGCAGTATGTAAAAATGGCGACATAATCAATAAGGTTATCGACTATCAGACCAAAATTGATGGCAATTATGTTTTGGTTAAAAATGTTCCTGTAGAAGAATGCAATGTCTGCGGAGAACAATTTGTTTCATATGAAACCGCAATTAAAATTGAAGAAATTATTAAAGCTAACAACAGCCTATTGGTTACATTGAAGTTCCTGTCTACGATATGGCAGGATAAAAGCTTGAAATTGATTATTCCCTAGGAAGCCCCCTCTCCGGGGTTTCCTGCCTCATTCCACCCGGGATCCCGATAAGGAATCATCCTTATCTTTTACCGCCCTGAATTACTTTAATTTCAACTTCTTGCTTTTCTACCTTCTTCTCAATATCTGTTAACTTTTGATTATTTTCACCAGTTCGTAAGTTTGTTTATACCCATCATACAGGGCCTTAATATCCTCTTTAACTCCGTTCTCAAACCTTACCATTTGGTTACTAAGTGTTTGAACATCTTCCTTTACATCGGTAATATCTTTTTTGATTCCATTGATATCATTTTTTATTGCTTCTTGACCTTGTTTTAACTCTATGTACATTTTTTCAATCAAGTCTAATACCTTATCACTCATATTTTCCCCTCTTCCTTTAGAACTATTTATATTATATCCTATTCTCGGATAAAAACAATAAGTAAAGCTTGATGATATATAAGAATTCATCAAAGGATGTAAGCAGCATTCTATTACCTGAAGTTTTCCATTTTGTTAATTTGTCAACTATTTTTCGTTCCATAAAGTGTAATCACTCCACACTTTTATAACATAATTATGCAAATTATTAAGCTGAAACCTTAGAGTTTGACTCATATTGGTTAAAACTATTTGGATTGCCTCGATCCTAATATATGTAATTATTTCGTCAAAAATATTGACGTATATTTTTTTATCAAGTATAGTGTAATTACAAGGTTGTAATAATATAATTATAATGTAATATATAGGAGATGATATTAATGAGAACCAATTTAATTCAAATAGGTAATTCCAAAGGCGTACGTATTCCCGCGTTTCTTTTAAAAGAATGCAACATCAAAGATAGAATTGAGTTAGAAGTTGTTGATAGTAAGATTATTCTTAAAGCCATCAATAAACCACGGCAAAACTGGGAAGAGGCATTTAAAAGCATGCATGATAACGGCAATGATAAGCTTATTATTAGTGACTCTATTGACCTGGATTCGGAGGAATTGGAATGGAAATAAAACAGTATGAGATATTCTGGATTGACCTTGAGCCGACAAAAGGTGCAGAAATAAAAAAAGTAAGACCATGCGTTATTATTTCTCCAAATGAGATGAACAAATATTTAAACACTATAATTATTGCACCCATGACTACCAAGTCCCATAATTACCCTACGAGAGTACAAGTTAATTTTGATAATAAAACTGCCTGGGTTGTATTAGACCAGATAAGGTGTATTGATAAGTTAAGGTTAATAAACAAAGCGGGTATGTTGGAAGAAGAACAAATCACTGAGATTAAAAGTATCATAAAGGAAATGCTGGTGGATTAACCAAATCGAAATTCCGATTCAATCTCACATACAGAATACCGCATACAGCGGCACGGATTTAATGTCATTCTCAAAACCGAAATTCTTAGAGGATACGCGCATGGAATATGGAGGTTTATATCAACTGACAAAAGGATAAAAAGACATGAAAAAACCAGCCGGGGTTTAGCCGGCTGGTTAGCGCCATTATAACGTTATTATCTGAGTAACTGTAGAACTCCCTGTGGCTGTTGATTAGCTTGTGCAAGCATAGCTGTAGCAGCCTGCTGGAGGATGT
>DHFP01000225.1 GCA_002402315.1 Clostridiales bacterium UBA4821
TGACCACGAGTTTTCGAATGGAGGTCATAAGTATGAATAACAACTGCATTCCTTTACATCAATTACCCTTAGGGAAGACTGGAAGAGTAAGCAAGCTTACCTCTGAAGGCAATACAAGAAGAAGGCTGCTTGATTTGGGACTGATTACCGGAACCAAGGTAGAAGTTCTTCAGAAAAGCCCATCAGGAGATCCAAGGGCCTATAATATCAGAGGTGCAGTAATTGCTCTCCGTTGTGAAGAAGCATCTCAGATATTTGTAGAATCAATATAGAATTAAAGTTAATTATTGCAACCGATAGGAGTGACAATATATGGGACTTGCAAATCAATCTACCGGTGTAGGTGTGTTGAGAGATGTTTCTGATGTAAATCTTGATTTACGAGATGAGCTGGTTATAGCACTAGCCGGAAATCCCAATGTAGGAAAGAGTACTGTATTTAATAGCTTAACAGGACTAAGACAGCACACTGGAAACTGGCCTGGAAAAACAGTTACTAATGCTCAAGGAAGGTATGTACATAAAGATAGAAGCTTCATATTGGTTGATATACCAGGAACTTATTCATTGATGTCCAGCTCGGTAGAAGAAGAGATTGCAAGAGATTTTATTTGTTTTGATAAACCGGATGCAACTGTAATGGTTGTTGATGCAACCTGCCTGGAACGGAACCTTAACCTTGTGATTCAGACGCTGGAGATAACCAAAAATGTTGTGGTCTGCGTAAACCTTATGGATGAAGCCACAAGAAAAAAGATAAGAATAAATTTAGATGAATTATCCAAGCATCTTGGTGTTCCTGTAATAGGAACAAATGCAAGAAGTAATAAAGGCTTAAAGGACCTAATGGAATATGTTTATCAAGTAACTAGTAAACAGATAGAGACAAATCCTATAAAAATTACATATAACGGGATTATTGAGGAAACGGTGCAGTTAGTTGAACCATATGTCCACCAACTTGTGAAAGGTAGAATTAACAGCCGATGGGTTTCGCTAAAGCTAATTGATGGAGAGATAACAATAATTGATTCAATCAACAGGTATCTGGGCTTTGATATGTTGGATGATGAGAAACTGGCATACCAGCTGGCAGCTGCCCGGGAATATTTAAAAGAGAATGGTATTGGACCAGAACAGATCCGTGATATAATTATTTCTGATATTATACACTTGGCTGAAGAAATCTCTAAAGATGTTTTAACGGTTCAAAATACTGAATATAACCATATAGATAGAAGAATAGACAGAATTCTCACATCCAGCACATTTGGTATTCCTATTATGCTTGGCCTTTTAGGGGTTGTATTCTGGCTGACAATTGCAGGTGCCAATTACCCTTCTGAGATGCTGGCAGCAATACTCTTCTGGGGTGAGGAACGGTTAACCGAAATATTTATGTGGCTTGGTATGCCGGCATGGCTTCATGGAGTGCTGGTTTTAGGTATTTATAGAACATTGGCATGGGTTGTATCGGTTATGCTGCCGCCAATGGCAATATTTTTTCCATTGTTTACTTTGCTTGAAGAACTGGGTTACCTTCCCAGGATAGCATTCAATCTTGATAGCTTTTTTAAAAAAGCTTGCGCTCATGGAAAACAGGCACTAACCATGTGCATGGGTTTTGGGTGTAATGCTGCGGGAGTTATTGGATGCAGAATTATTGATTCTCCTAGAGAACGTTTAATTGCTACAATAACAAATAATTTCGTTCCATGCAATGGTAGATTTCCAACATTAATTGTTATATCTACAATCTTTATTGGTGGAACTTTTGGCGGTACTTTTCAGACGGTTTTCGCTGCATTAACCTTAGTAGGATTAGTATTGCTGGGAATATTTATGACACTATTGGTATCCAGGATACTGTCAAAAACAATATTAAAGGGATTGCCTTCTTCATTTGCGCTAGAGCTGCCTCCTTACCGCAAGCCTCAGGTTGGCAGAATTATTGTCCGTTCAATATTTGACAGAACTCTATTCGTGCTGGGGCGTGCAGCTGCGGTTGCAGCTCCTGCCGGGCTGGTTATATGGCTTATGTCTAATATTACTATTGGCGGGATGAGTCTATTAAATCACGGAGCTGATTTTTTACAGCCCTTTGCCGGCCTGCTCGGATTGGATGGGTATATTATAATGGCTTTTATACTTGGACTGCCTGCAAATGAGATAGTGGTTCCGATTATAATTATGAGTTATATGTCAAGCGGCAGTTTGTTGGAA
This sequence comes from Clostridiales bacterium UBA4821, assembly GCA_002402315.1. Classification (GTDB taxonomy): domain Bacteria; phylum Bacillota; class Clostridia; order Acetivibrionales; family UBA4821; genus UBA4821. The sequence goes on from DHFP01000225.1 coordinate 2,224, forward strand.
TTGGATAGCTTGGAGGCATTGAGAGAATTACTGGCATGTCATGGGTGGACCTGGCTGACTGCAGTCTGTGTCATGCTGTTCTCACTAATGCATTTTCCATGCGGTACTACTCTTTGGACTATCAGAAAAGAGACCCAGAGCTGGAAATGGACCTTGGTTTCATTTCTGGTGCCTACTATTGCAGGAATTATTGTATGCTTTGCAGTAGCCCAGTTGGCCCGTTTGATGGGGCTTGTGTGACTGTCCCCACTTGCTCCTTACCATATTAAGGTTGAAAATTTTACTTAAGGACATCTTGACAATTAATACTACTTTAAGGTAAATTTATAGAGGATTGCAAACTTCATAAGAATTGCAGAGGAGCAAATAAATCGTTGCAAAGGAGTAACCTGCTACACTAAGCACGAGAGCTCCTTCTTTATTGTCTGCCCGGGTTTGGATAAAGTTATAAGTTGGTATTTACCTAAGGTGTGCTTGGATAGGCTGAGACTTTTTGTAGCTATGTAATATTGTGCATTTTTTCAGGTTATATAGGAAGCGAAAAAGAATTTACAAAACGTTTCAAGATAATTGCTTCCAGTAATCTTCAATAGCAACGAAAAGATGAATTTGAGGAAAATGTCTTTAGGGAACGAGCATAAATTCACTTTTCTTAGAGGGATTCCTTACAGGTCAATGAAGCTTACTTCCAGCAATTACTTTCAACATGTAAATTCTTTTTCGCAGTTAATATAGTTTAAAAAATTCAAGGGGGGCTAAAAATGACGGATAATCCATACAATTCTATGCTTCATCAGTTCGAAAGAGCAGCAAAACTTCTCGGTTATAATGAAAGTGACTACAAAACTCTCAAGTATCCCGAAAGAGAATTGAAAGTTTCGGTACCGGTAAAAATGGATGATGGACGTATTGAGGTTTTTACCGGTTACAGGATACAGCATTCTACCACAAGAGGTCCTTGCAAAGGGGGAATCAGATATCATCCTGATGTTAGTGGAAATGAGGTAAAGGCTTTGGCAGCTTGGATGACCTGGAAATGTTCACTTGTTAACTTACCTTATGGTGGAGCAAAAGGTGGAATACGGTGCGACCCGACGAAACTTTCGGAAAGGGAGTTAAAAAAGCTGACAAGAAGATATACGGCAGCTATCCTGCCTTTAATAGGTCCTGAAAAAGACATTCCTGCTCCGGATATCAATACTAATGCAGAAGTAATGGGATGGGTTATGGATACCTACAGCATGTTTCAAGGCTATACAGTTCCGGGAGTGGTGACAGGTAAGCCGTTGCAGATAGGGGGGGCGGCAGGAAGACTGGAAGCAACCGGCAGGGGAGTTCAGTTTGTTGTAGAAAGGTTTTTAAAAAAGATAGGAAGGGATTTAAAAGATGTGACAGTTGCAATTCAGGGTTTTGGTAATGTCGGTAGTGTAACGGCAAATCTTCTTTACAATTGTGGTGCAAAGATTGTGGCTGTTAGCGACATATCGGGTGGAAAATTCTGTAGCAGCGGACTGGATATAAGTGATATACTTAAATATACGGAAGAATCAAAGGATAATATTAAAAATTATCGTAATCCTGATGCAGTAGATATCAGCAACGCAGAATTACTTGAGCTTGATGTTGATTTACTGATACCGGCAGCCCAGGAAAGCCAAATAACTAAAGAAAATGTTAATAGGATAAAAGCAAAATATATAGTTGAGGCTGCAAATGGTCCAATTACGTTTGAAGCTGATAAGATATTGGAAGAAAGGAATGTGCCTGTAATCCCGGATATTCTTGCAAATTCCGGAGGGGTAATAGTGTCATATTTTGAATGGGTTCAGAATATCCAATTTCTTTTATGGGATGAGGAATACACCAATGACATGTTAGAAAAAATTATAACCAGGAGTTTTGAAGAAATATGGCGGTTGTCAGAGGAAAAGGGAGTCTCTTTTAGAGTGGCAGCTTACATGATTGCGGTTTCAAGGGTTGTTGAGGCGAAGAAAATAAGAGGAATCTTTCCATAAATTAAAGTATGTTTTGAAGTTCGGTAGTTGTTACAACTTAATGAAAAACCCCTCTAGTATATTTTTACTAGAGGGGTTTGGTGCGTCATAGTGGACTTGAACCACTGACCCCCACGATGTCAACGTGGTACTCTAACCAGCTGAGCTAATGACGCATAATTTTTTGCAGAGGTAATTATAACACTTTAGTATTACTAATTCAACACCTTATAAGTCAAATTTAAGCTTGATTGTTACAGCTTAATAAGATTTTCAGCAGATATTACTGACTTATCTCCGATTTGTATAAGAATAGCATTGATACGACAGAAGTGTTCCAAGTTCTCCGTATTATAATGAGCCCTAATCAAATCCTTGGTTTCCCTGTTGTCCCATAGTTATTACTCCCACATAAATCTCTTCCTTAATTTTAACATCAAGCCACTTCCATGTAAAGCAAAAATGCCAGGCTTATCCACCTGGCATTCATTATTTGGTTACTGTTCTTCTTCTTCCTTCATATGCTTCTTAGCCTCTTCTATTACTTTAGCTGCAACATTTGACGGTGCTTCTTCATAACGCTCGAATTTCAACTTGAAGCTGCCTCTTCCCTGGGTCATAGAACGCAGGTCTGTTGCATACTTGAACATTTCTGCCATTGGTACTTCTGCAACTACTTGCTGTATACCCTTTTCCTGGGGATTCATTCCAAGAATTCTTCCACGCCTTTTATTCAGGTCACCTATGATATCCCCCATGTAGGCATCGGGAATATAAACTTCCACGCTGGCTATAGGTTCGAGCAGTACCGGGGAAGCTTCGACCATACCTTTTTTATATGCAAGGTATGCAGCAACCTTAAATGCCATTTCAGAAGAGTCAACCGGATGGAAGGAACCATCAACCAGGGTAGCTTTGAGGTTAACTACAGGATTACCTGCAAGTACACCTCTTTGCATACTTTCTCTTAATCCCTTTTCAACTGCAGGGAAATACTGCCTTGGAACTGCACCGCCAAATATTTTTTCTTCAAATGTTAGGTCTTCAGTTGATCCCGGTTCAAATTCTATCCAAACATGGCCGAATTGTCCATGACCGCCGCTCTGCTTCTTGTGCTTGCCTTCAACCTTAACTTTCTTCTTGATTGTTTCCCTATAAGGTACCTTGGGGTCAGTGAGGTTAACTGAAACTCCAAACTTGGTTTTTAGTTTATTTACTACAACATCAAGATGCTGTTCGCCAACTCCTGAAATCAAAAACTGTTTGGTTACCGGATTAATTTCAGTCTTAATGGTTGGATCTTCTTCTTGTATTTTATGCAGACCTGAACCAATCTTTTCTTCATCGCCTTTTGCTTTAGGTTCAAGTCCCATGGATATAGCAGGTTCGGGGAAAGAAATTCCTTCAAACACTATTGGCTTTGCCTGGTCACATAGAGTATCTCCGGTATTGGTGAATTGAAGCTTGGCAACTGCTGCAATATCTCCGGCAACAGCTTTATCCAGATGTACCTGTTTTTTGCCCCTGAGAGTAAAAATCTGAGAGATTTTCTCACTCTTGCCTGTATTAGGGTTAAATATTGCTGAATCAGGCTTTAAAGTACCTGAGTACACTTTGAACATGCTTATCTTGCCAACATAAGGGTCGGCAATGGTCTTAAAGATTAGAGCAGATATCGGTTCATCAGTACTGACCTTTCTCGTTGCATTTTCATCTGAACCTGGTTTTTTACCCTTGATTTCAGGTTTGACTTCTGGTGAGGGCAGGTAATCAACAATTGCATCCATCAGAGACTGAATACCCATGTTCTGAAAAGCGGAACCACATAGAACAGGTACTACTCCAAATTGAGTTATACCTTTACTCAAGCCGTGTATAATTTCTTCTTTTGTGAATTCCTCACCGTTAAAGAATTTATCCATTAGTTCTTCTTCAGTTTCTGCAATTGCCTCAACAAGTATGTCGCGCAGTGATGATGCATTTGCTTTAGCTGCATCGGGTACAGGCATTTCGGTAGATTTTCCGCCTTCGTATTTATAAGCCTTCATTTCGATAATATCAATAAAGCCTTTTACGGCATTATTTTCAATGATAGGCATTTGCAAAGGTACAACACTATTACCGAAAATGTTTCTAGCCTGGTCGAGAACTTTTGAAAAATCAGCGTTTTCTTCATCTATTTTATTAACAAATATCATCTTTGGTATTTTTATTTCATCAGCATATTCCCATGCTTTTTCTGTTCCAACGGCTATGCCGCCTTTTGCAGGAACTACAATTATTGCAGCATCTGCTACGCGCATGCCCTGTTTCAGTTCGCCAATAAAATCAAAATATCCCGGTGTATCAATGATGTTAAGTTTATAGTTTTTCCATTCACAAGGTGCAAGCGATGTAGAAATAGAAATCTGCCTTTTAATCTCTTCAGGGTCATAATCGGTGGTTGTATTTCCTTCTGCAACCTTACCCATCCTGTCAATAGCCCCGGAGTTGAATAACATTGCTTCAGCCAATGTTGTCTTACCAGCTCCACCATGTGAAGCCAAGCACACGTTTCTAATATTGTTACTTGGGAAGTCCTTCATAGGTAGTTGTCCTCCTTTTTCTAAATCTGGCTAAATTCTACCTAAATATTATTCTCTATTATTTCCTTTTTTCCTCTAAAAAATATATTTTAAAAAATAAAAACTTTTTAAAGTTTTAGAGAATATAGGATAAGTAATTATAAGTTATGCTTAAATGTCCTCAATAATTCTATTAAATTAAAATGTCAAGGGACCGGATTCCTTGACATACACTATCCATTTAAAATCATTTGCTTGCTAAATAATGAATCTCTTTATCTGATAAGACTCCATCATAAAATCTGATTTCATCAATATAACCTTTAAAAAATCTACTAGAACCTCTCCAAGAACCCAAAAACAAGTCTTTTTTATTATTTAGTGGAACAATATTTATATCTTTAGTTTCATTAAGAATACCATCCAAATATATTTTGAGGCTGTTTCCTGCATAAACACCGGCAATATGGTGCCATTTGTTATCTCTAACATTACTCTTAATTTGTACTGTCTTCCAATTAGTTCCGGTACCTGCCATGAAATATAGTTTTCCATCTGGCTGAATTTCTAAAGTCCATCCGTTAGATACTGATAATTTGCCTGGAATTATTTCATCATAACCATGGGATTTATCTAAAATAGTTGAACGTGTACCTTTTTGCGATGAATCAGCCTTAATCCATGTAGAAAAGCTAAAAGGTTTAGACAAATTAAGATCATCAAAATATTGAATATTTATATATTGTTTCTTTCCGTTAAAATTAAAACATTTATTCTTAATACCTGAAACATACGATATTCCATTGTTGGTTATGCCATTATGACCGGAAAAATTATCATTAGAAGTTCCATCTCCACTCCAATATCCAGTAAGATTGGCTGTTAAGTTTAATTTGTTAATTTTAAGAGGAAGAACAGTTTTAGGGTTATTCACCATTATTTGTTCAATACTTTCTCTTGGTATATTGGGTAATTTGCCATCTTGTAAATAATTTAATATATAAATATATCCTTCTCCGTTTAGTTGAACATTATTTGCAACATCTTGAGAAATCAGTATTTTGTTTAAATACCCCTTATTAATTAAATATTGAATTGATGATGCATCTTCAGGATAAACGCTAAATAAATCAAACTCTAAGTACAAATTATTTTTTGCTAATTTTTCATAAAAAGTATTATTATTTAAAGAATCAAATAAATGGCTATATATAACGCGATTAGTATCAACCCCGATTTCCTTAAGTATATCCAGCGCATCTAATCTAATTTTTCTATGAATTGAATCATAGGAATAATCGAAATGTATATTCAATGCAGCGCCTGTTTTTAACTGGGCCAATGCGCTGGCAATCAATACTTTTTGTTCTGCAGGAGAAAAATTGCCAATTCCTACTTCTCCTATTATTCCCGCTTTTATTGTCGTGTTGTCAACTCCGCTGGAAATATCATTGATAATCTCTTCTTCCAATTGTTCTATACTTTTACTTTTTATATCTGCAGGGTGCCAATTTTCTCTATAATAACTGGAGCCCATTACAACATTCACGCCGGATTGCTTTGAAATTTCAGCTAGAGCTTCCGAATAACTCATTTGCTGAAAAAATTGAGGCTTTTGAGAAGTATTTTCCCAACGCAGACCACGGCTTGAAAGCTCTACAATAGTTCTATTAGGGTATTTTTTTAACATATCTAAATTATTGAGTGGATGTGTCATAAAATCTTTAAGCCGAATTATTGCCAAATCAGGATTATCCAAAAATATCGTATCATTGACATGTAATAATAGATGTTCGTGAGGGAGAACAATTCCTAATTGGGAACTTTCAATAGATCCAAGAACAGTTATGATTTTACCGTTATTGTCTGTTGATTCTGCTTGAGCTATTAGAGGTAAAAAAATTAATATAGTAATAGAAAGAGTTATTATTAGAACTTTTTTTAAATTACTCATACAACCCTCCTAGTACAATATAGTTGTAATCAA
>DHFP01000179.1 GCA_002402315.1 Clostridiales bacterium UBA4821
CTCCTGTTGATCCAAATAACCAAGACACCTCAGTGCTAATCGGTTCGGTTGATATCTCAAAGCTAGACCTCTATCCCGAAGACGACCCAAGGGTAATGGCGCTAAATGGAGCATTCAATGTTGGAAACAGGGGCATAGTTGAATTTATAGAGGTATTTAAAAACGAAACTGAATACCTGCATACTATGATTACGGCTACACAAGAGAAGTCTACTCCATCCCCAGGGAAGGGTTCGATGATCTATTTTGACGGAATAATACTAGCGCACTCAAATGAGGCTGAGTGGAATAAGTTTAAGTCGGACCATACCAATGAGGCGATACTGGATAGAATAGTTAAGATCGAGATTCCTTACTGTTTGGAGTTAAACGAAGAGATTAAGATATATGAGAAGATTTTAAAGAAGAGCAAGTTTAATGCTCATATAGCACCTCACACAATAGAGATAGCATCAATGTTTGCTATTCTTACAAGGCTGACGCCATCCGGTAAGGCTGACCCTCTCACAAAGCTAAAGATTTATAACGGTGAAGAAATTGTCGAGCAGGGTATGACAAGGAAGATTGACGTTTTTGAACTCAAAGAAGAAGCGCAAAGAGAAGCGATGACCGGAATATCGACAAGGTTTATAATGAAGGCAATAGACACTGCTCTTTCTGAATCCGATCACAATTGCATCAATCCTATCTCAATAATGGAAACACTGGTTAAGGCTGTTAAAGAGCTACCCCTCGGCGAAGAGGAAAGAGAAAGGTATCTAAGATTTATTCAAGACACTATTAAAAAAGAATACAATAAGATACTGGAAAAAGAAGTAACTAAAGCTTTTATACATGGATATAAGGAGCAAGCCGAGAGTTTATTCAATAATTATCTTGATCATGCAGAAGCTTATGTGAATAAGACCAAGTTAAAGGATAAGAATACCGGCGAAGAGCTTGAGCCTGATGAAAAGTTTATGCGTTCAATAGAAGAGCAGATTGGAATAGCAGATACATCTGCAAAAGGATTCAGGCAGGATGTAACGGCTTACATGTTCTTTGTCCTGAGAAATGGCGGCAAACTGGATTTTGACAGCTATGAGCCCTTGAAAGAAGCTATTGAAAAGAAGTTAACCGGTTCGGTAAGAGAACTCTCCAGAATCATAACTATGGCTAAAGTTAGAGATGAAGAGCAGGGCAAGAAATATAATGCTATGGTTGAAGAAATGAAGCAAAACGGTTACTGCGACCACTGCTGTAATGTAGTATTAAAGTATGCAGCGAATAATCTCTGGAAGGATTAGGCAGAATGAATTGTAGGGGCAGGTCTTGTGCCTGCCTTCTGTTGATTGTAGGGCAACCACAAGGGATTGCCCCTACACTAGGGGGTGAAAGTGTATGGCAGTATTCAGGGAGTTCAATAGCAATGGAAGAGACCGGTCTGCTGAAGATAGAAGAAGACATCGGGAACTCGTGGAAGATGCTATAAAAAAGAATATAGGAAATATAATAGCTGAAGAGAGTATTATTGGAGTCAGCAAGGATAAGAAAATTAAGATTCCGGTAAAGGGGATAAAAGAGTACCAGTTTGTTTACGGAAAGAATAAGAAAGGTGTCGGAACCGGAGATGGTAGTGAGAAAAGAGGAGACAAACTTGGTGAAGAGGCTCAAAAAGGAGCAGCACAAGCCGATGGTGCCGGTAACCAGGAGGGTGAAGACATCTATGAGACTGAAGTAACCATGGAGGAGATAATTAATTATCTCTTTGAGGATTTGGAGCTGCCTGATCTGGATAGAAGAAAGCTTTCTGAAATCGATTCTGTAACTGCTTATAGAAAGTCAGGTTTTCAGAAGAAAGGTATACCACCGCGCCTTGCTAAAAAGCGGTCTTTAGTAGAAAAATTAAAGAGGAAACAGGCTATCAAGAGAAGCCATGGCATTATTGCAGAAGACGAAGATATAAGATTTCCTTTTAAAGAAGATGATCTTAGATACAGGAGATTAAGGGAGGATCATAAAAAAGACTTTAATGCAGTTGTAATTTGCATTATGGATGTGTCCGGTTCAATGGACCAGACAAAAAAATATCTGGCAAGAAGCTTCTATTTTTTACTATACCAGTTTTTAAGATTAAGATATGCAAATGTTGAAATAGTGTTCATTGCACATACCACGACAGCAAAAGAAGTAACAGAAGATGAGTTCTTCCATAAAGGTGAGTCAGGAGGAACTTATATAAGCAGTGGCTATGAAAAGGCTTTGGAAATAGTTGAAACAAGGTACAATCCTGCCAGTTGGAATATCTATGCATTTCACTGCAGTGACGGTGATAACTGGATCGAGGATAATAAAAAAACAATTGAAACGGCTGAACAGCTTTGTGAGGTATGTAACCTCTTTGGTTATGGAGAAATAACACCTGGATATTATTCAACTTCAAGTACAATAAAGAATGAACTGGCAGATATCAAAAGAAAGAACTTCTCCATTGTTACCATGAACAAAAAGGAAGACTTGCTGCCGGGACTCAAGAAACTATTGTCAAAGGAAGGGGGCAGCATATATGAGTAGTTACAGCATGAAGGAATTACAGGAGTGGAATGAAAGAATAGAGGAGATTGCCCATAAAGAGGATCTCAATTACTACCCGCAGGAGTTTGAGATAATAAGTCATGATGATATGATAGGATATGAGGCTTATATTGGAATGCCGTCTCACTATCCGCACTGGAGTTTTGGGAAAGCCTACGAAAGAGCGAAGACGTTAAACAAGTATAACTTGCAGGGTCTTCCGTACGAGATGGTTATAAACTCCAATCCCTGCCTGGCTTATCTGATGAAAGACAACACGTTACTTTTGCAGATACTTACAATTGCACATGTCTATGGACACAACGACTTCTTTAAAAATAACAGGCTATTTAAAAAAGGAACAAGGGCAGAGTATACTATAGAGATGTTTAAAAATCAGGCTAATCGGGCAAGGGAATACATAAATGATCCAAGCATTGGGTACAGAAAAGTTGAGAGGATTCTTGATGCTGCTCATGCATTAAAGTATCAGACAAGAAGAGTTATTGGTGAAAAAAGGCTTAGCTATGAGGAGGAAAGAAAACATATAATTGAAAGGCATCAGAAGCCGAATGATGAATATAGGCTTCTTCGCTGGAAGGGAGAGAAGACGGAGGATGAGTTGATTGATATTGGCAAGATTCCTCCCATTCCTGAAGAAGACCTTTTAGGATTTTTAAAGCAATATGCTCCTTTGCAGGAGTGGGAGAGGGATTTGATAAGTATTGTGATGGAAGAAAGCCAGTATTTTCTTCCACAGATTGAGACGAAAATAATGAATGAGGGGTGGGCCAGCTTTTGGCACTATACTTTATTAAATAAACTGAATCTTGACCAGGGACTCCATCTGGAGTTTCTCAAAAGACACAATCAGGTTATCAGGCCTTTTGTTGGGCAGATAAATCCGTATTATGTAGGGTTTAAGATTTTTGAGGATCTAAAGAACAGATATGGAATGGAAAAAATATTCGAGGTTAGAGAAGTGGAAAGAGACCAATCTTTCCTGCTGAGATACTTGACTTATGATTTGTGTAATGAACTGAACCTGTTCGAATATAAGAAAAGTGGAAATGAATATATTGTTTCCGAGGTTTCGGACGAAGAGGGCTGGAAGCAGACAAGGAATTCGCTTGCATTATCAGTGGGATTGGGCGGAATGCCAACAATCAGAATCACTGAAATGGTCAAGAAAGATAATATGATTGTTTTAGAACATGAGTATGATGGAAGGGAACTCGAACTGAATTATGCTTATGAAACCATAAAGTATTTTGTAGAGTTATGGGGAGGAAAGGTTATTTTGACAACCTTCCTTGAAGGAACCAAAAAGGTAATTACATGTGATGAAAATAAAAAGATTACGATGAGTAATTATAGTTAATTTCTGTAAAGCCGGTAAAGCTGGGTTAAAGCTGGGGACNNGTCCCCAGCTTTAACCCAGCTTTACAGTCGAATAATGAGAAGTTTTCTACCGCAATTTACAGATATTCTTCCAATAAGACAAAATTGCTCAGGAAACCGGTCGAAAAATCGGTTAGATTAAGGTAAATGGCAAGAATTGAACGAAATGTTTTTATTTCCCCTATTGGAACACTACTGTATAATACATTCAGAAAACAATGGATAAAGATGTAGGAGGAGGAAGATGCAATTGACAAAATTACTCGAGGGTACCGCAGTGATTGAGAATAATGAGTTAGCAGGATATACTGATACAAGAGAAATTAATTTGGAATATTACATGTTAGAAGTGGATGGATACAATCCCGAGATTGATCAGCAGAGGGTTTACGGAATCCAAATAGTAAAGACTGAGGTTGATAGAACTAATAAAATTAACACTGAGACCCAATTGATTCCGGATATATCAACAAATAAAGAGAGTGTAAAAAGCATTCTGCAAAAGCTGATAGTGCATAAAGTAACGCCAATTGCCTTATATAACGTACTGGAGGATATTATAGGGGTATACAATTAGAAGTAAAGCAAGGGACGGTTCTTGAATNNATTCAAGAACCGTCCCTTGCTTTACCTTAAATAAGATTTAAGTTTAAAACTATGGCAATTTGAGCGCTTTGAAATGAGGTGGTATTATTGAGAAATAGTATATCCAAGCACAAATTATTAAAGCTGAGTGTGGCAGCATTCATAGTACTATTTGCTATAATGGTGTTTTATCTATTTAGCGCAAGCAATAAAATTAAAAGTGGCGTAAGAATAGAAGGGGTCAGTTTTTCGGGATACACAAAGCAAGGAGCAATGGATAGACTTAATGAAATATATTTGGATAAATTAAACAATTCTGCAATTGTACTTTCATACGAGAACAAAACATGGGAAATACCTTATAAAGAAATAAATGCAAAATATGATATAGAATCTGCAGTTGAAAAAGCTTTCAATGCTGGCAGAGATAGAAGGAATTTTTTTAATTCAGTTGCAATCTTATTTAAGGGATGCAATGTAGGGGTTGCAATTTCATATGATAAAAACAAGCTTAACTTAAAGATAAGAGAATTAGAAAAGATAATAAACCACCCTGGTATAGATGCTGCAATAGTGGTTGAAAAGGACAATAGTTTAAGAATTGTACCGGAACAATCAGGTCTTAAATTGGAAGTAGATAAGGCGGTACAATTAATAGAGGAGAATATTTCATCAGCATCCAATAGCATAATTCAATTACCTGTGCAGATAGACTTACCTAAATATACAGCAGAGCAATTAAAGGAGATAAATGCTCAGATTGGTTATGGCCGGACAAATTTTAATTCTGGAGAGAAAAATCGATCGGCTAACATCAGAAATGCTTTAGCAAGAATAAATGGAACCATATTGCTTCCAGGTGAGGTATTTTCACTAAATACTGTTCTAGGACCCAGAAGTGAAAAAAATGGGTACATGAATGCCCCAGTCATACTTAATGACGAACTTGTTCCGGGAGTTGGAGGCGGAGTGTGTCAAGTTGCTACTACCCTGTATAAGTCAGTTCTCGAAGGGTGCTTTGAAGTAGTAGAGAGACAGCATCATACCTTTCCTCCTGCATATGTTCCGGTTGG
>DHFP01000012.1:0-126 GCA_002402315.1 Clostridiales bacterium UBA4821
TCCTGCAAAAAGGTAATGATAAACGGATATTCCGATTCACTGCACCTGCCTCACAAGCTGGAATAGCTGTATTATCGCTTCCTAATGACGTTATGTACCTGTATCTTCCTGCTTTTGGAAAAGAAA
>DHFP01000012.1:146-2508 GCA_002402315.1 Clostridiales bacterium UBA4821
ATGATATGGAAGCAAAACCATATTCCGACAAATACACTCCTAAATTGCAAAGAACAGAAAATAATGTATTTGTACTTGAATTAACACCCAAAGGACAATCCGACTATTCTAAAATAATTGTAAATATCAATAATACGAATTATTATCCTGAATTAATGGAGTACTACGACAAGGGTAATACTAAGATAAAAGAAGCAAAATATACATTTAATAAGGTTGGTAATTACTGGAATGCTCAGGAAATTGAAATGACAGATATAAAGAAAAACCATAAATCTAAAATGCAGATGTCCGATGTAAAATATGACACGGGTTTAACAGATGATGATTTTACAGTCAGAAAATTAATTCAATAAATATACTTATAAGATTATAGCACCAACCATGAGAACAATATCAGGATATATTCTTACGAATGTATTAGGTTGGAAAATCAAAGGTGAATTCCCTGATGTAAAAAAGTCAATCACAATATTTGCACCCCATACAGCTCACATTGATGCGCTATATGGGAAGTTGGGAATTACGGAAATGGGAATTAAGTATACGTTTCTGTCAAAAAAGGAACTTTTCTTTTTTCCAATGAACATAGTAATGAAAAAATTCGGATCTATCGCAGTTAGAGGTGTTAAAAATAAAAATGCAATCTATCAAGTTGTTGATTTGTTAAATAATGCAGATGAATTGCATATAGTAATATCTCCCGAAGGAAGGATTAAACGGGCGCCAGAATGGAACAAAGGATTTTATCATATGGCAGTAAAGGCAATGGTTCCAATTGTAGTAGCTTATCTAGATTATGAGAAAAAAGAAGTGGGAATAAAAGGTGTGATTTATGAACTTGAAGATTATACCAAAGTAATAAGGCAAATAAATCTTATGTATAAAGATGTAACAGGTAAAGAACATCAGAATTTTTCCCTTTCATCTGTAAATTAGAACATGAATAAATCAATAGCATTAGTATTATCAAGCGGAGGTTCAAAAGGGCTTGCCCAGATTGGTGTAATTAACGAGTTGGAAAAACACGGATTTCATATATCATCTGTATCAGGTTCTTCCATCGGATCTGTTATAGGTGGCATTTATGCTATGGGCAAATTGCCGGAATTTACAATTTGGGTAAAAACATTAGATAGAAGAGCAATTTGGGGACTTATGGATTTTACCTTTTCAACTTATGGATTATTAAAAGGGGTGAAAGCATTTGACAAAATGAAAACATTTATCCCTGATATGAACATTGAAGAAATGAATATATCTTTTGTGGCAGTTGCAACAGATATATTAAATGAGAAGGAAGTAGCTTTTAATACTGGAAGTTTTTATGAAGCAATCCGGGCCTCAGTAGCAATTCCAACTATACTTACGCCTCTGAAATATAAGAATACAATACTAGTTGATGGTGCGGTCTTAAACCCGATACCCATTGAGTATGTGATGCGTAAAGAAAATGACATTCTTGTTGTTGTGAATTTATATGGAGATAAGAAAGCCGAATATGAAAAAATAGGTTTATCAGGAAAGGACAAGAATTCTTCCAACCTTAATGGGTTGATGAAAACACTAACCAAATTAGTTATTTCCGGAGATAAAAGAAGCTTAGGTTATTATTCACTTTTAACGGCAACAACTTCTGCCATGATTCATAAAATTGCAAAGCAGAATATTGAAAAATATAAACCGGATATTTTAATTGATATCCCATATGATGCAGCAGATACTTTCGACTTTGAAAAAGCAGCAGAGTTGATAAAAATAGGCGAGGTTGCTGCGAATGAAGCAATTTTAAAATATATGAATTCTAGTATCCGAAGATTAATACTATAGTCAGTTAATATTACAAGTGAAAGATAATAAGAGACAAAAAAATAAAATATGAAACGAATAAATTTATTTTCAGTAATAATTGTGCTTTTAGTGACTTCAGGTATGGTCAAAGCACAGGAAGGTAGTGTAAGCACACAAGATCAGGATGAAAGCAGACTGAAAATTTCAGGGGAATTACTTACAGATGAACGATTCCTTCTCAATGATAAAAAAGATTGGGCATGGAATGAAAATCGTCTTGCTCTGAGGTTTGATAAAAAAATCACAAACAGTTCAAAATTTTATAGTGAAGTCTGGTTACGGAATATAGGATTACCAAATATCACTACATCAAGTGATTTATACAACAAAGGAATTGTTGATCCTTATAATTTGGAAATCAGGGAAGCATATATTCAATTGTTTGGATTTCTTACCAAAAATTTAGATTTGAAAATTGGTCGTCAGCGAATAACTTGGGGTACTGCTGACAAGCTAAACCCTACCGACAACCTAAATTCTTATGACCTTGAAGATATATTGGATTTTGGTC
>DHFP01000137.1 GCA_002402315.1 Clostridiales bacterium UBA4821
GTGACCACGAGTTTTTTAACGGAGGTTAGTTCAATGAAGGTTATTTTGCAGCAAGATGTGAAAGGGCAAGGCAAAAAAGGAGATTTAATAGATGTAAGTGATGGGTACGCAAGAAACTTTCTCTTACCTAAAAAGCTTGCCGTGGCGGCTAATGAAGCTAATTTAAATATAATGAACCAGAAGAAACAGGCTGAAAAGAACAAGAAAGATAAAGAGATTACATCAGCCAAAGAATTGGCATTTAAGATAAGCCAGGTCACGGTTAGCATAAAGGCCAAAGCTGGAGAGAATGGAAAGCTTTTTGGTTCAATTACGTCCAAGGATATTGCTGATGGACTAAAAAAACAACACAATATAGACTTGGACAAAAGAAAATTACTGTTGGAGGATTCTATAAAAAGCTTGGGGGCTTTAGATGTTGAAGTAAGGTTATATGAAGGAATAATGTCCAAGCTCAAGGTCAAGGTAGAGCAGGACTGATGAGGGTAGGAGATAGTTATGCAAGAGTTGTTAGGAAGGATACCGCCACATAGTATAGAAGCAGAGCAGTCTGTATTAGGATCACTGATGATTGACAGGGATGCCATACCTGTAGTGGCCGAATTACTTAAACCATTGGATTTTTACAGGCAGGATCATAAGGAGATATTTGAGGCTATTTCAGACTTGTTTGAAATAGGTAAGCCTATAGATATTATCAGTGTTAAGGAACAGCTAAGTCTAAGAGGGACATTGGAAGGCGTAGGTGGAATTGAGTACCTCTCCACAATGGTAGATATGGTACCTACAACAGCCAATGTAAAGCATTATGCTAAAATTATCGAAGAAAAATCTGTATTAAGAAAACTGATCAAAGCATCTGAAGAGATTCTTAATTCAGGCTTTGAAGCCTCTGAAGAAGTATCGGTTATAGTTGACCATGCTCAAAAGAGAATATTTGATATCCTGCAAAGGCGGGCGACACAGGGGTACTTTCCCATTAAGGATGTATTAATTGAGAGTTTCAACAAGTTAGAGGATTTATATAATACTAAAGGTTTTGTTACAGGAGTTCCAACCGGGTTTACGGACCTTGATAGTAAAACTTCCGGGCTGCATGCATCAGATTTAATTCTGATTGCAGCCAGACCTGCAATGGGTAAAACGTCATTCGCCTTAAATATTGCTCAGTACGCATCCATACATGCACGAATACCGGTAGCCATATTTAGTCTCGAAATGTCAAAAGAACAGTTAGTCAATAGGTTATTATGCAGTGAGGCTATGGTGGATAGCCAGAAGGTTAGAACCGGTAAGCTTGAGGAAGAAGATTGGCCCAAAATGGCTAGAGTTTTAGGACCATTGTCAGAGGCACCTATCTACATAGATGATACTGCTGGGCTCTCGGTAATGGAATTAAGGGCCAAGTGCAGGAGGCTAAAACTCGAAAAGAATATAGGGCTAGTGGTAATTGATTACTTACAGCTCATGCAGGGTAGAGGGCGTGTCGAAAACCGGCAGCAGGAGATATCTGAGATATCCAGGTCTTTAAAAATACTGGCTAAAGAAATAAATATTCCTGTAATTACGCTATCACAGTTGAGCAGAGCAGCTGAGACCAGGTCAGATCATAGACCTGTTCTGAGTGACCTCAGAGAATCTGGTGCAATAGAGCAAGATGCCGATATAGTTATGTTTTTATACAGAGATGACTATTATAATCCCGAAACCGAAAAGAAGAATATTGCGGAAGTGATACTAGCCAAGCATAGAAACGGTTCAACAGGGGTAGTGGAATTGGCCTGGCTGGGGCAGTATACCAAGTTTGCTAATTTAGACAGGTATCATCATTAGTTAGAGTCAAGAAGGGTGGCACAATTGAAAGCCTCGAATGTTTTAGATATTGCTTATGAAACCATAAAAAAGTATAATATGCTTAATCAAGGAGACAAGGTAGTAGTAGGAGTGTCAGGCGGGCCTGATTCCTTGTGTCTGCTTCATCTATTGAATCATCTACAGCATGAATTTGATATTGAGTTGTATGCGGCACATGTAAATCATGGGCTAAGAGGGGAAAGTGCCGACCAAGATGAAAGGTTTGTTCAAGACTTTGCTGAAGACCTGGGTATACCGGTATTGGTCAAACATATTAATATTAAAGATTATGCAAAAAGGAATAAGGCTACACTTGAGGAAGCAGGAAGAGAAGCGAGATATATATTTTTTAATGAGATACTAACCAAGGTTAATGCCCATAAAATTGCGGTAGGTCACAATATGAATGACAGCGTGGAGACCTTATTGTTAAACCTGATACGCGGCAGCGGAGTTGACGGACTCAAGGGTATAGAACCGTTTAGGGGGAGTATAATCAGACCTCTTATCAAGGTGAGCAGAGGCGAAATTGAACAGTATTGCAACCAAAACCATTTAGCTCCAAGACTAGATGAGTCCAACGCCGAGAATATATTTACAAGAAATAGAATCAGGTTGGATTTAATACCTTATTTAGAAAGAAACTTCAATCCCAATGTAGTTGACTCGTTGAGCAGGACAGCACAGCTAATATATGATGAAAATGCATTTCTGCATAATCTTTCAAAACATTACTATTCAGAATGTCTATTACAATCTGGAGATAACATAATTAAGTTTTCAAAAGAAAGATTTAATAACTTACACGACGCTGTTAAACGTAGAGTCCTTAGACTTGCAATTGAAAAGCTTAAAGGTGATCTTAGGGCGGTGGAAAAAGTCCATATAGACCAGGCAATGGATCTTTCCAGCAAAGGCAGGACAGGGACGTGGGTCAAGGTACCGAAAGACATAATTGTTACAGTAGAGTATAACCAACTAATTTTTATGAAAAGAACACCTAAGAACGAGATAAGCTACTCCTATAAAATTCTGATACCTGGAGAAGTTGAAATTCCCGAGGTAAAAGCACGTCTGATTGTTACAAAAGTGGACATCAAAGACATTGATTCAGTAAAAAGAAGTAAATTTATTTGTTTATTAGATAATGATGAATTAAACAAGTATTTGACGAAACTCAGGACTCAGGACTCAGAACTCGGGACTTTTTGCATCAGGAACAGACGGAATGGCGATATAATAACCCCTTCCGGAATGAAAGGAAGCAAAAAGCTTAAAGACTATTTCATTGATGAAAAAATATCAAGAGAAGAAAGGATACTTATATCTTTAGCTGCAGTTGGGAATGAAGTTATTTGGATTATTGGAAAAAGATATTCTGAAAGATTTAAAATCACAAATAAAACGAAGGAGGTATTGGTTCTTGAATACAAAATCGGAGAATAATCTTATTAAAGGAGTTAAAGAGGTTCTCATAACCGGCGACAAAATGCAAAAAAGGGTAGAAGAACTGGGTAAAAAAATTTCCGAAGACTTTGCAGACAAGGACCTTGTTGTAATAGGTGTATTAAAGGGGTCTATTATATTTTTTGCAGATCTCATCCGGAAAATTACACTACCCATCACATTGGACTTTATTTCAGTATCCAGTTATGGCGGGTCAACCAGTTCAACAGGGGTTGTTACTGTAAGAAAGGATATTAGCTGTGATATAACCGGTAAAGATGTGTTGATAG
>DHFP01000209.1 GCA_002402315.1 Clostridiales bacterium UBA4821
ACGATTCCACGGATAAGCAGCTAACGAAAGCAAATCTGAGGGAGTGTGCAGATGCCTGACAGCAAATTGATCACCATTCACAATCCGAAAAGCCCGATAGCCGAGGCGTATCGTATTTTGCGTACAAATATCCAGTTTTCCAGCCTTGACAAGCTGCTGAAGACATATTTAATTACCAGTTCCGGACCAGGCGAGG
Source organism: Clostridiales bacterium UBA4821 (assembly GCA_002402315.1). Lineage (GTDB taxonomy): Bacteria > Bacillota > Clostridia > Acetivibrionales > UBA4821 > UBA4821. The sequence continues at coordinate 197 of DHFP01000209.1, forward strand.
GGAAGTCGGTCACCACGGCCAACCTGGGGGTGGCCTTCGCCCAGGACGGGCGGCGGGTGATTATTGTCGACGCCGATTTAAGGAAACCGCGCCAGCACAGGCTATTCGAGCAGTCCAAAAAAACAGGACTGACCAATGTGCTGCTAGGAGAAGCGAGCATTGAGGAAGTGCTTATTGATAGCGGGGTACCGGGTTTGAGCTTGATCGTGACCGGACCAATTCCGCCGAACCCGGCCGAATTGGTGGGCTCTCAGCGCATGAAGCAATTCCTGCGGGAGATCAGGGAGATGGCCGATGTGGTGCTGATAGATTCACCGCCGGTGGTGGCGGTTACCGACGCCGCCATCCTGGCGGCCGAGGTGGACGGAGTGCTGCTGGTGGTGGCCGCCAACGCGTCAAAGATCGACCTGGCCAGAAGGGGCAAGGAATTGTTGTTCAACGTAAAGGCCAATGTGGTCGGCACGGTACTGAACATGGTTGAAGAAGACGGCAGCGATTACTATTATTACTATTATTACGGCGAGCGCAAGAAGAAGAAAAAAAGAGGACTGGAGAATGTTCCCGCCGCCAGCATTTAACTCCCCTGCCGGGAAGTCCCCGTCCTGAGCCTTCCTTACTCGCGAAGCGAGAGAGAAGGGCGGGGATGAAAGGCGGGCTTTTTTTAAGAGCTCATGTTTTCTCCTTATTTTTGCCGCTCTGGTTGCTATTGTGCCCGATTTCAACTGGTACAGGCAGAAGTAGGCAATATAGTATATTTATATCGAATACAGTATTACTTACAGCTACATACCGGGTTCACTGAATCATTGCAGGGTTTGTTATTTATATTGCTTTTCCCATGATTGTTTTAATCGGAACAAACTTTTTTAAAGATGTGAGGCTAATGTAAGATATGGTGGGTCATGTAAAGGAAAAGTATGACTACATATTCAAAATTCTGCTAGTAATTAGTATTTCATCTATCTTCTTGGGTAGATTTGGTAGTGTTTCAATTCTTGGCAGGGCTTTATTTGTAAATTTTGCTGATATTATTATACCAATTTGCTTTATCATGGTTTTATTCCTTGTTTTATTCTCGAACGAGAAGTTTTTATTAGGTAAAGGATTGTTCATTTATTTACTATTAATTATATATATATATATGAGTAGTTTTTGGGCGATAGATCAGTTAAAGGTTCTTCGTGGAGGACTAACGTTTTCTGTTGCTTTATTATTATATCTCCTCATCATTAATGCCATAAAAAAGGATGAGGATATTATATCCAGTGTAACTCTTTTACGAAATATAGGCTTTGTTCTTGCCATTATTGTATTATTTTTGTTTTTTCATAATCGTGATTTGCTTTATAGTGATTTTTATCTTTACAAGAGAGCACTTGTGCTTCCATTGGGAGGAAGTAATTATTTAGCATCTTTTTTAGCGTTTTTTTTATTTATTATAATATCTTTTCCAGCGAAACAAAAGGCAATACAACTCTTCTATATTATTATAGTACTGTTGAGCATTCTTTTAATTGGTTCCAAAGGTGCTTTAATAGCCATTTTCGTTTGTATTTTGTTATTTTGCCTTAGATATAATAAATATACCATGTTGTGTGGATTATTTTTATTGGTCGCATTTTTGGTTTATATGTACACTAACCCATTAGGCAATGAATTACCTAATGGGATGTTGCGAATTTGGGAAAGAGGTACTGCAGTGAAAAGGTTTATTTTGATGAATATAGGTTGGGATATTTTTAAAAATAATCCCATCTTAGGGGTTGGTTTATATAATATGCAGTTGGTTTTTCCACAGTTTTATATCACTGAAACTGAAATTCATAATGGTATCATCCAGCTAATTAGTGAGTTAGGGCTTGTCGGTTCTTTAATTTACCTTATGTTATACGCATACGGAGCTAGATTATGGAAAAAGATACCTATAATTGCCAATAAAAGATATTTCGGTTTTGTCTTAGGCATATTCGTAATGCTCTTACATTCAAATTTAGAAATAATATTATTAACCACTTCATACGAATATTTGCTAGCTATGGTTTTAGGGTTTTTATCCTTTGAAGTTACTAAGGTAAAAGGATAAAAGTTGAATAAAAACTTATGTTTCAACCAAGCAATTAAACGCAATATTTTTGGAATGGATGGCATTGGTATGAATAAGTTAATTATGTCTGATTTAAGTATAATTGTTATAAGCTATAACTGTCTTGATTTAGTAACAAATATTTTGCTTTCATTGAAGGATATAAAAACAGATATTATTTTGATTGATAATGCTTCTACTGATGGTACACCAGATAAGATCGAAAAGGAGTTTTTAAACGTTCGAGTCATTAGGAACCAGTCAAATGAGGGATATGCTAAGGCTATCAATATAGGTGTTCATTATAGTTTAGGTAGTTGGATTATTGTATCGAATGCTGATGTAGAGTTTCACAATGGTTGTATAGAAAATATGATTGACTACCTCCAAAAGAACCAGGATGTTGGTATAGTTGGCGCTCAACAATTATTTCCGGATGGATCATGGCAAAGAAGCTATGGAAATGCCCCAGGACTCTTTGGCAGTCTTAAGGATTTACTGGGAATTACTTCTTTGAGGCAATTTATAAGAAAAAAAGCCTGGTCCGGATGGGTTGTCGACAATAAACAACGAGAGGTAGGTTACATTGATGGAGCCGTAATGGCTATTAGAAGAGAATCATATGAAAGCATTGGTGGATTTGATGAGGAATTTTTTTTCTATTCGGAAGATGCTGATTTTTGTTTTAGATTAAGAAAAGCAGGATGGGGAGTGGTTTTTCTCCCCTCGGCAAGAGTCACACACTTGCGAGGAGGCAGTTCAACAAAAGTTAGTAAAGTAAATGACAAGTTCATTCAAATACAGGTCGATAGTAAAGTATTGTTGTTCAAAAAACATTATCCCGAATGGAAAGTTCGACTTTTAATTCTAATGGAATATTTACATGCTAAAAAAATGTTTTTTATTTATAATATATTGTCATTATTGTCTGCAAGAAAACAAAAAAGAGATTATTTCAGTAAAAGACTTCAAATATTTTTAACGTCCATGAAAACATGGCAGAAGTATCTTAAAAAATGTTGATTGTTTAAGATAGGTGGTTAAAACGACGTTGATGGATGGAAAGATAAAAGTATTTATTATGGATCTGTTATGTATAACTCCTTTTTATGACAGGTATCTTTTTGAGTGCCTGCAAAAAAGAATTTATGAAGTGACGTTAGGAGCTATAAGCTTCCATGAAGATATAGGATATTTTAAACGGCATGGCATTAGAACAAATCCTGGCATGATGGATATTGTATCTAAATTGCAAATTAAAAATAAAATATTTCGTCAGATTCTTAAGGCAATAGAATATATGGTTAATCTTTTTTTTATTTCACTACGCTTTTGGATAAGACCACCTGATATTATTTATATTCATTGGGTTCCTTTAATCAGGAAATTGCCATTCGATGCCTGGTTTTTACGGATAATGCAAACGAGGGGAATAAAACTGGTTTATATGGTTCATAATGTATTGCCGCACGACACGGGTATGAAGCACAAGAAAGCTTATAGAAAAATATATCATATGGTGGATTTTCTAACCTGTCACACAGAACAAGTTAAGAAGGATCTGGTTGAGCAATTTAAGATAAGTCCGGAAAAAGTAGATGTTGTTCCACATGGCCCTATGTTTCATGATACTATTAAAATTAATTATACGGAAGCAAGAAAAAAATTAAGTTATAATGATCAGGTTGTTATTCTGTTTTTTGGTTTAATACGACACTATAAAGGTATAGAGTTTCTTTTGCAGTCATGGAAAAAAGTAGTTAATGTATGTCCGAATGCTGTTCTTATGCTGGTAGGTCATGGGGATGATTTTTATTTGAATCAGCTAAAAATAATAATTGATGAACTGAAAATTGGTTGTCATGTACTGAATGAATTTAGATATGTTTCTAACGAGGAGTTGGTAATTTTCCACCAGGCTGCTGATATTCTGGTTTATCCATATAAAGAAATATCTCAAAGCGGTGCGCTACTAACAGGAATGACTTTTGGGAAGCCGATAGTCGCAACTAAAGTAGGTGGTATAAAAGAAATATTGGTAAATAACGAAACTGCTGTATTAGTAGATTATGGTGATGTAAATGGATTTTCAGAGGCATTGGTTGATTTAATAAAAGACCCACACAAAAGAAGTGAACTTGGAGGGAAAGCTTTAGATTTGGTTCATTCAAAATATTCATGGGATGTGGTTGCAAGAAAGACGATCAATTCCTTTTACAAGTTGATAAATAAGGGTTAAACAAGAAAATAAAAATGCAGGTGAGTAAAATGGATATTGCTGTAATTGGTGCAGGTTATGTAGGCTTGGTGGCTGCAGTATGCCTGGCGAAATCCGGACATATGGTAACCTGCATAGAGAAAGACAAAAATAAAATAGAGATGATGGACAGAGGGCATACACCTTTTTTTGAAGAAAGTTTGGACGAGTTGTTAAAAACAGCCCTTATGACTGAACGCTTGGATTTTAAACAGGCGTTATCAGAAGTGAAATGGCCGGAAATCATCATTGTTGCTGTCGGTACCCCCACTTTACCAGGCGGGCGGGTGGATTTATCACAAGTAAATATGGCGTTGGCAGAGATTGCTGGATTTAGCAAACCGGTAACTGTGGTAATGAAAAGCACTGTTACTCCTGGAACGGGGAGAAGATTAAAAGAAAAGTATTTACGCAATAATAATCAACAGTATGTTTCCAACCCGGAGTTTCTTCGCGAAGGGAGAGCGGTTTATGACTGGTTTAATCCCGACCGGATAATTATTGGCGGAGATAGAAAAGCAGCCGGACAGCTCATGGAGATATACTCAGATATAGATGCTCCGGTAATCTTAACTGATATTACAAGCGCTGAAATGATTAAGTATTCTTCAAATGCTTTTTTAGCGACCAAAATATCTTTTATTAATGAGATAGCTAACCTGTGTGAATATGTAGGCGCTGATATTGATGATGTGACGAACGGCCTGGGTATGGACAGGAGAATTGGTAAGGATTTTCTTAAGGCAGGGTTGGGGTATGGAGGATCTTGTTTTCCCAAGGATACCAGAGCGTTGGATTATTTATCATCTGTAAATGGATATAACTTTAGCCTTTTGAGAGCGGTTATTGATGTTAATAACAAACAAAAACTGAGAGTGATACAGAAATTACGTTGGGTGCTGGGTGACATCTCCGGGCGTAATGTGGCTGTTCTTGGTCTGGCATTTAAGCCTGGTACTGATGATATAAGAGAATCTCCCGCATTGGAAATTATAAATCTTCTTGCTGAAGAAGGGGTACAGGTGGCGGTTTATGATCCCGTAGCATTGCCAAAGGCTTGTTCCCATTTGCTGAATCATGTCATCTGCAGCGACTCGGCAGAACAAGCCATATCGGGAAGTCATGCCGTAATTCTGACCACGGAATGGGAGCAATTTATTAAGCTTGATTGGCAGAAGCTTAAGGAACTTATGAAGGAACCCTATTTAATCATTGATGGCCGGAATTGCCTGCCGGCGGAAAAGTTAAGACAATTTGGCTATAGGTATATTGGAATAGGCAGGTTGGCTGAGTAGTTAACTTTTAAAGATCAGGTGGCTGATGGTGAAAATAGTAATATTAACACAATACTTCCCTCCCGAGATAGGCGCTGCTCAAGTAAGACTGGAATCGTTCGCGCAGGCGCTTTTACGTCAAGGACACGAAGTCGTAGTTGTTGCAGGCATGCCTAACTATCCAACAGGACGCATTTTTGCGGAGTATCGAAAGAAGATATTTGTTAAAGAAAAATACAAAGGCTTAAAAGTTTATCGCTCATGGCTTTTTTCGGCGAAGGAAATCGGCATGGCAAGATTGATGTCATATATTTCTTTTGCTGTCTCATCCTTGAGATTTGCTTTCCAAACAGCACGGAGCGCCGATTATATTTTTGTTGAAACTCCTCCCCCCGTACTTGGGTTATCCGCTTTTTTAGTATCCCGTATAAGAGGAGTTCCGTTTATATTAAATATTGCGGACCTCTGGCCGGAATGGCCCGTGAGAGCCGGTATGTTAAAAAATAAAG
>DHFP01000106.1 GCA_002402315.1 Clostridiales bacterium UBA4821
ACAACCTTTCCGATGGTGGCGGCAATGGCCGGCACAAAGTCCTCGATTTCGATGCCGTAATCCCGGAAGGGCAGGTTGACCCGCCAGCGACGGAATTTCATAATAGTCAGTTCATGGTCAAGATACTCCGCTCGGGTTCTAAATTCGCTTGCTTTCTTACGTTGCTCGCCATACGATTTTTCACTGTGCGCTACCATCTGTTAGTCTCCTCTTCTTACCTACCCTGCCGATCTTTTGTTGGATCTTGCACATGCACCTTTCGGGGTGCTTAGGTATAATTAAAGTGCTTGGTTAGAAAAATGTCCCCTCCCCCCCCCTGCCTCAACGATATTCGGATTGAAATTCTCTACCTCTTTCCATTAATGAATGCAAGCAATATTCATTAGAATTTGCTTTTTTATCTTTGGTGTACAAACTTTATTTTTAAAACAATAAGTTAATTTTTGTCAGCCAAGATATAAAACATAAACAGAAGCTGAAAATTCGGCTTTGCCCAACCACGGGTACAACATCTATATCAGGGTGCAGTAAGTCACTTTGGCTTAGGTGAAATTAACGCCTATTCTTAACTGGAAAAATATGTTTACCCTTAACTTATGAACTGTTACATTGGGGAACATAGTTGGTAAAGCTGTTCTTGTAGGATGTGTCTATTGGAGGGTTCTATGCGCCGGGGGGCAGGGCCCAACCGGTAAAATAAAATTTGGTGCCTTGACGCGCAAATCTTAAATGACTTCTGCAACGATGGGGTTAAGCTAATGACATTGAAACACAATAAACTAATGACATTGATATACAACAATATGGAAGAAAATAACGAGAAGTTTACATCGGGTATAGTCGTATCAACGGTATTGGCCGTAGTAAGCATAGTAATGTTTATTGTTTCGTTCTATGCGGTCATTATCCCAATGTTTGAGCGCAGTGTTATGGATCGAAAAAAGGAAATGATTCATGAGTTAACGAATACAGCCTGGAGTGTTTTGTCTGAATATGACGAAGCATACAAAGCTGGCAGGATAACACTGGCCGAAGCTAAAGTGTTGGCTACCGAGGAGGTGGGCAGGATGAGATATGGAAGTGAGCAAAAAAATTATTTCTGGATTAGTACCACCGATCCTGTAATGATTAATCATCCATATCGTTCGGATTTAAACGGGAAAAACCTGGTTGATTATGCAGATAAACATGGGAATAAATTATTTGTCGATGCCGCTGATTTAGTAAATGAAAAAGGCGAGGGGATAATTCAATACTATTGGAAAAGGAAAGATGATGCTTCGCCCGAAGTGCCGAAATTATCCTATGTAAAAGCATATCAGAATTGGAACTGGATAGTCGGAACCGGTATATACCTTGATGATGTAAGGCAGGAAATAAAACGGTTGCGAGATAAATTGTTAAGAATATCGATTCTTATTATCGGTATTATTATTGTGATTCTTGTTTATGTATTAAAGCAGACCAGAATAATTGAGCAAAAACGTAAAGACGCCGTAAATGAATTAAGGGCGTCTAACCAGAGATATAAAAGCCTGGTGGGTGCATCAACCGAAGGAACCTTAATGGTCGTTGAACGTAAGGTTGTATTTGCTAATAGTAAATTTATCAGTCTGCTTGATGATGAAACCGGGTCGCTGGTTGGAACCGATTTTTCAGAACTGTTTAAGTTAAGCTGGGATGAAATGGTTTCGGGAATTAAAAATCCCAATCAAACACATGCGTTTGAAACCCAACTTTTGAAATATAAAGCAGGTTTTCAACATATTATAGCTTATGTAACACAGGTTGAACAATCGAATAGCACCACAGCATACATAGTTGTTATAAAAAATATTACCGAAAAGAAAAGACTTAGGCTTGATAGCCAGAAATTATCCGAGGATGTTCAGATTTCTCTTCAATTAATGAACCAGCCGGTTAAGAACCTGGTAAATGAAAATATTCATTGTGATATAAACATGCCGATAGCTAAGGTTATTAAGCTGATGAAGAATAAGCGCAGCGAGATTATAAGTGTAAAAAGCAGCGATGAAACAGTAGGTGTTGTAACCGATAAAGATATCCGAAATCGTTTAATGAACAATGCAATTACTATGGATAGCCCGGTGGTAAAGTTAATGACATCACCGGTAATCAGTATAAACCATGGGGCCTTACTGTACGAAGCTGTACTGTTATTCAGGGAGCATAATATTTCACACCTTATGGTTACCAATCATAGCAATAGAATTTATGGTAACATCAGTTATCTTAAGTGTCTTGAAATGCAAAATAACTCACTGACATTTTTAATACAGGAGATACAAAAGTGTGATGTTATCAGCGATATGCGTAATATTTACAATAAGGTACCGGTACTCATTCAGGCAATATTTACCAGTACGGATAATATCAGCAGTGTATCGCGCATGATTACCTCTATTGCTGATGCCATAAATAAGCGGGTGATAGAAATGGCAATTGCCGAAGTAGGTGAGCCGCCTTGTGAGTTTGCATTTATATCCATGGGAAGCGAAGGGCGAGGAGAGCAAACACTCAAAACCGACCAGGATAATGCCCTAATTTTTGCAGAGCGGTCTGATGATAATAAAAAATACTTTTTACGTCTTTCGGTTATAATCAATGAGAACCTGCATAAGATAGGTTATGCCCGTTGCGAAGGGGATCTGATGGCAGGCAATCCTGAGTGGTGCAACCATATTGATGAATGGAAGCATATATTCTCAACATGGATTAACAACCCTGTTGGGTTAAATGTTCTTGACAGTTCTCTCTTTTTTGACATGCGTTTGGTTTTTGGAAGTCAGCAGCTGTCATCTGAGCTAATTGATTTTGTATATGAAGAATTAAAAGGTAAAAATGAATTCTTTAACCAATTGGTTAAAACAGTCGCCTCAAGTAAGCCGGCATTTGAGAATCAACGCGTTGATATTAAAAAGTTTTTGATACCAATTGTCGGGTATTTAAGAGCCAAGGTATTGTTTTATTCTATCAAACAAACAAACAGTATGTTGCGGTTAAATTATTTGATGGCATACGATTTAATTTCTGAAAGCAAGGCCCAAGAGATTGAAAAGATGTATAATTTTCTTATGCATCTGCGAATAAAGTGGCAGGTAAGCCTTATACTTGATAGTGACTCGCCATCTAACACAATCTCGTTAATTCATCTTACGGCAATAGAGCAGGAGACG
>DHFP01000083.1 GCA_002402315.1 Clostridiales bacterium UBA4821
ATCAAGTACTCAGGAAAGATATTTATACTAGTGGGCTTGTTCACTTTCTTCCAGTATATTGATTTTATTGTCTACTACGTTTAATGTGTACTTAATAATATTATTTTTTCTAATCTCATGAACTACATACATATCATTTCCTAATGCCTTAATATACCGAATATTCGGGCTTATGGCTTCTTTACATAAAAAGAATACTTCTTTAATCACCATTTTATCATCTCCTTGTTTTTCTATAACTATTTTATATGAATTAATTCTTTTTTTTACTAATTTTTCTTAAAAAGCTGTTTTTTGATTTTAAACAACATCATAGATGCTTTTCAGGAGCTATTTCGTGTTGTTTGTTAAATATGGCTTTACTAATTCGTCAATACCAGATTGATTGATAATCACGGCAAAAAATACTGGAGCGCTTTCTTTAGTTGTGTTATAATTAAAAAGTTGTTCTATTTATATTAAATAATGAAGGATGGTATCAGCTTTGATAAGTACAAATTGTATAACTTTACGATATGGCGGCCGCTTATTATTTGAAGATGTAAGTATTAAATTTACTCCCGGAAACTGTTATGGCCTGATTGGCGCGAATGGCGCAGGTAAGTCTACATTCCTGAAAATACTCTCCGGCGAGGAGGAAGCGAATAATGGAGAAGTAATTATTACCCCGGGTGAAAGATTGGCTGTCTTAAAACAAAATCACTTTGAATTTGATGAGTTTGAAGTATTAAAAACAGTAATTATGGGCCACCATAGGCTGTACGAAATTATGGAAGAAAAAGAATCCCTGTATGCTAAAGCGGATTTCTCTGAAGAAGATGGAATAAGAATATCGGAGTTAGAGGGCGAATTTGCAGAACTCAATGGTTGGGAATCCGAATCCCAAGCAGCAATGCTTCTAAATGGATTAGGTATTAACGAGGAACTCCACGAAAAAAAGATGACGGAATTAGACGGAAATGAAAAAGTGAGAGTACTCCTGGCTCAGGCATTGTTTGGGAACCCGGACATTCTATTATTGGATGAGCCGACAAACCACCTAGACCTTTCATCTATTACCTGGCTGGAAAATTTCCTATATAATTTTGAAAATACCGTTATAGTGGTGTCCCATGACAGACACTTCTTAAATAAAGTCTGCACGCATATAGCCGATATCGATTTTGGCAAAATTCAGCTTTATACCGGCAACTACGATTTTTGGTATGAGTCCAGCCAACTTGCACTTCAGCAAGTAAGAGACCTTAATAAGAAAACCGAAGCAAAAATGAAAGAACTGCAGGAATTTATTGAAAGGTTCAGCGCCAACGCATCAAAATCCAAGCAAGCTACATCCCGCAAAAAGCTGCTTGAGAAACTGACGCTTGAAGACATAAAACCATCGTCACGCAAGTATCCGTTCATCGACTTTAAGCCGGAGAGGGAAGCTGGAAATGATTTATTGATGGTAAGCAGCCTATGCAAAAATATTGATGGCGAGAAAGTGTTAACTGATATTAGTTTCACGGTTAATAAAGGTGACAAAATAGCTTTCGTAGGCCCTGATGGACTTGCAAAAACTACCTTATTCAAAATACTTATCGGCGAACTCAATCCGGATAAAGGAGAATTCAAGTGGGGTATAACAACTTCACAAGCCTATTTTCCTAAGGATAATTCAGAATACTTTGATGGTGTAGATCTGAATTTAGTTGATTGGATGCGTCAATTTTCCAAGGATCAAACGGAGACATATGTGAGAGGATTCCTTGGCAGAATGCTTTTCTCCGGTGAGGAATCCCTTAAAAAAGCAAGCGTATTGTCGGGTGGAGAAAAAGTCCGCTGCATGCTTTCCAGAATGATGCTCACCGGTGCAAATGTTTCAATATTGGACGAGCCGACAAATCATCTTGACCTGGAATCAATTACAGCCTTGAATAATGGTTTAATTAATTTTAAAGGCACTATATTGTTTACCTCCCACGACCATCAGTTTGTTCAAACTATTGCCAACCGGATAATTGAGATTACTCCGAATGGATTAATAAACAGACAAATGACTTATGACGAATATCTAGAAAGTGATGAGATAGCCAGGCTTCGTGAAGATATGTATGGCCCAGGCTTTTCATCTTAGAGCTTATCCGCAAATAATTGTACTACTCATTGACTGCTGATTTTTCAAAATACGCAGCACCCTTATTCACGGATAAGCTCTTAGTAATCAAAGTTACAATAGTTTATGGTATTATACCGTTATTTGAGAAATAACATATATGGAGTAATGTTTGGCTGACTAAAACAGACCTCTTGTATACCATACTCTTGCCCTGGTAAATATAATAGAAACACTTTCAAAAGGAGGTTTTGCGTTTGAAAAGAATCATAACCTTATCACTACTTGCCTTTATTATCTTAATTAATATTTTGTCGACCGGATGTGCTAAATTATCGGAACTCAACCCCGGAGAGAATAAGCAGAAAGAGGAAACCGTTCCGGAAAAGGATACAAAACAGGATTCCAACGAAATAGTTCCGGCTTTGAAGCCGGGAGATTTTTTCCCTCTTAGTGCAGGCCTTTCATGGGAATACCAGGGAGAGGGTAATGAATATGCCTCCTTTAACAGAAAAGTCCTTTTTGTCAAAGATAACCTTGCTCAAATCAGAGAGGATAATGGTGGAACCGTCAGTGCCTCTGTTTTTGAAACTACCAACGAAGCTGTTACCAGGGTCTTTTTTCTAGGCGAAGCATACGGCGAAGAAAACTATCTGGACAGTAAACCCAATGAAAATATAGTAATTCTTAAGGAGCCCCTTAAAGTGGGAACAAAATGGGAGGATCCAAATGGAGTAAGGGAAATAGTTGACGTTAATTCCAGTGTTAGTACTCCCGCAGGAGACTTTGAAAAATGCATCAAAGTAAAAATTTCTAACGAAAATTCCATCCTTTATGAATATTTCAAACAAGGAATTGGCATGGTTAACCGGGAATTTATCTCCGGTGAAACCCGCGTTACCTCCAGTTTGAAGAAGTTTAAATAATCTAAAACAGCTGGGTATTTATAGTAAATATATCAAATGCCTGGTCAATGTACAATCTTAAATATGCAGGTTTACGCATAGCTAACAGTATGATAATATACTCATAGGCGTACACTAAGCAGTTAATTGCTGGATTTACTTGGAAGAGGTGAGTTTAATATGTCTATGATTACTAAACTTGACCTGACAAGCACAGAAGTTAAAAACTTTATCACACATATCAACACTAACTCCGGTGTTATTACATCTGGAAATTCCATTTTAATGCTTAAGGAGGAAATACGCGAAAAAATTGGTGAAATCTTAAACTCAAAAGGCCATCAAGATAGCCGACCCGTTCCATTGTCCGATGTTCTTTATTATTCAGAGGATTACTACAAAAGGGCAAAAGTCATGGAATTGAGCAAAACCAGCCCGAATCTGTTAAAACTGTACAAAAATGAAACAGCAGGGCCAGTTACTCATTTAATCAGTTCTACAACCATGATAAATTCCCTGGTTAATATTATTAGCGGAATGCAGGAACAACAAAATTATGATATACAGCTTCAGGGACTTGGTGCTACTTTTAAAAATATAGTTAATGAATTATGCTATGTTCCTGGCTCTAACAGGTCTAAAGAGGAAATAGAAAGCATACTGCAGGAAAATTTCTTAAGAGCTCATGACAAAGTTCACAAATATATTGATACCTTAAAGAAAAACTATGAGGAGGTTTTAAATAAGATTACTTTAGGAGATGTTATAGATCATGCTGCTAAATGCAGTCATAGTTTGGAAGATTACAATCAACTCAGACGTGCAGCTCTTATTCTAAACGGTATAGAAAACCTTCACAAGGGCTATGATAAGGATGTAAGCGAGTACATGAGTTCACAGGGATTAAGTGATGATCATTTTATCTCCCGAATTGGCGAAATGGTTTATAAGGAAACCAAAGAGTTTTTTAGGAAAGAAATAGTATCATCTAACCAACACTATAAGAAGAATAAAGGCATTCTATCTTTATGTAAGAGCATTTTAAACCGGATAAAGGCATTTATAGATCTTGATAATAACCATATAGAACGTGACAGGGCATAAAAATAAAGGATATTTTCTTTTTATAAAGAAATATATATATAAGAGGGGGTGTTAATTGATAATGAGAGATGAAAATAAGATCAAGGAAGAAGTATTCCTTTCAATATTGGAACAATTCAAAAATGAGATTATGGAGTTGGACAACGAATTAGAAAAGCTGGAAAAAGAAAAAATACGGCATTCCATACTTAAAGAATTATATCCGGGCAAAGACCTTCGCCACGAGCAGTCCATAATAGAGGATATAGAAAAAAAACAGGCCAAGATTGAAAAAGAACTTGATGATAAGCAGAATAAGCTATCTAAGCTGGAACAAATCAAGAAAAACTATATCACGTAAAGAGTCAGGTTCAATTTCTATTTATCTAAAAACCTCTTGCCTCACCATATTCTTCCCGCTGGTTTTCACCTGGTACATAAGCTCGTCCGCTTTTGCAAGTATGCTATCTATGGAATCCATGGTATGAATAAATGTCACTACCCCTAAACGTAACAGGCCAATCATTCTTTTTCATTTCTTGAAGTCTGATAGAAATAGTGCCCGTCTTCCAGATATTTTAATTTTAATCTTTTCAAAATAGTATTTATATTTTATAATGTAGTAAAGTTATAAGTATTAATTGAATTTTCTAATTATTCATTATTTTTTGTCAAATTATTGTGTTTTATTCCAAATAGTATATAATTAAATTGCGGCTGAGTATGTGTTCAGCCGACAGAGGCGGGGAATCATGGAAAAACTTAATTCTAGACAAAAAGCTGCAATGGAAACAAGAGAGAAAATTTAAAACGCTGCACTTAAATTATTCTCTTAGAAGGGCTTTAATGGTACTGCAGTTAAAGAAATATTACTCAGAAAGCACAAAAATTCCGCAATATTTTTATAAATCTTAATATATTGGAAGGGGAGGATATTAT
>DHFP01000144.1 GCA_002402315.1 Clostridiales bacterium UBA4821
AAGAAAGCACTTGTTTTTATCGTTCAGAACAGATTATATATCTACAAATGAATATGCATATTTAGTTCTTATTAAGAAAGGCATGCCAATTATATTAGATGAAGCTGAGTGTTTAGATTATGAGCACATATTCTCATATCCTAAAATAAGCAAGATGTAGACTTTTTCAAATATACATAATTGGCAATATAATAGCACTTATGAAAGGAGGTGTTTTAAAGCCATAAAATACTCATGAAAGGAGGTTTGAAAAGCTCTTAAGCTATTAGAGTAATAAAGACAAGCAGTATCACCATATTGATAAATATACCTTTTTATTCTCAGGTGATTTGCTTGGTGTCAAAGTTAGAGGTTTTAGATGACGTTCTGGAAGTTCTTATAAAAAAAGTATTGCAGGATGAAAAAGAGAATAATACAAAGGAAGGCGGGTGCTGTGATGAGTGTACCGGAAAATAAGTATCTTCCCCCTTTGGTCTCAATGAATAAACTGCGGCAGCATGTCGACTGTAAAAGTAGTTTAAATGAAACCAATCTAAACATCGGCGGTTATATAAGAATTTCTACTCAAAAAGATAGTCAATTAACATCAATTGAAAATCAAAAGAAATATCTAAGGGAATGGGCTGATGTGAATGGTTACAACATTTCGCGGTTTTACATCGATATGAAAAGCGGTGCATATACGTATTTAAGGAATGAGATGAGCCAACTCAGGGAAGACATAAAAAACGCAAAGATTAGAGGCATAGTATCAAAAGAAATATCCAGAACTTCAAGGGACATCATGGACATACTCGAACTAAAAAGGAGTCTTGCAGATTACGGAGCATTCTTCTTATCTATCAAAGAAGGTTATGACAGCAGGACGGATGATGACGAATTCTTACTGGTTATTCATGCAGGACTAGCTCAAAAAGAAAGAAAAGTGACGGCAAGCAGAGTAAAAATAACGCAAATACTGAAAGCAAAAGAAGGAAAAACCAATGTGCCTTCCCCTGCGTACGGTTACAGGCTTTCAGAGGATAAACAACATATTACGGTTGATCGAGAGACTTCAAAGATATATAAGTTGATTATAGAGAAATTTTTATTAGGATGGGGACAACTGAAAATATGCAAATGGTTAAATCAACAAGGTATACCAGCAAAAAGAAGTGAAAAATGGTGTACAAATTCAATTAAGACCATTTTATCAAACCCAGTTTATCTTGGAATCACAATATATAACGCAACAACGCTTACAAGAAATAGCCAGGGTAAGCAAAAAAGGCTTGTAAGGCCTCAAGAAGACTGGATTATAAGAGAAAATACACATGAACCCTTGATTTCAACAGAAGACTACAATAAAATTCAGGAAATTATGAAACAAAGAAAAGAACAGGATAAAAAGCAATGGAGCTGCGAAAAAAAATATCTTCTATCAGGATTTCTCTACTGTGACGTATGCAATTGTAAGATATTTGGATATAAGACTGTATCGAAGGACAGGATAACCAAAACTGGTGAACCATATACTTTTTATTCCTATGTGGATCAAAACAGATACGGAACTTGCAACACGAAAACTAAGTACTGGAATATGAAAAGGTTGGATGCAATAGTATTGGGCGAGATAAAAAACTTCTTCAAAGACACTTCACTTATAGAAGAAAGGATAAAGGCAAAACAGTATTTATATAACCGTGATTTATCTTATGAAAAAGAAAAGCTGGAGATTATTAAAGGACAAATAGAAAAAATAGACAATGCTATCAGGAAACAGCAGGAAGCATACGAAAACGATGCAATATCAATCTCGGAATATAAAACGAGAATGAACGAATTGAGAGAATCAAAAAAGAAAGCAGCAAATGAAATCCAAGGATTTGAAGAACGGCTTAAAAATAGTGATGCTCCACAAGAAATTTTTTTCAAAATAAAGGACAAAGTGATGAGCATGATTGAAAATCTAGAGAATCTAGATCATGAAACCCTCGATTTACTTCTTAAAAAGCTTGTTAAACGTATTTTAGTCAAACAGGACTATACCATATTCATCGAATATACATTCGATGAATAGTTACTATAAAAACATGAAATCCGGTCCTCCATACTGTGTAATAATATATTTAGCCAGCTTAGGGTTTGTTTTTTTTATCTTTACCGGATATTCCATTCTTTTCTCATAAACCCACATATTTGCAAGCCTCCTCTAACATACTATGTTTTCTTTCCCATGGCCAGGGTGTAGTTATCCATGCATAGGGATATTGATAAACCGGTGCATATGCATCGATAGGACCATATTGCCGTGAATACATTTCTTTAAGCTCCTTCAACTGATGAGAATATTGGTTATAAAGCATAAATGCTTTTTTATCAGTAGGATGTGTATCAAGATAAAGATTCAATTCGACCACTGCAAATCCAACCTTCTGAATTTCCTTCATGAGCTGTTCCTCGGAATACTGCATTAATCTTCACCTCCTATTTTCTGACTAGGTTTATACGGAATATATAATTCCGGGAATATGGTACCTTTTCTAAGCCCCTCATCTAATGTATACAATCTGTTGAGCTGCTGAAAGATTATATAAGACTTCGCCAGTGGTGTATATCGGTACTTTGGTATTGGAATCAACGTAGGGATAAAGCTCTTCTGTGGACACAAATTATACATATTCTACCTCCAAAATAACATTTATATCATATTATTCACAGTAATTATATTATGTTAACATCTTCTGCCGTATTTTTTT
>DHFP01000265.1 GCA_002402315.1 Clostridiales bacterium UBA4821
GCCAGGTCCAAAGCGGGCCGTAAGGCGAAATAACCTTTTTATTATATATATTCTTGAGAAATGGATCACTGAGGTAGTTACTAATGTCCGAGACAGCAGCGATGTGAGGATTTAAGCCATAAAAAGCATGAAGACGGGCAAATGATATATAGTAAAAAATATCTTTCGAGCCGAGAGGATAAACGAATATCGCGCCAAGACCTAGAATAAAAACCCAAAATAATATCTGTTTAAGTTTTTCCGGTTTATTATCAATTAGTTCTAGAATGTAAAGCACTGACAAGAGTGCTGCTATGATAGCAAAGAATATCCATGATCCGGGTAAAAAAGCTGCACTTTCAGACGGCCACCAGATAGGGTTGTCTTCCGGTTTAAGTATCGCAATCTGTTTCCACCAGCTGAGACTGCCGATGCTGAAAATAATCCAGATAGAGGCTGCAAGTAGGCGGCGGGGAATTATTTTGGACAAGGCAATACACTCCCATTTTGAATAAATAATTTAAAATTACTAATCTAATAATGAGTAAGAATAGAATGATCTCAATATTCATAGCAAAATGAAGAAATATGAGTATTCAATGTTTATAACTGATAGTGCATGTCAACATTTTTATTAATCACAGCACTGTTTGTACCTGCGCAGAATCCAGCATTATCAGAAAAAAGGGCATGCTGATATCACGTCAACAAGAAAAAAGCACTGTATAAGATAAATTATTAACATAAGGAAGAAGGTAAACTCAATAGGACTGCCGCGTGCATAAAATCTCAGTAAAAGTAAAAATAATGCTTTAGAAAAACTAATATCATTCGATATATCTTTTAGATGTTTAATTTTTTAATACATACTTAATTATCGTATTCTCCCAAACAAACTTTAACATTAGCTATATGCTTTATTAGCATGAAAAAGTGGTGAATTTTTATAAATGCAAGCGCTTACGCTGAACAATATCTTGATAAAGAGCGAATATTGCTTGACTTCCAGGCTAAGCTGCAATATTTAGCTACAAGGAATTAACAATTATTTAAAAGCCAAAAAAAACAATTATAAATTAAGTAAACCGGTAATCTAATTGACAGCAAGTTTAATTAATAGAAATGGAACAATTCAAACGCTATTTTTATATTGGCGCTTTTTTCAGCATGAACAGGCAAATATTCGATGGGATAAATAGTTAAGGTGAGGGACTCCGTTTTCTTAAGGGTCAACTAAATTATCTGATAAAAGAAGGCCATTACTGCTGGATACCTAACATAATGCTGTTACAGCAGCTAAATACGCTGGCTACAGACTAGGATTAATAGAGAAAAACATTCCTTTGTTTATAAAAAAATCTTTTAGTATTAACAAAAACTTTTGGATTGATGTTAATTAAATATCTTATTGTTATTATAACAGCTTAATCTAAGATATGGCTGATATGGGAACAAATCTGAGTTTTGTTATTAATTCATAATAAACACTATTTGGGGTGTATTTATTGAATAAATATTTATGGTTACTGGGTGCCTCTATATTGGTTGTTACAATGAATGGCGGTAATTTAATAGACGGGGATACATTCTGGGCCATTAAAACGGGGGAATGGATATCCAATAACGGGATACCCAAAACCGATCCATTTTCATGGACAGTTTTTGGAGTGCCCTGGGTTGCGCATGAATGGTTTTTTGACCTGCTTATTTATAAGTTTTATGCTGCTTTTGATTATTACGGAGTAGCGCTATTTGTACTAATCAGTACATTCTTATTAATGTATTTTCTATGGAAACTGTACGGTACTGAAAATAAAAATATTGTTCAGACTGTAATATTAATGTTTATTGTAATATTTATGTTCAAGCCAGGTATTGTGGCAAGACCTCAGATTTTCGGGTATCTGTTTTTTGTGTACTTTTTTTATGTGTTGTACCATAAAAAAGATCTTCTATGGACACTGCCTTTCATCACTGTTATATGGGCAAATATGCACGGTTCTGTTGTTTTGGGGATCGCAATGGTTTTCTTGCAGTTGGTTTATGATACTGTCAGCAAGTCGGTTACCAATAAAATATTCAATTTAGACGCAAAGTTACTTTTTGTTTCTATTTTAGTACCGCTGTTTTCACTCTTTAATCCTTATGGTACTAAACTTTGGGCTGCTTCATACCTGTTAATCACAAATGAAATGAATATGCAGATAGTTGAGTGGCAGCCGCCGGATCTTGGGAATCCGTTTTGGTTGTTTGTTTATGTAACCATTATTATTATCACTGTAATTATTTCTTTAAACAGAAAAAGCATTACGGATAATTATAATTTTTATCTTTTATCCTTTTACTTAATGGGTACTTTTTATAAGGCAATTACTGGTCTTAGGTACTTACCATACCTGGCAATATGCTGGGGGCTTTTTGTCCTAAAACTGCTGCCTGACGGATTATACAGTGAAAAGAAATGGTTAGATAAAAAGATTATTAGATTATTGGCTTTGTTGATGATCATTTTTATATCATTTTCCCTTAAGTCACTACCTGCATCATTTGAAGATGCTGTTGATAAAAGTGTCTGGCCGGTAGAAGCTATTAATTACCTGGAAAGCAGGAGGACTTATAATGACTATTATTGGGGTAGTTTTTTAATATTCAATAATATACCGGTTTTCATCGACAGTAGGGCAGATATTTATTGGAAAGACAGTGATGTTTTCAAAGATTCTTTAGACCTTGTCAGATTTAAGAAAGACCCGGTATATATTTTAGATAAATACGAAATTGAACAAGTAATAATACCTAACAACGACTCATTAGATATGTTTTTGAAAAGGATAGGATGGATTGAGAAATACCGCGATGAAACAGCTGTCATTTATCTCAAAGACAAATTACCACAATAATAAAGTATAATTTAAATTTATTTGATATAGTAAGTTTAACGTAAGTATGGGGAGTATCAAACGAATGGCTTTAAACAATATGCACAATAAGATTATATTGATCCTGGCTTCAGCAGCCTGTGTATCTTCGTATATTTTCAGGCCTGATAGAATGTTCGACAGCGACACACTCTGGCATATAAAAGCAGGTGAGTGGATTATAGCTCACCGTGCAATTCCAACAACCGATACTTTTTCATGGACAGTACCCGGAACTACTTGGATTGCCCACGAATGGCTGTTTGAATTAGCTGTGGGTTTAGCCGCAAAAATACACCCAATAGCTATTGCGGTTTTCAGTGCGGTGATAATACTGGTGGGATTGTATTTTTACTTGAATTTAATTAACCGCATAGTCGATTCTGAAACTACTTCCATGTTTTTTTATATTTTTGCATTGCTCCTTTTGTCACCAGGATGGGCAGCGAGACCTCAGTTAATAGGATATACATTATTTATTATTGTTCTATCCCTTTTATATAGAGGCAAAGAAAGCCCTAAAGTGCTTTGGTTGCTCCCTATAGTTATTTTGTTGTGGGCAAACTTTCATGCGTCTGTTATCCTTGGCCTGGCAGTTATCGGATTGGAGGCGGTTCTTTCATTTGCGCCTAAATTCGAAACCTGCAACATCAAGCATATTCCTGGAAACAAAAAGAACCTTATTTATGTTCTATTTTCCTGTATTGCAGCTTCACTGATAAATCCGCACGGTTTCAACCTGTGGCTCTTCTCATTTAAATTATCCATAGACCCGGCCTATAAAAATATACAGGAATGGCAGCCTCCCGGTTCCATAGTTGAAACCTCATTGATTTTTGCAATTATCACAATGGCCATATTTTTTTTAGCAAGCAGAAAAAACAAAGCTGATCTTTCGTTTTTTATTCTGTCCCTAATCACTTTATTGGGGACCATGACATCATCACGTCATTTTATTTATTTTGTGATCGTCTGGGTTATATTCCTGGCCCAGCTTGCCGGGAAAATGGAATATTCCAGGATAATGATCTCCCTTATTGGGGTGCTTATGGCAGTAGTGTTCATAATAAAGCTCTTCACATCGAGCTGGCAGGGATTTGAACCGAGAGCAATGGCGGAAAAAGCTGAATGGCCGGTGCAGGCTGTGGATTGGTTGGAGGAAAACCAGGCGGAAAGGATATTCAACAGTTACAACTGGGGTGGCTATTTAATATACAGAGGGATCCCCGTCTTTATTGACGGGCGTGCAGATATGTACCATATGGCAGGGACAGAGGAAGACGTCTTTATTGATTATATAGACTTCCAAAAATTTAAACAACCTCCGGAAGATATCCTGCAAAAACATAATGTGGAATATGTTTTGTTGCCAAGCGAAGCATGGCAGGTGCATTATCTTGAAAAATGCGGCTGGAGTGAGGTATACAAGGACGAAATAGCGACAGTGCTAAAATAGATATTAATTTATGCCAGCATTTTATCACAGATGTTTTGGGGTTCTATGTTGAAATTACGCTTATTTGTTAATTATTAAAGAAAAATAGGATTGCATTAAGGTGATTAAATGGTCAGAAAAACTATAGTGTCTGTTTTACTAATCCTTTTTATTTCCTTTCATATTTGCATAGCGGTTAGATTTGCTGTTGTATCATATAACGTTACTATCTCAGAGCCAGACGTATCTGCTTTTTACTACGCGGCGAATGTGGTCCTTGACCCCAATATTCCCAACGCGGCAGCTTACAATTCTGACACTATGTACCAGGTTAGTCCAGGTTATGGAATCAGCCTGCCTCCAATGCCGTTTGTTTATTCAATTGCATCCGCGTATCTCATGTCGCCTTTGACACTCATACCATACAACGTAGCTAAACTTGTATGGAGCAACCTGAGTCTTCTAATGTACATCACAGCTGTTACTATAGTTTTATATATCGGTGGAACTACAAGTATAAAGCGTATGATTTATTTAGCGCTTTTGCTAGTGTGGCTGCCTTTTGTGTACAGCCAGTTCTGGCTTCAATCCAACGCTTTGCTGATATTGCTTATTGCACTAGCAACACTATCAGCTGTAAAAAAACGTCCCGCCATTGCTGGCATATTTATCGGCATCGCATCTCTTTTTAAAATATTCCCCCTTGCCCTGGCAGTGCTTTTGGGCTTAAGAAACTGGCGTATATTTATTGCTTGCGCAGTATTGTTTTCGGCTTCATTTCTTATTCCCGGCTCGACGGAATGGTTTTCTGCGATTCAGAAAATACATATCTATGGTATTTCAAAGATTAATATTAATCCACCGACAAACTTTTGGTTAAATCAGCTGGGCCCGATATTGTTCGTTGTTTTTGCAGCGATGATTTCAGGGATGACAGCTCTGGTAATTTTCCTCAATAAGGCTGCTGATTATCCTGCTCTGGTTTCTTTAGCTATCCCATCTGCTTTTCTTATTAGTCCGTTGGTTGATTATCACCATCTAACTATGCTTGCATTATCATATTCTTACATACTGTCCAGGGCGGAAAATCTTCCACGCTGGTTTTTGGCTGCATCAGCAATATCTTTTCTTTTTGTTAATGCCGCTGTTCTGTATTATCCGTTCGTAAATCCGGTAAGTTTGGTCGTAATGTCTGGTGTATTATTAATTTGGGTTAGCTTTTGTATCCTATTATTGCCAAAAAGTAATTATGCAGTTTTAATGAAAAACAAATAGGTGGTCTATGGTCTATGGTGAAGAAATTTTTATTATTTATTTTATAGCTGTAAAGCTCTTAAAAATTACAATAATGATTTTGCAGCTTCTTATTATGCCGCAAGTGTCATTCTCGATACCTCTTTACCTAATAGTGCAATGTATGATTTAAATACTATGCGTAACATTTATCATAAATATGGAATTGACAGACCGGTAGATTATATACTCTGTGGCTGCAGCTTATATTTTCGTTCCTTTTGCACTGCTGCCTTACCAAACAGCGAAAGTAGTATGGAACCTGCTTAGTCTCATCATGTACCTTTTATCAGTGGTTTTAATTCTACAACTAGAAAAAGTTAGTCAACAAAGATGTATAGAATATTTATCAATATCTCTAATTTGGTTCCCTTTTTTATTTAGCCAGTACTTTAATCAGAGCAATGTGATAATTTTGCTTTTTGTATCTCTGGCTATACTGGCTGCTTCAAAGGAAAAGCCATACCTAAGCGGTATTTTTATTAGCATCGCGTCATTATTTAAACTATTCCCTATTGTGCTTGCCCTGGTCTTTGGTATTAGAAACTGGCGAATATTATTCATGTTCGGGTTAATCTTTATCCTATCTTTGCTTATCCCGGGTTCATTAGAATGGTTTACTTCTATTCGCGTTATTTTTCCCAGGTACTCTAGCATTTATTTGTTATTAAACAAACTCGGGATTTATTGGTACTACATATATGATGCAACTATTATCTTAGCTAAAGCTATTGTTGTTTATCGCGCTAAGGCAGCAAGTTATCTGCAGCTGGCTGCCATTGCCATAACAGCCGTGTTCCTGGTAATGCCCCTTATTAAATATCATCATTTGACCCTGCTCGTTGTATCCTTTGCCTACCTGTTCTCTGTTATAAAAAATATGCCCAGAACAATGATGTATTTAACAATATTAGCATATTTCATGATTAATTTTTATATTAATTTTTCTTTGCAGGTTATACCAGCGATCGGACTTCTGTTAATTTGGTTTGTCTTAACCATATCGATCATACAAACAGATAAAAATGCTGAAAGATTTGATTGTTTTAATGTCAAACTGTAAATATTTAAATTTATTAGTTTAAGGTTAAAAATATTAAGGAATGGATTTTATAATGAGTTTTAAAACATTTATTAAATTATATTCAGTGCGGATACTATCGGTCATCTTTTGGTTAATTCTGAGTATCAGCAGCTTTCAGGGATGGCGGCTTCTAGCATCATCTCTAAAACCTGAAGACCAACAAATTTGGTTGTCACATAATGCTGCGTCCCTCCTGGAGGGATCCTGGATATTATTTGCGGTGGCAGTTGTCGGCCTTTCCCTGCTTTATATCTATGAACTTAAGAATGGCAAACAGGAACGATTGTCTCACGTCCTTTTGTGGATAGCGCTCCTTGGATTGGCAGCTATTTTTATTTATCCTCTCGGTTCACTTGATCATTTCGCTTATGTCGCTTATTCCCGCCTGCACGCTCACTACGGACTGAATCCCTATTATTATACAGTCAGCAGCATTAGCGATTATCTAAACGATCCATTTCTCAAGAACATGTGGTGGATAAATGTAAGCTCGGTTTACGGGCCGCTTTGGACATGGATTTCATTTGCCCTTTATCGCATGTCTTCCGCATCAGGCCTGATTCCACTGATTTTTATTTTTAAATTAATCGGGCTTTTCATGCATTTGCTGATAACCATTGTAGTATATCACCTGGCTGAGGTCATTTCAGCCGGCCGCGGAACAAGGGCAGCGTTGCTATATGGCATGAACCCCCTGGCGATTTTTGAGTTTATAGTAAATGCTCATAACGACGGGCTAGCAGTCTTATTACTGCTTGTCTCACTTATACTGTTAGTTAAAAAACGTTATTTAAAAGGATTTCTCGTCGCGGGAATGTCTGCCGCCTGCAAGTTGACTGTCGGAATCGCAATTCTTTTTAAATTTTGGAGGACTGCCAAGGAAAAGGGGATCTGGCATGCGAGGCTATGCACTATTGTAGCAATTTTACTGATAGCACTTCTCTATCTAACTTTATTTAGCGGCGAATGGGAAGGAATTATTAATGCACTCAGGAATCCGCTTTCAGGTTTTATTAGTAATTCAATTGTAACAATTCCTCACACTTTTGGCCTGGATCAATTAGAAATGCCAGTTCGGAATATAGGGCTTATAATATTTGGTTTCCTATATATCTTCCTTCTTAGAAAATCTCAAACGGTAAACACAGAATCATTTTTAATTTTAGTTGGCCTGGGTTTTATGGCTTATTACCTTTTTGGTGCGTATGTGGTACACAGGTGGTATTACCTATGGCCGCTAGCTATAATGGCCGCTGTGCCGGACAGCCTGTGGACAAGGGTAATAATTGGGCAAACATTGCTTATGTTAATTAGTTACAACTTGATTTTAGTTTTTGGGGAAAAAAACGAGGTCAATGCGATTACATATATGTTGAATTGGCTGCCATTGATACATCTTTGGATGTCCAATAAAAATGATCATGGTTTTTGGGAATTTAATGGCAGTTCATTAAAAAATAATACTTAAGTATAGTGTTTAATTACCCGATTGTTTTATAGAGATAAAACTATTATGGTATATAATAGAAAAAATAATATTAAAATTCTGAAGTATTACATTTGGAGTGAATAATAGTGTTAAGTATTGTGGTCCCCACATTCAATGAAAGAGAAAATGTTTTTTTAATAGCTAAGAGGATTCGCGATGTATTTCCTGAAGAGGTTTATGAGATCATCTTTGTTGACGACAGTAATGATGACACGCTTGAGAAATTAGAACTACTGACACAAATGGATACTCATGTACGCTATGAACACCGCATCAATGAAAGAGGATTGGGGACAGCTGTAGTGCGGGGGTTCGAATTAACTCAAGGGGATAAAATAACCGTAATGGATGCTGATCTGCAGCACCCACCTGAAATGCTTGTACCTATGCTGGCTGAGATTGAATCAGGCGCTGATGTTGTTATTCCAAGCAGGTTTGTGCCAGGCGGCGATGACGGCGGTTTAAATATTGCTCGAAAATTTATTTCAGCCACTGCAAGGTATATGGGCAAAATAATGTTAAAAGCTTTACGGCCTATTAATGATCCTACGAGCGGATATTTCATGTTTCGCAAGTCAGTTATTAGAGGCGTTGAGCTAAAACCTATCGG
>DHFP01000016.1 GCA_002402315.1 Clostridiales bacterium UBA4821
TCATTACGAGTGAGCTGCTCTACCTACTGAGCCATATCAGCAATTCCTATTCAGTAAAATTAATTTTAGCAGGAAACTATATTTTTTTCAACTGTATTTAATTATCAATTCACTACTTGCCTGATAACTGTTTCACCCGTTTTTCAACTTGGTAAATTACTTTCTCCTCATCTATGGTTTTGAGCTGGCCGCCCTCCATCAAGACCTTGCCATTAACGATTACAGTTTCAACATCAAGACTGTTGGATGAATAAGCTAAAGCAGAAACAACATTATTTTTAGGAATGTAGTTGACCCTGTTGGTATCTACAATCATCAGGTCTGCTTTCATTCCAGCCCTGATGACTCCCACCTCATCCTGTATACCTAATGCTTTTGCACCATTACTAACAGCCATGCGTACAGCTTCATTTGCATCTATTAAAGTAGGATTCAAATGAAATCCTTTACTTATCAGGCCTGATAGCCTTATCTCTTCAAACATATCAAGGTTATTATTACTTGCAGCTCCATCAGTACCCAGGCATACATTTAATCCTTTGCTTAGCATCTCGGGCAGTCTTGCGATTCCGCTCCCAAGCTTTAGGTTGCTTCCAGGATTATGAGCCGCACTTACCTTCTTCTTAACTAATATTTCGAGGTCATTGTCTGATAAATGGACACAATGAGCAGCAATAACCGGAACATCAAATACCCCAAGCTTAAGGCAGTGCTCAACTCCTGTACAACCAAAATTTCTAATACTATCCTTAGCCTCTTTTTGGGTTTCCAAAAGGTGAATATGAATTCCTGTACCTAGTTCTTTTGCCAGGTTAGCTGCCTCTCTAAGATAATCAGGCACACATGTATATATTGAGTGCGGGCCTAAGTAAACTCTGATTCTTCCATCTGCTTTTCCATTCCAGTTGTTGAAAAGCTCTTTAGCTTCATTTAACCTCTTATCAGTCTCTGCATCAAATTGTTCATCAAAGCACTGTAATCCTCTGGAAAGATTTGCCCTTATTCCGGTTTCTTCTACCGCCCTTGCAACCTCCTCCATAAAAAAATACATATCTGCAAAAGTGGTTGTTCCAGTTCTAATCATTTCAACAATGCTTAGCATCGCACCCCAGTATACATCTTCACCCGTAAATTTATCTTCTGTAGGAAACATCTTCTCAAAGAGCCATTTTTCAAGGGGCATGTCATCAGCATAGTTTCTTAAAAGAGACATGGCAGCATGAGTATGAGTATTAATTAGTCCGGGCATAACCAGCTTACCTTTTGCATCTATAGTATTGGCAGAAGAAAAATCCGGAGGAACTACCCCCTCTTTGCTCACATAGTAAATCTTATCATCCCTAACTGTAATTGAACCGTTTTCTATGATGTCCATTGATTCGTTCATCGTTAGGACTTTAGCGTTTTTTATCAGTAAATCCATTCTATTCTCCCCAGCCTGATAGATACTTTTTCTGTTCTTCAGTCAGCTTATCAATCTCTATATCCCACGACCTAAGTTTTAATTTGGCAACATACCTGTCTATTTCATCCGGAACCCTATAGACCTTTGGCCCGAGGTTTCTATAATTCTCTGCCACATATTTTGCCGAGAGCGCCTGGAGGGCAAAGCTCATATCCATTATCTCTGCCGGATGTCCATCTCCGGCCGCAAGGTTAACCAGTCTTCCTTCGGCCAGGAGGTTTATCCACCTGCCATCCGGCATCCTGTAGCCCATGATGTTCTTTCTCTGCTCCTTTTTCTCAACCGCAAGCTCTTCCAGTTCAGGCTTCCATATCTCAACATCAAAGTGACCCGCATTAGCCATTATGGCGCCGTCTTTCATGACCTTATAATGCTCACCACTGATTACCTTGTTACAACCTGTTACAGTAACAAAGAAATCACCAATCCTGGCTGCTTCACTCATCTTCATAACCCTGAATCCGTCCATTACAGCCTCTATAGCCTTGATTGAATCCACTTCGCTGACTATTACGTTGGCTCCAAGACCCTTGGCTCTCATAGCAACACCTTTACCACACCAGCCATATCCAATAACTACTACATTTTTACCGCTCACAATCAGATTGGTGGTCCTCATTATCCCGTCCCATACTGACTGGCCTGTGCCATACCTGTTATCAAACAAGTACTTGCAGAACGCATCATTAACTGAAATCATAGGGAACTTCAATACTCCCTCATTCTCCATTGCCTTAAGCCTGAGTACACCTGTAGTTGTTTCTTCGCAGCCGCCCTTCAGGTTGACCATAAGATCCTGCCTTGTGGTATGAAGAAGATGTATAAGGTCTCCACCATCATCTATAATAATATCGGGTTTAATTTCAAGTGAATCAGTAAGGTGCTGTTCATATTCTTCTGCCGTGCTGTTATACCATGCATAAACGTTAAGTCCATCTTTAACCAGTCCAGCTGCAACATCATCTTGAGTTGACAACGGATTGCTTCCCGTAACTGCCACTTCGGCTCCACCGGCAGCAAGAACCTTGGAAAGATATGCTGTCTTTGCCTCGAGATGGACTGACACTGTTATTCTCATACCTTTAAAATACTGGTTCTTTGTAAAGTCGTCTTCAAGCGTCCTTAAAAGCGGCATATTCTTTCTAACCCATTCAATTTTCTTCTTACCTGACTCTGCCAGGTTTATATCTCTAATAACACTTGGCTTCATAATCTTTTCCTCCTATTCAAATTCTTCTCTTAAAATA
>DHFP01000101.1 GCA_002402315.1 Clostridiales bacterium UBA4821
ATCAAGTTGTTCAACTTCCAGTTAACCCGGAGGAGATAATGATAAATTCCTCCGGGAATAACAAGACAGA
Source organism: Clostridiales bacterium UBA4821 (assembly GCA_002402315.1). Classification (GTDB taxonomy): domain Bacteria; phylum Bacillota; class Clostridia; order Acetivibrionales; family UBA4821; genus UBA4821. The sequence continues at coordinate 71 of DHFP01000101.1, forward strand.
GGAAATTGTTAAACTTGGAGAAATAAATTTATTAAGACAAAAGAGATTAGAAGCCTTTGTAATAGAGTGCTTTCTTCCAACTGATGCTAATGCGCCTTATGTATTAACAAAAGGGAAGTTTCAAAAGCCTCAATTCTATATAGACTTCTTTGAAAATATTAGAAAAGAAAAGAAACCATTTAGATTTCTAATTAGTGATACAAAAATAAATATGTTAGCAGCTATTGAGGATTTAGAATATGGACTAAAAGCTGGAGACCCTGATATTCATTACAGTCTAAGTATTAAAGAATATCGACCATTCTCATCAAAGGTGGTAAAGATTACATTACCCGCTAATAAAGCTGAACCTGCAAAAGTAACTCCTCCTCCAGCAACCGAAAGACCTAAGACTGGCTTTGCTATTGGGGATACTGTTATAGCGAATGGTAATTATTGGTATTCGAGTTATGGGGCTAATCCTCACGGAACATTTAAAAACTTTACTGGAAAGATAAGTCACATAGTTGCTGATAAAAATAGAAAATACCGTTATCATATTACAACTCCAAGTGGAGGGTATAGAGGATGGGTAGCAGAAAATCAAATAAAGCATAAATAGAAAGGGTGAGTTGATGAATATAGAAGCGATTGTACAAGATAGTAAAAGTGGTGTGGCTTATGATATTAGTGAATTGATTACTAATGTTGTATGGGAGACTACATTAACCAACCAGCCCGGAAAATTAACTTTTAACTATATTGATGATACTAAAGTGACTATAAGCGAAGGCTCACCTATTTCTTTTAAAGTGGATGGCAAAGGAGTTTTCTTTGGCTATATATTCAAAAGAGGGAAGAAGAAGGATGAAAAAATTCCAGTAACGGCCTATGACCAGATGAGATACTTGAAAAATAAGGATACTTATGTATTATCAAATCTTACAGCTTCTCAGATATTTACAAAGCTATGCAATGACTTTAAACTATCTGCAGAGGTTAAAGATGCAAGTTCCTATATAGTTTCACCAAGGGTGCATGATAATAAAACATTATTTGAAATTATACAGTATGGCATCGATGAAACTTTAATCAATACCGGAAATTGGCATATGTTAAGGGATAACTTCGGGAAATTGCAATTTATTAGTATTAATTCAATGAAGACAGATTTGTTTATCGGGGATGAGAGTTTATTAATTGATTTTGACTATGAGAGTTCTATAGATGATGATACTTATAATCAGGTTAAATTAATTAAGGAAAACAAAGAAACAAAGAAAAGAGAAATCTATATTGTAAAAGATAGCAACACCATTAAGCAATGGGGGTTATTACAATACTTTGAAAAGATGGATGAGAATGCCAATGCAGCTCAAATTCAAGCAAGGGCAGAAATGATTTTAAAGCTGAAAAATAGGGTTACTAAGAAACTAAAATTAGATTGTCTTGGAGACCTGAAGGTATCAGCTGGTAGTGGTGTAATCCTTGGAATCAGTGATTTACAAAAAGAAGGAGTAGCCATTAATCAATATTTCATGGTCACAACTTGCTCTCATACATTTCAAAATGATTTGCATACAATGCAATTGGAAGTGCAGGTGAGTATATAATGGCAGGAAATAAATTAGTAAAGATTATGCAGGAAGCTGGCAAAGCTCCATCGGGAGAAACAACTGACCTACTCTTTGGTGTGGTCACTTCAGTTTCTCCCTTAAAAATAAAAATAGATAATAGGTTTGAGGTAGATGAAAAATTCTTAATCTTATCAGCTTTAGTAAAAAAGACGGTTATTAAAATACCAGAAAGAGAAGAAAATAAACACTCCCATGTAATACCTCAACATACTACATCTCCTGCAGGAGAAGGGCCACATACTCATACAATCCCGGAAATGAGTACCTATTCAGCATTACCTGATATTCTATTATGGCGGGGATTAATTGTAGGAGATAAAGTAAGAGTATTACGAGTGAATCAAGGACAAATGTTTTATGTTCTTGAAAGAGAGGAGGGAATTACTTGATACCTGAACAAGAAGTAGATTTAACTAATTTAGAGGTGGTAACTCAACCCTCATTAACCTATCGCTTAGATTTTGAAAGAAAACGTATTGGCAGCAAGATAGATAATGAAGAAGCTATTATGCAGATGGTTATGAAAATTCTATATACCGAGCGTTATGCTTATGTAATTTATAGTTCTCAATATGGAGTTGAATTAGATAGGCTAATTGGTCAAGAATATGATTTTATTGTATCTGATTTAGAAAGAACTATAACAGAAGCTCTTCTTGCAGATGATAGGATTATAAGTATAACAGATTTTGTTACTGAACAAGTAGGTATAGATAGAATGACTGCAAGCTTTACGGTAAATTCAGTAATTGGGTCAACAAATATTAGCACGGAGGTGAAAATAGTATGATTGGAGATTATTTAGAGCAATATACCTTTGAATATCTGATGGA
>DHFP01000050.1 GCA_002402315.1 Clostridiales bacterium UBA4821
AAATATTTAATTCAACTTATATAGAATGCGTGGACGGAGCATAAATTATTCAAGTTATTTTTATTCATATGAAAACTTTTGATACTTATAGCACGTGAGATGGTAGTATGTTTTTAAACGAATCAATGGTATACTATCAAGGGAGTTCCAATTAATTGTAGGGGTAATATGATGGCCAGATTTAAATTTTTAAGTTATAATACTGAACCGGGTGTAGGTTGTGGTACATTGCTAGCATTTCAAACAGTATTACTATACTTAGGTGCTTTTATTCATATCTGGACGGTTTTTGTTGCACTTATCGAAGGCGGCATAATACCGGCTGTGGCTAGCTTGATTATGCCTCTATTTGCTGAGGTGTATTGGTTCTTTGCTATCTCGAGCACAACAGGGACAGTTTTAAATCCTTATTCCACTGCAGTGTTGTTTTTTTTTACTGGCTGTAGCTGCATGGATAGCGGTAATATATTATTCCATTAGAAGGCAGTTCCGTATCATGAAATCAAATGTTATTTCAGGTTTCAATTTTGTTGAAAATCAAACTAATGAGACTGAGCATCCAAAAGACAATAGAGTTTATGTACTGGACAGAGATGAATACAGTTATGAGCCGGAAAAAAGGGTGTTAGCGCTAAATAGAAAATTTAAAATTAAAAGATATAAAAAGAAATAAGGCATTATTGGAATGCCTTGAATTGTTCTTCTGTTACAGTATCCACATAGTAATTCTCAATATATTCACTTGTTGAGCATCCCTGTTTATAATACCAGTCCAGGACCTTATTCTGGAATTCTTTTGTATTTTCCTGAACTTCATGAGGGTATACTGCCATTATCTTGCCAGTTTCCTTATCCTTAATACCAACATGTTGATTAGCATTATATTTTTTTATTAGAATCACCCTTCACTGAAAGAGAATTTCGTATTCCCAAATATGATTTCATTTTTTACTATAGTTTATTCAAATTTCTGATTCCATTATGGAATGATCTGTTATATAATTTTAGCTGCGAAAATTTTCAATACATTTAGAAATAATAAGAGACCAGCTAATTGTTGTCAACAGCTTTTTCAAAAAAAATTAATTTTTTTTGAAAAAGCTGTTAATAGAAAAACAAGTACAGCAAACAGACCACCCAGAAGAAGTAGACATAAAACAGATGGTCGAATAATTAAAAATGAACCTTGAAAACTAAACATTAAGCAAGCATAAACAATATGCCTAAGAAGCCTTTTTATTCAATGTCTTGGCATGTTCTTCCGAAGTTCTAAGTTCAAAAGGTTTCCTATCCCTTAGAACAGCGAAGATTATAAAAACAAGCTTATGCATAACTGCACCGAGAGCTACTTTCTTTACTTTGCTGACACACTTTTTACGGTAGAAATCATATAATACCGGATTGTGTTCCTTGCCGTTGCGTTTTTTACGTACATTAGCCAGAGCAGTTGTGAACAGCACCCTTCTAAGCAGCCTGGAACCACGTTTGGACATTTTATTCTGTGTTCCTTCAAACTGTCCTGACTGTTTTACAGAAGGGTCAATACCAAAGTAAGCAACCAGCTTGTCCGGCTTTGAGAAAGCAGGAAAATCTCCAATTTCAGCAAGGATGGTTACTGCTGTTATCAGCCCGATTCCTGGAATGGAACAGAGAAGCTCTATGGTCATAGAAAGCACCGGCAAGTCTTTTGACGCATCTGCTGTCAGAAGTTCATAAATGGTAGCAAGAACCTTTTTCAACGCTTCACTAAGGGATTTGACCATGGAGATATAAATTTCCAGCATAGCCAAATTAGCAGGGGTGCTGATGCTTAAAGGTTCAAAATCCTTGGCCTTGGATAACAAAAGCTCATACTTTTTCGNNTCTATCTGCTTTAAGGATTTGAGCAGGTGTAGGATACTTTTCCAGAATAGCGAAGGCAGTCTGGGAACAAATATCCTTGAAAACGTCCCTGAAATTGAGCATAAGTTGGTCTACTACACCAATAAGCCTGTTTTTGTAAGCGGTCAATTCATCTGAAAGGTTATAATACTGGCGGCATAGACTACGTAGACAGTCAAGTTCATCGTCCGGGATATTGGTGGTTTTCAATTCCTGGAAGCGATAAAGGAGGGCAATCCTCCGGGCATCCACTTTATCATTTTTTACTTTTCTTATGTCTAAGTTTTTGATAGAATCAGTCTGGATAGGGTTAACAACCGATGACCCAAATCCAGCCTTGATGAGGGCACGGAAAAGGATTTTGTGGTAATGTCCTGTGGATTCCATAACAACGACAGGCCTTACAGCGAAGTCCTTTTCTACTTTATGTAACAATTCAATGGCCTTGTCAACGCTGGATGAAGTATCATGGAATATTTTAATACGGGCAACCACTTGATTGGTAGGGGACAAAACCGCCATTTCGCTGAATCGCTTCCCAACGTCGATTCCTGCGACAGGTAAGTAGTTCATAGAAACCTCCTTAAATCTAAATTTGGACAGGAGCATCCATTCCTTCTCCTGTAAGTAGGCAACCTAGCATGTGACACAAGGAACCAGCCAAGAAAGCTGGCCTCAACCAGCCAAATCATGTAAACTTACCGGAATGGATTAATAGTCTCAAACACAGGTACTCTTCTCCCAATGGAAGAAGTCCCAGGAGGAGTTACAGTAACCCTCCAAGTCCAGAAGCTATTATACATGATTGTCAAAGTTCAGGCCAACGGTTCGCTGGCAGAGTGGCTAAGGTATGCAGCCTAAAGAATTGCTTAATGTTTAGAAAGCAGGAAATGAAATATTATGTAAATAATCAAGATTTGGTAATTATGGCAGCTGTTTTGCTGCTGATTGATTACAACTATATTGTACTAGGAGGTTTATTATGAATTGTCCGCTATGTAACGTAGAACTTAAAATGGCTGAACGTCAGAACGTTGAAATTGATTATTGTCCCCAGTGCCGTGGAGTTTGGCTTGATAGGGGTGAACTTGATAAAATAATTGAACAATCTAAAAGCTATTACTCTTATGAAGACCATGACAAGTCACAACATTATGAATCTAAGGAGTATGACAAACACCACGATGATCATAAATATCATGATTATGGGCACGGGGGATATGCTAATGGACATAAGAAGCACAAAAAACATTCTTTACTTGAATCCATATTTGATTTTGATTAGAATATAAACTTAATTAACAACCATTAATAAAACCTGAGTGATGTGTACTTACTGTTCAGGTTTTATTAGTTATGGATAGACTTACAATTGTGCGGCAAATTTCTTTTGATAAGCCAATAAGCAATCTTTTATAATATTTACGGACATTATATTATAACAGACAAAATAATCGAATTGTTGATTTGTTAATTTTGGTAATGTTATACTATAACGAGCAAGGCCACTAAATTGTACATTGATTTCACCGCGTAGTAAAATTATTTTCGAACAGGAATTCTATCTAAGTTCAAAGTGAATATGCATTTATTAGATAGTGTTTAAAATATGTACTAGGGGGAGAATTTTATGTTGATCATTGGACTTAATGGCAGTTCCAATAAGGACGGAAATACCATGTTCTTATTAAATACCATATCAGAAAGAATTAAAAATTCAGGCTGTGAATTCGAAATCATCCATGCCGGTGAGGCGGCATTATCCTGCAAGGTTCCATTTTGCGTTGCCTGCAGCAGCCCATGCAGCGGCAATTGTTATAAAGGAAGTCAATTGGAGAAAAGCTTTGAACTGATGACAAAAGCAGATGGAATTATTATAGGCAGTCCTGTATACTTCGGAACAGTTTCGGCACAAATCAAGGCATTTTTTGATAAGACGAGAGGGGTAAGAAGCCGGAAGGTGTGGATAAATAAAGTAGGAGCAGGAGTAACGGTTGGAACTTCAAGGTTTGGCGGCCAGGAGACAACAATTAAAGCATTACATGATATTATGCTGGTACATGGAATGATGCTTGTAGGCGATGGTCATGTTAACAAAGATGCGGGACATCATGGAGTCTGTGCACAAAGACCATCAATGGAGGATAAATTTGCAATTGAAAGGGCTGAAGTATTGGCAGAAAGGATGGTCCAGGTTTGCGAAGCTACACAATCATTGCGAAATTAGGGATAAAGTAGTATTGTGTTGCTTACAAATAAGTTATAGATTATAATTACATATAGATTAGAAGAGTATTGGGGGATGTCTATGAATATCCGTGAAACTACCGAGTTGATTGAAGAACAGATCCTATCTCCGTATGCAGATCTATCTATTAACACCCGCGGCAGGGCAGTGGAAGAGGATAAATGCGAAATAAGAACCGATTATCAGAGAGACAGGGATAGAATTATTCATTCAAAGGCTTTCAGGAGACTCAAACATAAGACACAGGTCTTTATTTCACCGGAGGGGGATCACTATAGGACAAGGTTGACTCATACCCTTGAGGTCTCCCAGATAGCACGAACCATAGCCAGAGCATTAAGACTAAACGAGGATTTGACCGAGGCCATTGCACTTGGGCATGACTTGGGGCATACTCCTTTTGGACACTCGGGAGAAACTATTCTTGATTGCATTTGCCCGCATGGATTTAAACACAATGAGCAGAGTCTTAGAGTGGTTGATTTACTAGAAAGAAAGAATGGGCTGAACCTTACCTATGAAGTGCGAGACGGTATACTCAATCACACCGGAGACGGAATACCATGTACCATGGAAGGGCAGATAGTCAGATATGCAGATAGAATAGCATACATAAATCACGATATAGATGATGCACTAAGGGCTGGAATACTATCCGAATATGAACTTCCACAATCAAGTATAGAAGTATTGGGGGAAACCAGCAGCAAGAGGATAAATATCATGATAAAGGATTTAGTTGCAACAAGTGACGGAAAGCAGGCTGTATCCATGAGTCCTGCAATTGGAAGTTCTACTCAAAGGTTAAGAGAATTTATGTTTGAGCATGTCTATATTGGATCGGCAGCAAAAGTGGAAGAGAGAAAGGCAAAGAATATAATTGGAGATCTCTATAACTACATAAAGAAAACGCCTGATCTACTACCGGAAGAACTCAAGCATATGTTAAAAAATTACGACATTGAAAAGGTAGCTTGTGACTATATTGCAGGAATGACCGACAGATATGCGGTAAAGAAGTTTTCTGAATTCTTTATTCCGGCATCCTGGAGAATTTATTAATATTTTTGAAGGAGCAATATTATGATTTTATCGGACAAGACTATAAAGAAACTATTGGAGTCAAAAGAATTAATAATTGAACCAATAACCAGTGAACAGATACAACCAGCGTCGGTTGATATGAGGATAGGCAGGCATTTTCTAAAGGTTGATGAGAATTGTACTGAATGTATGAACTTTGATAGCCCTATTAGATATTTGGAGTTTGAGGCAGATGAGGTAATTATTCCTCCACATTCATTCTTGCTGGCAACTACGATGGAGTATGTTAAGCTTCCAAATGACCTGACGGCATTTGTGGAAGGCAGAAGTTCAATAGGCAGAATGGGGCTTTTTATCCAAAATGCAGGTTGGGTTGATCCGGGGTTTGAGGGCGAGATTACTTTGGAACTTTATAATGCTAACAGACTGCCTATAAAGCTAAAGGCAGGGAGAAGGGTTTGCCAATTGGTGTTCTCACAAATGGATGATGTGGCTGAGAATCCATATGAAGGGAAATATCAGGGTCAGAGAAAAGCCATTGGGAGCAAAGTTTTTGACGATATTGAGAATACCAAGAATAAACAATATTATTAATAAAAATGATTAAAAAATGAAACTAAATACACAATTTATAAATACGGCATTTACTTGCCATGCATATCATCATTTCCTAGTTTATTTATCGAAATTTTTGAGCATATTAATATTGAAACCATCACTAGGAGGTGAACTAAATGGCTAATAATAAAACTCTTGTTCCTGAAGCCAAGTCAGCATTAAATAGGTTCAAGTATGAGGTAGCTAGTGAAGTTGGAGTTAGCTTAAATCAAGGATACAATGGTGATATTAAAGCTAGGGACGCTGGTAAGATTGGTGGTAACATGGTAAAGAAGATGATACAGTATGCTGAGCAGTCAATGTCGGGAAGATAACTCATTTATAATAGGTGTAGGGGCGTGGTCTGTGACCCGCCCTTATAAATTTTCTTAGCCTCTAATTTTAATTATATGATATAATTAAATTACGGGGTGATTATAATGAAGAAAATATCTTTACTTTCAGTAATTATTTTTATTTTAATGTTATCCAATCTTGCATATGCAAATAATTCCAACTACATATTACAGAATATAAATTCATATACCCTTTCAAAGACGTATACTATAAAAAATACTGGAAACAGTGATGCTACAGATATACAATTGATTATTTTTGATGGAAATCAAAAATATTTAACATACCAAAAAGATCTGGAGATTCAATACAAAACTAACCCAGTACGGATAAATAAAGATAAGTTCGGCAATAAAATTTTAGAATATAAGTTGGATGTTCTACCAGCTGGTCAAAGTAGAGAGTTTAGTATAATAAGAAAAGTTGCTGCTTCAGATATCGAATTTAATATAGATGAATCAAATGTTCAGAACAATATGACTGATACATCAAAATTTCAGATTTATTTACAGCCTGAAAAGAAAATAGAGAGTAAAGAAACAGAAATTATTTCAAAGGCTAAACAGCTTACGCAAGGATTAACCGATGACTATAGTAAAGCCAAGGCAATTTTTGAATTTGTAAATTCTTATATGACTTATGATGAATCAGAAGCATACAGAAATAAAGGAGCTATGTCTGCACTTAAAAGCGGACGTGGTGTTTGTGAAGACTACGCAACTCTCTTTGCTGCATTGTGCAGGGCTTTAGGTATTCCGGTAAGAGTTATTGACGGATACAGGTTTGAGCAAGATTTTGAAAGTATGGATATAGGTGAGTGGAAAAACATAGAGGCATACGGACATGGTTGGGCTGAATTTTATCTTGAGGATTATGGATGGATTCCTGTAGAAGTAACCCAGCTATATACTGTAAACGGTGTAAAAGAGGTTTACTGGGATGGATTTACTAAATTAAATGGCAGCAAGTATATAGGAACAGGCATATATAACACTTCAAAGCTCGAACAATTTCAAGAGAATGGAAAATATCAAGAAGCTGAAGTCCTCCTGAAATATTATGCAGAAGATCCCATAGTATTAGAACCTGTTAAGAGCATGATGAGACTGGATAGCAAAATTACTGGGAATCCGCTTGAGGAGCTAAATGATAATACAATAAGTAATGATTCAAACAGTGACCAACAGATTAATCAATTGAATTTTAACGATCTAACAAAAAAAGATTGGGCATATGCACATGTAGAAAATATTTTGCAACAAGGAATAATAAAAGGGTATGATGACAATACATTCAGGCCAAACAACAATATATCGAGAATAGAATTTTTAGTTATGTTGTCCAGGATGCTAAAGTACTTAAATTACCCTGAAGTCTCGGAAGACGCATTTACTTTTAATGATTATCCCAGCAACCATTGGTCGAAAGAAGAATATAATTACCTTGCAAACTGTTTTGAAAAGGTAGAGCCGTCAAAAGGATGGCTAGCGGGACAAGCTACATTGACGAGAGTTTTTAATAATAATCTTGATCTAAATAAACCTATAACGCGTCAAGAGGCAGTTGCGTTGTTTGATAAATTTCTAAATGAATTTGAAAGTTATGATAATACTTTTGTCGACATTGATAGCTCGAAATTCAAATCGAGTATTCTCAAGGCTTATAAGAATCAGCTTATAAATGGATATTCCGATAACTACTTCAAGCCCCAAAATAATATTACCCGAAGAGAAGCAGCCAAGATATTTGATACGTATCTGAAATTGATGAATAAATAAGAAAATAAATAACTGCCGGCTTTCGCCGAGTTACAGTTCAGATGTCTACTTTCTAAAAATGCATGAAAATCCACGTTTACGTCATCATAACAAGCATTTTTTGTGATGTGTATCTATTTTTGAATTTTGATTTAAATGTCGAAGAAGGGTAAGTAATTACCCCTACTTAGTGTGTTTTTTTATTTTGGACATCTGAACTGTAACAATATATTTGCCCCAAGTCTTTTCCTGAAGTGTGTTATCTGGGAAGAGGCGAACGGCTCTTCCTCTATAAACTTCGGAAATCCAAGAAAGTACTGCATGTATGGGTTCTCTTTTATTTGTTGTACTACTTCTTCATCAGGTATTCCCAGCTTTTCTTTTATTATCAGTGTTCCAAGAGCAACTCGTATGCTATGAGCTATCTCTCCTTTGTTCTTGGTCTTAAAGCTTTCAGCATATTCATCTTCAAATTCCCACCATGG
>DHFP01000252.1 GCA_002402315.1 Clostridiales bacterium UBA4821
GGAATTAGTTTTCGAAATTACTCAAGTTTTCCCTATCATTTATATTCAAATGTTCAAAAAAGTTTACAAAGTCGTAAGGAAATCCTAAAAAGAGAATATTCCTAAAATAATTGTTCCCTCCATATTACTGGAGGGAACAATTCCTTATCTAGTCTTCTTCGTCACGGCAGTGGCCGTGTCCGTGGTCGTCGTCCTTAAAACAATCAATTCCTTTATTCCCGAATTGAGAACATACAGGAACTATTCTAATAAGGCCTAACTCTGCCAGACATTTAACGACTGATGGAGTTACTACGGCAATGGTTTTGACTATTCCATCATGCTTGAAATCCTGGATGAACAGAATTCCTTGAGGGCCTATTATTGCGCCAAATTTAACAGTAGAATGCATATTTTTCACCTCCTTTCCTAAAGAAGGTACTCAACACATAATATTATGTAAACAACGAAATGTTACAAGTTCGGATATTTTAATTTGGAATTGATTTAGGAATGATGAAATAATAAGATGTTTAAAATTCACACTTATATATCTAAAGACATATCTTGCATTACAAGAGAAGTTTAGGAACGATGAAATAATAAAACGCGATTTTTAAGTGAGATATTTTTCGACAAGACAAGGCGGAGGAAGGCGTAATAATTGGTTTATTGCAACTGACGACAACGCAGTATTGACGGAAAATAGCAGCTTAAAAAATGGGAATTTATTATTTCATCGTTCCTTAAACAGACAGGGAAGAAAGAGGATACTATATTATGCAAAAACTTTCAGTACTGTTAACTACGGAAGCAACCTATCCATATTATGCCGGAGGAGTAAGCACATGGTGTCACGAGCTCATAGGTAGTCTCAAAGATGTGGATTATTCGCTGGTAAGCATAGTAGACAGCCCTCTTGCCATGAAGAAATATGCTCTCCCGCCAAACGTGAAAGAATTCATAAGTATACCCTTGTGGGGAACTTTGGAACCTTGTGAACATCTTAGATGGGTTCCGTTTTCCAGTATATTTCTTTCTAAGCTTAAGACCGGTCCAATGGTAATTGAAGAAGAGTTTATTCCGGTTTTTTCAGAAATAGTTGATGAGGTTCTTGGAATAGAAAAAAAACCAGGTAATTTTGCTGAAAATCTATTAAAAATGTATAGATACTTCAGAAAGTATGATTATAACATTACGCTGAAGTCAGAGGCTATATATAAGCTATATAAGGAAAAGATTATAAGAGGAATCGGGAACAGCCATTACTTCTTTTACAAGGATGAATTTATCCCTGCCATTCATGAGGTGGGAGAAAGCTTAGGATGGCTTTTCAGGTTTTTTAATATAACCAATACCAACGTTCCTAAAACTGATATTTCGCATTCATCAGCAGCCGGATTTTGCGGCATAGCAAATGTTATTTCAAAGCTATTATATAACACGCCGTATCTCCTGACAGAGCATGGAGTATATTTGAGAGAGCAATATCTTTCTGCTCACCGGAGGGAAATGACACTTTTTCTGAGAAATTTTTTACTTTCCCTGACCGAATCGGTAGTGAGGTTGAATTATGAGTTTGCAGACCTCGTCTGCCCGGTATGTCGCTTTAATGCAGGATGGGAAGAGCGGTTCGGTGTTCCGGATGATAAAATTAAGGTGATATACAATGGAGTTGATCCCGCGGCATTTAAAACAAAAGGAGCGGATGAAGATAAGAATAAAATTATTACTGTGGCAAGGATTGATCCCTTAAAGGATATAGAAAATTTTATTCAGGCTGCTCATATTGTGCAAAAAATTTTACCACAAATTAGCTTTGAAGTTTATGGAGCCATATCTAATCAGGATTATTACCGGAAGTGTTTAAAGCTAAGGGATTCTTTAGGACTTAAAGAGAAGTTTAAATTTTGTGGATATGTTAGTGAGACTGCAAAGGTTTATCACTGTGGAGATATTGTTGTGCTTCCAAGCATATCGGAAGCTTTTCCGTATAGTGTGGTTGAGGCCATGATGTGTGGAAAGCCTGTTATTGCTACCGACGTAGGCGGGGTAAGCGAGGCTATAGGCACCTGCGGGATTATTGTATCACCCAAAAACCATGAAGAGCTGGCCAGGGAGTGTGTCAGGTTAATGGGGGATAAAGATTTAAGAAAAGAACTCGGAGTAACAGCCTGCAAGAGAGCGAAAAAACTGTTTACTATTGAGAAGTTTGCCAAGGCATATCTGAAAGCCTACAAAAATCTTAGTACTGGATATTGGAGAGATTTATTATGAAAGTAATCAATGAGGTTCTGCTGCTTGAAACCATCTCACAGCAGGTATATAAAGCAGTAGGAAAACCAAAGGACTATTTTGAGGTGGCTGCTGTTCTAGAATCCATGGGTTATACAGACCGGCAGGTTAAGGATGTTTCCGGTTATAAAGATGTATTTGAACTATCAAAAAAAATACTTGATTTATTGAATTGTGAAAAAGAGAAGACCAATTGTGGGCAGAATGACCAACATTCGGGTTATGAAATCCGCAATATAATTATAGATATAATTAGAGGAATGCTGTCGGCTTGTCCACTGTTAATTTCCATGTTTTCAGTTTTTATAATAAATTTTTCCCTGTGGTCATTTATGGATAATACTGTAACAGGCTTGGAAAAGGCCACGGCTATAGCATTTGCTACAATAATGAGTATGATAGTTTCAGGAGGGTTTGCACAGGTATTTCTCAGAAAAGGTTATTCTTTCCTTGAACAAAACTACTACAAACTTATCTGGGAAGCCCATCTTGGATACTTGAAAACGGGAATTGTTACGGCCTCCTGCTTGGGAGGAATTCTGGGGATTTTAGGAATATTTACCGGTATATACAAACTTGAGAATATTTTAATGTTTAATTTATATTTTATTCTTTTGACAGCCATTTGGTTAAGTATTCCTGTAACCAACTTCCTTAAAGCAGAGATTTTATTTGTTGTGAATATGCTTTTAAGCATAGCACTGGTTTATATTCTGCATCAAATTCTGCATATAAATATAACCTATTCTCAAGTGGTGGCAATGACTTTTTTTATTGTTTTTCATTCTATTGCCTTAAGGATAGTGATATATTTTTTGAAAAAAAGAAATAGAGAAAACCAGAAAGAAGCTATTTATAAGCCCCGGATGTTAATTAACATGTTTTTGCTTGCTCCATATTTTTTATATGGTTTGATGTATTATATTATGGTATTTATAGATAGGGTGATAGCCTGGTCAGCCAATGCAAGGGATATATTGGAATCGGTTATAAGAATCAAAGGAGAGTATGAACTGGGGATGAACTGGGGTATTTTAGCTGTATTGATTTCAACCCTATTCATGGAGATATATGTAAAAAAATTTATAAACAATGTTTTTCAAGCTAAAAAGGAGTTTAAGATAACAGAGCATGAAGGATTTATAAAAACAAATATTATGCAGTTTTTAAACTATACGACAGTATTTTTTATTTTGAGTATTCTGGGGACTGTAATTTCCATAGAGATAATCAACGGCGTTATCAGTCATTATAACATTGAACTAAGTGCATATTTTAGCGGTGTAAGTGAAATGACTTTTAAAGTTTCAATCATAGGCTACCTGCTTATAGGGGCAGGGTTGTTGAATAATATTTATCTTTTGTACTTCTCACAGGGACTGTTAATCTTGAAAGCATTGTCAGTTTCAATAGGGGCAAACATCGCTGTTGGATTTATCTTTAGCAGAATGTTTGACTACTACTTTGCCGTATTTGGATTTTTGGCGGGAGCAGTAAGCTTCTTTGCTGTTAGTCTATATTACACATACAAGGTTATAAATTCTTTGGATTATTATTTTTATAAGAGTACTTAAGAAATAAAGAAGTTTACTTAATTTTTACCTTTACGAACACCTCATTCTTTGCCTCCCAAGCAATAAATTCACTATTGCTTAAGCCATACTGGGGAACTATGCAGTAATTCTTATCGTATGAGTAGGTTTGGAGCAATTTTTTTTGTATATAGTCTATAGTGCGGATTTCCTTTTTATCATCATCAACAATAAATAAAATATCACCGGATGCACAGGCCTTTATGGAATCACCGGTTATGTTTGAAGAAAAAACAATGTTAGGCGCACCGGTGAATTCATATATTTTACCGGATTTATCCAATAAATAAAGCCTGTTGTTGTTATTCCATATAGCAGCGGGATTAAAATCCAGAGAGTAATTTGAGATTACCGACAGATTTTTATCGGTAAATACCAGATTACTATTAGCTGTATCAACCAAAACAATATCTTCATTAAAAGCAGCTGCAAGGATATTAGAAGTTGTTCCGGATGAGGGCATTGTATTGGTAACTCCGCTTATTGGTTTTAAATTATTATCGGCAAAAATAAAGTTACATTTCTCATCCCAGCATAAAAAAGTATTTTTATCGTATTGAGAAAGGTTATTAAAACTAAAGGAAATGCCGGTTTCATCTGTATACAGCACCTTTTTCCCGGTATACCTGGGGGAAAGGATGGTTTCCAGGTAAGTATATTCATTTACATCATACCTTGAAATCAGGTGTTTTTTTGTTGACCAGTCGTTGGATATGCTATTAATGTTCCTTTTGTCTACGCCTATAATTTTCAACTCATCTAAACATTCCAGAAGGTATTTTGACATACTATTCTCAAAGTCTAAGCTGCTTACCGATTCTCCAAAGGGGTACGCAAAGAAAAATTTTTCCGAATTAAAATTACTTTTTAAATATTCAAAAGCATCATTTAAATCCTTCTTTATTCTGTTTTGATACTCCTTTATTGTCTCCGGCCGGTCTATCTGCCAGAGTCTATACAAATAAAAGTTTCCTTCTTCTCCGATGCTATTTATAGGATAGCTTAAATTTCCCGTATAGCCATGGGTTTGTATATCCCAGACTCCCGACTTACTCATGGCTGACAGATGGTTGTTGGTAAGCCTGTAAGGTTTCCGGAGCCAGACAATGCCGACAAATTCGGTTGCCCTTGCATCATATTTCTGCATTAGAGGCGTGACATAGGTATAAGCGCTTTCCATCCCTTCGTCAAATGTAAGCCAAATAGATTTTTCAGGAATAGGCACCTTGTTAACCATAAAATCATATACTTCTTTAGCAGAGAGAAAGTGAAAGTTATTATCACTCAAATATTTTAAGCATTCTTCAAACTTTTCAGGGGTAATGCCAGCAATCCCTTCAATGCTTGCAGGACTGACGTGTTGAAAACGCAGTGAAACAAACGAAGGAACGAATTCAGGGTTAACAATAATTTCTGATGAAACGGATTGGTTAGGAACATTATGTTTGTAATTTCTAGATTTATAAAAGTAAGAACAGACAATACAAACTATAAAGAATGTCACGAGAACTATTGAGATAAACTTAAGTTTCATAAGAACCTCCATGTTATTAGTTGACAGTTTACAGTTTACAGTTAAAAACCAAGAATAACTGTAAACTGTAAACTATTTTGATATTAGATATATGCAAGAGCATGAGTTGTTGACACCTGTAAAACAAGTTAGACGGAAAAGGATGGTGAGGTTGGTTGTGACTTCTACAATATTAGTGAACATCGTAAGTCTGGTTAGGATAATAATATTTTCCATAATTCTTTTGGTAGCAGTGCCATTGTTGATAAAAAAGCCCGGGAAGGGTCAAGTGCTGGAATATATTGTTAAGGGGATTAGCGTATCTGTATTTTCTGCTATCTTAACAGGATATTTTCTTATATTTGCAGGGGTATATGAGTTAATTTCATTTGTATTTATATTTTTTCCAACGGTTATTCTTATTTACTTCTGGATAGAGGGGATAAACTTAAAAGAACTTAATGTTAAAGAGCAGATAGTAAGCTATACAGTAAACCTTTTTAACCGGATTGAAAGTAAGAACAAAAAGGAGTCAAATTTATCGAATGTTGGAAGAGATACCGGCAAGTCTTTGAAGAATTCCGCAAAAAAACGCAAAAGAAATTGGGCTTCCTGGTTTTGGGCATTTACAGTAATCTGTGTATTTGCATATATACTTTTGTTAAGGTTGATGGAGGTGCTTCCGTATAAATTTTTATACTTTGCGGATTCGTATGTACATCTGATGATAACAAAGCTTTTTATCACGGGGAAGGTCTTGTATGAAAAGTTCTACCCTTTAGGCTACCATTCAATTGTTGCTGCAGTTAAGACATTATCTTTTTGTGACCTTGCAGATGTTTACAGGTTTTTCGGACCTATTCAATCTGCTGCAGTAGTATTTAGTGTTTATTGTTTCGTATCCATGGTTACCAAGAACAGATATGCTGCTCTTCTGGCGGCAGCTATCTTGGGGCTAGAAAGCTTGGATATTTGGCCGCTTGTTTTTTACAGACAGATGGTTGCTTTACCGCAAGAATTTGCTACAATATTTTTCCTTCCGGCAGTATATTTCTGTTTAGAATACCTAAAAAAACAAAAGAGTAAATACCTAAAGTGTTTTTTTATTACACTTTGTAACATCTTTTTAATACACGTGTATGTTGCAGCACTGTTATTTTGGGTGCTGGTTGGTATATTTGTAGTGGGAGTACTCTTTGAACTGTGGAAAAAAGCTACATTTGCAAGGGTTTTTCTTGCAGGGATATTAAGCTGCATTGCAGGCATCACGCCCTTTGTTTTATGGAAACTGGCAGGGTTGCTTCTTAATTTGCCCGGCAGGCAGGGTGATATGTTCGGGGATTCGGGATTTGTGTTCAGATATGTTTATATTAATACAGATATACAGGAAATTTTGGTGTTCCTGATGGATGCGGTAAATCCTGTAAAGGATCCGCTCAGATGGCATAATCAGATAAGTGCAAATATAATAATATATTCTTTAATCTTAGCAGCAGGCTACTTATTTCTAAGAGGACTTTTTCAAAGAAAGTTCTTTTCCAGACATCTTTATCTTTTAACTTTGATAATAGGGCAAAGTTTTCTGGTTATTCTTTACTATGGATTCAAGCATGACATTATTTCAATTATGTACTTTGAAAGAATAGGGTTGGTTTTGAGTTTATGTACAGCTTCCATAATAGGATTACTATTTAACGAAGCTCACACGCTTACACGAAATAGGCGGGGAAGCCGGAATTTTAAGGGTCTGGTTAAATATCCGGCTAATGTTACATTAATTTCTGTTGTTTTTTCGGTCATTATTTTAATGATTATTTACCTGCCTTATGGAAAGACCGACACCATAATATATCAATATGAGGGAACCATCAAGGCTTATGAGGAAATAAAAAAAAGATATGAACTTCTTGGCTGGACCATTGTATCTCCGGTAGAAGAACTATCTCTATGTTACGGATATGGCTGGCACTATGAGTTGTGGAAGTTCTTGGAGGACTTTAGTATTAAGGATGCGAGAAACAGGGAGTTTGATTTTGGTGATGAAATACCGTCGGAGCATATATTTGTTTTCGTTGAAAAAGAGCCTTTGCTTATATGGTATACGATTCCCCAGAGTATTCAAAGTATAAGTGAAACAGAAAGGTATTACAGGATGTATAATGGCCGGATGATGATGGAAAAACAAATATGGCGTTGGATGGAAGAATACATGAAGAGCCATGAGAGTTTACCGAACAACGCAAAAATATTCTATCAGGATGATGAGATAATTGTATACCACATACAACATAAAGTTGAAAAAAAGTAACACTTGGCATGAAATAGGAATACAGTGTAAAAGGATTTTATGTATACCTTAAACATCCGGGTAGGGAGCAGACTATATGAATGATTCTAACAAGTATTTGATTATAATACCGGCATTTAATGAAGAGATGAACATTAGTAAAGTATTAAAAAAAGTGAAGCAGGTAACCAGTAGTTTACCTGTTGATATGATTGTTGTAGATGACGGCTCAACCGATAAAACGGCTGAACTGGCTTTGCAGGAACATACGAAAATTATTAGATTATCTACAAACCTGGGATATGGCGGGGCAGTTCAAACAGGGTTCAAGTTTGCTGCAAACAGGGACTATGATTATGTTATCCTGTTTGATGCTGATGGACAGCACGATGCAATGTATATCAAAGAATTGATTGATTATATAGAAACTACCGGGTGTGATATCGTAATCGGTTCAAGGTATTTAAATAAATTTTCTTGTAAATTTGCTGATTTAAAAAGAATAGGGATAGGATTTTTTTCATGGATAGCATCCTTTTTATTAAAAAGAAGAATAACAGATGCGACTTCGGGATTTCAGATTGTCAGCCGTAAAGTGTTTTCCTATCTTGCTGCCGGGAATAATTACCCGCAGGAATACCCGGATGCTGATCTGCTTATTATACTGGGTAAGTTGGGGTATACAATTAAGGAATACCCGGTTTTGATGCACGAAAGGGAACAAGGGCTCTCAATGCATAGGGGAATTGTGAGACCTATAACTTATACAATAAGGATGCTAATAAGTATTTTATGTACCTTTTAGTATCAGATAAATTTATAAGGATGATGATTATGCCTAAGCTATTTATGTTTATTATAGTCTTGTTATTTATGATATGCGTTTTCAGTCTGGTGAAGAAAAAGATCCTTGAGGTTGAGTATTCAGTAAGTTGGATTCTCATAAGTATGGTGCTGCTTTTATTCAGTATGTTTGAGCCGATACTGCTGATGTTTGCCAAGTTAATTGAAAACCTAGGGTTTTTATTGATGATAATAATAACATTGATTTTTTCCCTGGTATTTATAGCTATAAATTTAAGCATTTCCATATCCAGGCTGAAAAACTCAATAAAGGAATTAACTCAGGATGTAGGAATAATGAAATTTGAGGAAGAGCAGAAAAAATGGGAGGAAATTGATTGATGTCAAAGAAAATAAAACTGGGATTGTTATTTGTCTTAATATTAGCAACACTGGCCCCTATATCTTTTTTTTTAATAACCAATCAAAAACTACCGATGCTTAAAAATATACAGTTTAGCCCACAAGAAATCACCGATGTATTAAACAATCCATATATGGGATGGGTGCCTCCGGCAGACGGAGGACCGTATCAACAGCCCCATACATTGGTGTATGCAGGTATTACCTGGGCTGAATTGGAACCTGTAAAAGGATCTTTTAATTGGAGTGGCATTGAAGAGAAATATAGGTTTAACTACTGGGGTAGTGAAGGTGTAAAAATAAATTTAAGATTTATATTGGATTTGCCCGGCAAAGAA
Source organism: Clostridiales bacterium UBA4821 (assembly GCA_002402315.1). Classification (GTDB taxonomy): domain Bacteria; phylum Bacillota; class Clostridia; order Acetivibrionales; family UBA4821; genus UBA4821. The sequence continues at coordinate 9,211 of DHFP01000252.1, forward strand.
GGGCATAAAGATATACCGGGTTGGTTGTATGATGAGATGGAAGGTGATGGAACCTGGTATGATTCAGACAGCGGAGCAGGATTCAGTCCAAGCTATAACAATCCCGTATTAATCTCTAATCACAGTAGAATGATAAAAGCAGCAGCCGAACGTTATGGTAAAGATTCCAGGGTAGCTTTTATACAATTGGGAAGCCTTGGACACTGGGGAGAGTGGCATACCTGCCTGTGCGACCCGGCGTCGGGCAGTTTTCCTTTGATTCCTGTTTCAAACCAATATGCAAGCCAATATCTTAATACGTTTGCCGGTAAAATCTTTTCAATGAGAAGACCATTCCAGATAGCTAAAGATAACAATATGGGATTATTTAATGATATGTTTGGAAGCACTCCGCAGACAAATTCCTGGATAGACTGGATTAATAACGGTTATGTAGATGATTATGGACAGCCGCACCCGGCTATGCCGGATTTTTGGGAATATGCACCTTCCGGTGGAGAATTTGCTTATGGAAATGCACAGCAATACCTGCAGGATGACACCATAGGTGAAACTTTACGGCAAGCAAACGAGAGCCATACAAGTTGGTTGGGACCGAGCTGCCCGGCAAATCTTCCCACGGGATGTTCTGAACAGTCAAACATAGATGCCTTACACAAAACTATGGGTTACAGATTTGTACTGCAATCAGCATCACATGCGAATATAATACGGGCTGGAAGTGCCTTGACTGTAGAAATGAAATGGATTAATAAGGGTACATCTCCATTTTACTTTGACTGGCCCATGGAGCTGTCTCTTTCGAACCGGAATGGTAGAATAGTGGCAAAAACAACAACATCAGAAGACATAAGAACATGGCTTCCCGGAACCAGGATTGTAACACAGAAACTTGATGTGCCATCAAATTTGTGGCCTGGAACATATACGTTATGCGTGGCAATTGTAGATCCGTCAACAGGTAAGCCGGGAATAAACTTTGCAATAACCAACAGAAGAACAGATGGAAGATATGGTCTTGCAAAAGTTACAGTATATAAGTAAAGATAGGTAAAATTGCCTATATATATACCTCTCCTTTGAAATCATCACATTCTGTAAGTTAAATCATAATATATTAAGGAATGATGAAATAATAAAACACGATTTTAAAGAGAGCTATTTTTTGTATTGTTTTATTATTCCTAAGTAATAATTGCAGGAAGGAGAGTATACATATGGGAAACAAATCGAAAGCAAGATGGATAATATTTCTGCTGATAATGATTCTGATAAGCGGCTTTATGATTTATTCATACATTGATTATCAGCAAAATAATAAAAGTAAAGCTACTGATGAACAAAAAGAAAAAGAATCTATAAACAAATTAATAATTAAACCTGAAGTTTCTCCAATGTTTGTAACTCTTATGTTTCATGAAATTGCAGAAGATGATATAGAAGGAACCAATACAATTTCCAAGAGAAAGCTTGAATCAATATTAAAATACTTATCGGAAAACCAGTATAGATTTCTTTCAGCGCAGGAGGCTTATGATTTCCTGACTAAAAAAATGCCTGTGCCGGAAAAATCAATTTGGCTCACTTTTGATGATGGGTTAAGGAATTCTCACAAAATTGGAACACCCTTACTAAGAAAATACGGAGCGAGGGCAACTGCTTTTGTAGAGATAATGCAGATAGATAAGCCGCTAAGATTAAGCAGCGGGGATTTAAAGTCCATGACCAGATCAGGGCTATGGGATATACAGAGTCATGGTTATAATGGGCATAACACTTCTTTAACCGATATAATGGGTAATAAAGTAAATTTTTATTTCAATAGACTGTTAATTGGAGATATTTACGAGTCAGAAGATGATTATAAAAAAAGGATTAAGAAAGATATAGAGAAATCATTTGATTTATTAGAGAAAGAATACAATTCAAAAAGACAGTTTTTTGCGTATCCTCTTGATGATGAAACTTCTGAGAAATCAGAAGAAATAAAAATTATTCAATCATGTCTGGATGAGCTTAATGTTTTGGGCGTAGGTGTAAAAGGTAACCAAAGTAATGTTGCTGATTGGTCTACACCAAAACATAAAATAACCAGGTACGGGATAACAAACCTGTCGGAAATGAAAGGAATTCTTTCATTGTTGAATACAGGGAAACGGATTTATTTAAATGAGAGCAAATTAACAAATATAGCCGGATATTTAAATAATCAATATATATCGTGGGATAGAAAAGGGAACATAGTAATATTGAATGAAAAATTTATACCTAAAGGGGACGTAATTAAGATTACGAAAAAGAATGGAAAAAAACAGTGGGTGATAGATGGTAAGATGTCATTTGCAGTACAGTCGGATGGGACAGTATGGGTAGCAAGCTGGGATAAAAATAAAATATTCGAGCTGGCCGGAGATTGGAACGTAAAAAAAGAATACAATTTGGATATTACTCCTGCAGCTATATGGTTTAATGAAGATAAGCTTTATATTATTGATCCTACAGGATGTATTTATTACCTTGATGAGAATGAAACAAGACTGCAGTTTAAGCCAAATTATAAGGTTGGATGTTCAGGAGGATGCGTTAAAGATAATATTGTTTACGTAAGTGATTATGTTTTTAAGAATATCTATAAGATTGATTATATCAATAAAGACATACTGGGGGTGAAGAAATACGACGGCGAATATATAATTACTCCTCAAATAGCTGACGGAGAGGATGAATTTATTGCCAATGAAGCAAGTAATGACGTACTTATAAGGGTTAAGTACTAAATTAGTTCCTACCTTTTATCAATTCCAAACCCGGTTATTAAGCTGATGTTAAATTACATAAGAAAGGGGGTGGAAGATGTATTGAAATTTAAAACAGTATTTTTGGGGATGACAATTTGCATATTATTATTTGGGAATTGGTCATATGCATTATCTCTTCCCGGCAATGTCAGAAATTATTTTTGGAGTTACCAACCTGGCTTGCTGGAGGAAATGAAAAAGTTTGATATGGTCATTACCGATACAAGGATTTACTCGAAAGAAGAAATCATGCAGTTAAAAGAAAAGAAAACAACTGTAATCGGCTATGTTTCCATTGGGGAATCCGACCAGATGGAAAAGGGGGATGGCCTTGGTCCGGGAGGTTATGCTTCATGGTATTTTGATTCAAATAATGACGGCTTACCTGACCAGAATAAGGAATGTGGAAGCTATTATACCAATGCGGGAAATTCCCGTTGGGTTCAAAAGATAATTAAGGAAGAGATTAAAAAGGTTTTGGACAGCGGAGCCGATGGGTTCTTTCTGGACACAGTTGATACTTCTGTATTGTATCCGCAGACAGAGGATGCGATGACAAAGCTAATAAAAAACATAAGGGATAGTTACCCTGATAAAATAATCATCCAAAACTGGGGATTTGGGATAGTGGATTCAACGGTTCCATATATAAATGCTGTAATGTGGGAAAGCTGGTATCCTGATTCTGATAACCAGTGGATTATCAACTGGCAGAACAGGTTCAAGGAGTTGAAATCAAAATATGGGGTAGATCTTATAGCGCTTGGATATTATGAAAAATACAGTAATTTGGAAAGGTACTATGAAGTATCAAAGAAACTGGGGTTTATTCCATTTATAAGTTCAAAAAAAAAGTTAAATGAGGTGGCTGATTTCTTCTCAGCAAGAGAAGTAATTTTGAATCCTGTTTCAGAACTGCAGGATAAGCAACCGGCTGAAGAACCGCAGGCTGAGCAATTGGCTGTAGTATCACAGGATGAGCAGCCGACTGAAAAAAGGGTTGTATTTTTGAAACAATATGAGGCAGCACGCGTCATATTGGCTGGACTAATGAGTGGAATTATCGGATGGATTGCAGCAAAAAGCTATTATGGTAAGATTCATAGGAAAAATGAGGTTGAGAGGCAGGAACTGCTTCAGACGTATCAAGGTATGTGATGTCAAGAAGAACGGTTTTGTTTACTTACTTTCCAAAGTGTGTTGACAAAACCGTTCTTCTTTTCTGCGTGACATTAGAAATTTTATTCAAAAAGGAGCAACATTCAAGTATAATGAGAAATAAGAGGAGGCACTTTTAAAGTGCCTCCTCTTATTTCATCTTCCTCAACCTGTTTACCAGAGCCATCACGGCCCAGACAGGCATATTATCGTTTACCTTTTGCTTCCAGGAATCAGGGTCATTTATTAAACCTGCGGCGGAGAGCTCATCTATATCTTTCTTTTTCCAGGCTTCAGGGTCTTCCAGCGCAGATTTTGGCGGGGTATATTCTGCGTCCGTATATTTACAAACCGCTTTGATGACAGCTTCACCCAGGATAGCCTGATTTTCCGGGCTCATAACAACTTCCCGGTCATGGTCATTGGACAAGAATCCATATTCAATTATGATTGTTTGTACCTTGCCTGTTTCTCTATGCATAAAGTAATAGTCCTTTCCAGGATACTTGTCACTTTCTCTACTATATACCCTCCGGCCTTTTACCAGGCCGGTCAGAACCACGTTGTTTAAAATCAGGTTGGCCAATTTACCATCGGAATGCATGGTGTGGATGGCTTCGAACCCATTAGCGTTTGAGTTTTCGGCGGAATTGATGTGATTTGAAAGGCATATATCGGCTTCGGAATTTACTACTATTTTAGCTGCTTTACTAAGCGGAGCATCTTCATCCTTATTTCGGGTCAATACTACTTTCCAGCCGAGTTCGGCAAACCTTTTAGCTTGATATAGGGATATTGCAAGATTAATATCTTTTTCATTTATGCTATTTATAGTTACACCCGGGTCACTGCCACCATGACCTGGGTTGATACATATTGTTTTATTCAACCTTTTATTCCTCCTTTACCTTGAGGGTTTGCTGTAATCCGTCTGTAAGACTATATCTGGGCAGCCATTCCAGTATTTCTTTCGACTTTGAATTGCCAAGAATACTTATATAGATATCTCCAGGGGAACTCCTGGAATAGCTGGTGATGATATTGACTCCGGTAATGGTTTCAATAGTTTCTATAAGGCCATTGATAGAGGTAGATTTATTTGTGCTGATATTTAAAACTTCATTGTTTCCTTTGCTTAATGCGATGATGTTTGCTTCAGCCACATCATCCACAAAGATGAAGTCCCTTATCTGGTTTCCCGTACCGAATATTACGGGAGGCTTGTTATTAAAAATTCTTTCTAAAAAAACAGCGATAACGCCACCCTCTGATTTAGACTCCTGGCGGGTGCCGTAAACATTTGAATAACGCAGAATTGTATAATTGATTCCATATAAATGATTGTATACTTTAATGTAATTTTCGGCTGTGTATTTTGAGACGCCGTAATTACTTTGAGGGCATACGTTGTGATTTTCATCTATTGGCAAGTATTGAGGTTCACCATAAACTGCAGCCGAAGATGAATATACTATTTTTTTTACCTGGTATTTCCTGCAGCATTCAAGCACGTTTAATGTACCAATTATATTAGTGGTACAATCTAAAATTGGATCTTTAAATGAATTTGGGACACTTACCTGAGCAGCTGCGTGTATGACGAATTGAGGCTTTTCTTCTGCAAATATTTTATGCAAACTACTGCTTGAAATATTTAGGCAGTAAAATACTGAATCCGGATTTACATTTTCCATTTTACCTGTTGAAAGGTTATCTATCACTATAACTTCATGACCTCTATTAATAAGCTTATCAACAATATGGGAACCGATGAATCCTGCACCGCCTGTTACCAAGACTTTCATATAAAATCCTCCACAAATTGTAATGATATATAATATGACATTGACTATTAAAGTGGGAATTAATTCCTGATGCTTTTATATTGTTTTATGGTAACAAACTGTAAGTGTTGTTAATAAAATGGAAAATAACAGAGAACAAATAACTAAAGCATATTAGTTAATAAGGGGGCCAAACCGTGGAGATACTCTTATATAATATAAGTCAACTCGTAAAAATTACTCTTCCTTTTGCCGCAGTTTTTCTAGTTATACCTCTTGTTATAAATAGAAGTAAAGAACAGAGTAATTCCCTTAAGTTAATCAAGGGAATTATATTAGCAGTATTTACAGCGGTTTGTACAGGATATTTATTGTCATATTTTAAATTTTATAATATTTTCTTTTTAACTGTTTTTTATTTTCCTATGCTTATTATTCTTTTTTTATGGGTTGAAGGAATAAAACCGGTAGCTTTTTGCAAGTGGCTATCGGCTAAAATCAAAAAACACAAAGTGTCAGTCAACAACCAACAGCTAATAGCCTCCAGCCAACAACCAAAAGCTAAAAGCCAAATTTTTTTCATTATAATGTTTTTAAGCATGTTTATATATTTTTTCTTTTTAAGAGGGTATGATGTGCTGACACATATAGCTTTATATTTTTCAGATCCGTTTGTTCATTTGAAGTTATTAAAGCTTTTTATTTCCGGGGAAATTATTTCCACAACTTCTTATCCTATGGGATACCATGCAATAATGGGATTAATCAGCGCATATTCATTTACTGATCCTATGGAAGTGTTAAGGATTTTTGGACCTGTCCAGTCAACCATGATTATATTTACAATCTTTTTCATGGTACATGAGATTACCAAAAACAAGTATGCGGCTTTATTAGCGGCATCCGTATTAGGGCTGGATGTTACAGGAGTATTTCCCAATGTGTTTTACAGGCAGATGATGGCAGCACCGCAGGAGTTTGCAGCTATATTCTTTCTGCCGGTAATCTATTTTGCAGTGCAGTATTTAAGGGAACATAAGGCAAAGGATTTAAAGTACCTGTTTTTAGGAATGTGCAGCGCGTTATTCGTACATCCGAGGGTTTCGGTGTTAATCTTGTTTCCAATCTTCTCAGTGTTTATTACTGCGGCGCTCTTAAGATTGTGGAAACTCAAGACACTCACATGTATCGGTATTATTGGCGCTTTAACGGTAGTATTGGGTATTCTTCCGATGGTTGAATGGTTTAATACTCAGAATGCTGCCATTTCGTATGATAACATGCAGACTTCGGTCAAAATGCTTGAGGACTGGCGGCAGTGTACATTGACCTCGAACTGGAATAATATAGGAATATTCTTTTTGGATGCATTAAATCCAATAAAGGATACTGGAAAATGGGATAATGCCGTTCCGGCAGATATTATTATTTATAGCGCTATCATCTCACTTTTTTATATAGTCATAAGAATTCTTTTTAAAATACCTCTGCTTAAACAACATATATTTCTAATGGTTTTATTCCTTACACAAATTTTTTATATTATATTTTACTACGGTGAAAGTTATAATCTTCCCCAGATTATGTACTTTGAACGCATGGCGTTAGTCTTCAGCCTCACAACATTTACAGTTATAGGAATACTAATAAATGAAATTTTTATATGCTCAAGCAAATGGTTAGGCAATAATCAAAAGCTAAAAAACATAATCTATTCCGGAACAACCTTTGCGGTATTATTTCTATTGATTAATATTATTCCTAAAGACAATGCTTTTAAGCAAACACTTCAATATGAGGGTGCACTAAAAGCATACATCCGGATAAAAGAGAAATTTGAGCCTAAAACCTGGACCATAGTGTCGCCGGTAGAAGAATATCCTCTGGCACTTGGTTACGGATGGCATTATGAATTGTGTAATTTTCCAAAGAACTTCAATATGGAAGAGGCTCAGGATTGCAATTTCCGTTTGGGTACTAAAATTGGAACAAAGCATATATTTATATATGTTGAAAAGGATCCTCTGCCCATCTGGGCTACAATACCGGAAGAAGAATACAATGCATTTCGGGATGATGACCCGTATAGGTCATATTCGAACAGAATGGAAATTGAAGAGTATGTTCAAAACTGGATGCATGAGTATATAAACAGCCATGACGGGCTGCCGGATAACGCTAGAGTATTCTATGAAGATATAGATTTGATAGTTTACCATATTGTGAGTGACTAAGGAATGATGAAATAATAAAACCCGATTTTAAAGTGAGATATTTTTCAAATTTATTATTTCAGCATTCCTAAACGGAAACCGGCGGCTTCACCCGCCGCCGGCAATAAAAATAACCTTTATAAAATTTTCCTCTCGTGTTCCGGTATCTCAGCTATTCAGGCAGGAATCGGATTTACATTTCCATTTTCTAAGAATCAAATTTGCAATTCCAACAATGATTCCTATAACAATGCTTACCACAAGTGCAAGAAGTATATACCGCATGGTAAAACGTACATAGGTAAATTTATCAGCCAGGGTTGATAAGGTATAGATAAACTTGAATGTATACAAGACAAAAAGGTTTATCATCAGTATTGGGAGATTGAAAATTAAGCCACCCGCTAACCGTTGAAAGTTATTAATGCCTCTCCATTTACTTATCCATTCCCATATCCATTCAGCTAGAAATCCCGGCATTATAAGCGCTAGATACATAGTAAAAATATTCAGATCCAAGTTTCCCACTCCTTTTTTCTTTTATTACATACTATGCAGTTCTTTATTTTATGTTCACTCAATGAGTAGTACAATTATTTGCGGATAAGCTCTTAGTCCCCCAGCCCAAACAGGAGTAATTAAAACCAAATTTCACCATTTTTCCTTTATCAAGCGCGTTTCTCAGATCCAATATATTTTTACTCCCCATTTGTGCATAGATTTTATCATAATCCAGATTTTTGAACACATCATGATTTACGGCAAGCACAACCAGATCACTATCAGCAAATGCATGTTCTGGATTATTGTACAGGTATTTGCATTCCCTGATATGGGGGTCCAATATCCTAATTTCATAATCTTTATTTTTCTCAAGAAGGTTAATCAATTCTATAACCGGGCTTTCTCTTATATCATCTACATTAGGTTTGTAAGTAAGACCCAGGACGGTAATCACTTTTTTTTCTCTAGTTGTATCTATGGAAAGAAGTGAATTAATCTTGTTATATACATATAGGGGCATGCTGTCGTTTATGTTGCGGGAGGTTCTAATTAAGGTTGTTAACTCCGGCTGGGCTTCGACAAGGAACCATGGATCAACCGCTATACAATGTCCGCCCACTCCCGGACCCGGCTGGTGTACGTTTACCCTGGGATGTTTGTTCGCAAGTTCAATTACTTCCCATACGTTTATGCCCAGGTTTTCGCAAATTATTGCAAGTTCGTTTGCAAAAGCGATATTTACATCCCTGAAAGTATTTTCTATAAGCTTCGTAGTTTCTGCCGTGGCAGGGTCGGTAAAGAATATCTCGCCCCTCACAAAGGTTTTGTATAGGTCCCTGACCAATTCAGCGGACTTTCGGTTTACTCCGCCAATAATCCTGTTATTCTCAACCAGTTCTATGAGTATCCTGCCGGGAAGAACTCTTTCCGGTGAATAGGCAACAAAAAGCTGGGTACCCATTTCAAGCGCACATTTTTTTAAAATGGGAATTATGATTTTTTCGACTGTTCCGGGTGGGGAAGTGGATTCCAACACGACCATGTTGCCTTCTTTCAGGAACGGGACAATTGATTCAGCTGCTGAGATTACGTATCTCATATCTGCTTTTTTATTCTCAGTTATGGGCGTAGGAACCGCAATTATGAATACATCGGCTTCCTCCGGAGTTGTACGTGCAATCAGGTTTCCCGAACGCACTGCTCCCTGGACAAGTATATCAAGAAAAGGTTCTTCAATATGGATTTTAGCAAGGTTTATAGTATCGACTATATTTTCGTTTACATCAACGCCTATTATTTTATGACCATGGGTTGCAAACATTGCGGCCGTAGGCAGTCCAATGTAACCGAGACCAAGAATGCAGATTTTCATGATGTCCTCCAAATTTAGTCCTGAGTGCTAATTTTTAACTACCTGAATAGTTGCGATATCTATAGTATATGCAGTTGCTTGGGAAAATGACAATTAGCCAGGTGGGACAAATCAATCATTATCATTGTTTAAACCAAACATCTCCTTTAACACTAGCCATACAAACTTCACATTTCCCACAAGATATCTCTTCCACATCCTTCTTGGCTCCTGTATGAGCCTGTAAAACCACTCCAATCCGACTTTTTGCATCCATAGGGGTGCTCTACTGGTTAAGCCTGCAGCCACGTCGAAGCTCCCGCCAACCCCCATGCAAAACGGAACATTTAACTTTTCTATATTTTCTGCAAGCCAGTACTCTTTTTTTGGGGAACTGAATGCAATAAAAAGAATGTCTGCATGGGAGTTCCTTATGCCGGCAGCTATTTTGTCATTATCCTCATCCGAAAAATACCCGTTTCTATAGCCGGCAACCCTAAGACCCGGATATTCACGTGAGAATTTACTCACAACAATTTCAAGCACTTCCTGTAGCGCACCAAAAAAGTAGATGCTGAATCCCTTCGAATGTGCCAGCTTAATAACGTTATACATCAGATCTATTCCGGCAACCCTTGCGGGAAGAGGCTTGCCTAAAAGTCTGGAAGCCCATACGACAGCCTGCCCATCCGCATTAATCATGCCGCAGGAGTTAATTAAGTCCCTAAGCTTCCTGTCAGCATTCAACATAACAATCTTTGCTGCATTCACAACTACATGCTGAACAGGAATACGTTCTTTAATTATTTGCTCAATCCTGGCCAGACTTTGATTCATGTCAAGGACATCAATATATGTATCCAAAAGTTTTATCCTTTTGCGTGTCAAGGGGATAAGAGTGTCAAGGGAAATAATAGAGTGGATTGCAGTGTTATTCCGTCCTCTTCCTTTAAGCTTTATAGACAGGCCTTTTTCTTTCTTACCCAATTCATGCGATACCCAGCTATGGCATATGTCTAACTGGAAATCAACGTCAGACTCAAACCGCATATACAGAATGCCGGCCTCCTGGAGGAACAGCCTCAATTCATCCTTTTTTGTTTTTTCCACCTGAATACCGGAAGCAATGTTATATGTCAACGTAAATTGATAGGAATGGCTGCCGGACAACACATCCTGAACAACCCAGGAATCAGGCTTTACAAAAAGGATATTCCTTCTGTGGATTATCGGATTATAGCCGTTATGTTGTGCACTGATGAACTCATACCGGCTGTTAGAAGAATGTTCTATGAGTTTACACTTGGCTTTTTTTGTCCATAGGAATGGACCTCCAACAATTGATTGATTTTTATTGTCAATGCAGATTGTGTTGTGATTGGACGTATGTCTGAAATAATTCCGCCATTCCTGCTGAACATTATATATATAGGTACCCGGATCAATGAATACAGATTTACCGTCTATACTTAAGGTAATACTTAGGGCATCGGCATGACCGTGAGCTGCCAGTGAACCTAATCCCAGAGGAGCAAAGTCAAAGAGCATAATCCTTTCTTTTGTGTCATTCTTATACTTTATTATTCCATATCCGCCATCTCTAAAAATTTTCGAGTCTTCGTTTTCATCCTTAACATCTAAATCATTATATTTTTTCAACCCTTCCGGTCCCAGCAACCAGTATGCATGTTCGTTAAAGTAACTACCCTTTGCTTTAAGGTCAGGGTCATTAAATACTACTGACCCTAAAGTAAGAAGTAGTTTATAATGGTTAAACCTCTCGCCTAGTAAGTTGACTATTTGTCCTTCATCCGAATCGCCTATATCGGGGACATTACCCTTTTTGTCAATTATTTCAGAAAAGAATTCGCACATATTTTTCAAATTGGTACCAATAATTTCTGGTAAACTAATATTACTTTTATTAGCTAAGATTACCAATAGAAACAAAACCTCCATAACAAATGCCTGGTAGTGAAAAGCCTGTTCGGCGGTTACTCCGTCAGGATGAATCTGTCTTCTTAAATCCTTTTTGAGGATATTAACCCCCTTATTGAGCAACCTGTTGGCAGATTGCATGTTTTTAAAGAGCATGCCGCAAATGCATAATGTAGCTGCTTCAACTATCAAATGATTGTTAGCAGAAGAAAAGAGCGAAAGGTTTTTCTCAATAAAAAGGCAATGCTGGTGGATTCCCGTAAGCAAATTCTTCTTTAGGCTTTCTGCCTTTTTGTCTTCAAATCTGTCAATGAAGCTGTAAACCCAAATCCACGAATTAACCCTGATAGCTAATTCCATGGCGCTTGACCAGTTCACACCTTTCAGAATAGGATTTTCCTTAATCCAGTGGTTAAACTGGTGTATTAAGCAATCAAGGTATTTTTCATCCCGGCTCAAGAAATAAGCTTTGGCAAGTATAACAAAATGATGGTGCCGGTTTATCTCCCATGTGAGTCTTACATCACCTATGTCATCCCTTTGTCTGAAATTAATCTCCGGACTGTACTCCCTCGGCCAGCTGTTCTGTGTCAGAATTCCGCTGTGCCAGTTTATATCCCTGCCAAAGTCAACCTTGCCCAAGCCCAGTACGTTCAGTTTCCCATCGCAGATTTCTCCGGCGGTTTTCAGAGTTTCGGCTGCACCGTCCGGAAAAATCTCGTTATATACATTAATAAAGTTTTCATCAAGGTAATCAAAGTAAAACATTTTATTAACGCGGGGGAGAAATTGACGGTAAGCTTGGGGAAAATATCTGTCATCATCTAAATATTTTTGATTTTTAATATACTTTGACTTTGATATCTTAAAGAAAATCTTTTTCCATATCCTGTATGGAATTTCCGTAAAAGACATGGCTTGCAATCTATATTTATACCATCTGAGCTTATTTAGAATCATTTGAGCCTCACATTTCTTCTATATCTATTTCCACCGCATTTCCACTCAGTAACGATTGGTGAACCTTAAAGGTTGTCAGGGCAGCTGCCACAAGGCTTTCAAAACTTATGGGCATGGGAGATCCTTTAATAACTGCATCTGCCAGTACCTGCAGCTCAGCTTTCTGGCCTTTGTCAGGACCTTTCTTTTCAATCCTGGTTTTACCCCTAGAAACTGTTTTTAGCTCTTTAAAATCATTTAATGCTGCTGATTTACCATCGCAGAACACCTCAACATACTCTTTTGGCAAAGAGGTATCCCCATTAGCAACATAACTGAGAGTTCCAATTGAGCCTCTATTGAACATAACCGTAATGTTAACGGTATCAAATATATTCTTCTGCTTTCCGCTTTCAGGAACTGCCGCGGCAAAAACCTTTACAGGAAGCTCGCCGGTAATGTACTGCATAAAATCTATAAAGTGGCAGCCTTCGCCGATTATTCTTCCTCCGCCCAGAACAGGGTCCTGAATCCAATGATTATCCTTGATTTTTCCTGCATTTACCCGGTAATTTATCACTATGGGGCCAACTCTGTTTTTAAAGAATTCTAACATAGAAATTGCATATGGTGAAAACCTTCTATTAAAACCAACCATAACTCTGTGGCCATTTTCTTTTACAGCCTTAATTATCTCCTTTAGTTCTTCTTCGTTAAGTGCTAACGGTTTTTCGACAAAAACGTTTTTCTTGGCATTCAAAGCCTTTACAACAAGCTCTGCATGCTTATCATGTCTGGTTGCTATTAAAATGGTATTAATATTTTTATCATCCAGTAACTCTTCGGACTCGGAAGCGCAGTACTTAAAACCGTAGCTTTTTGCTACTCCCTTTGCTGTTATGCCGGTAGCAGTCATGACGCCATGGAACTCAATCTCCGGCATTTTCTTCAATGCAGGCAGAAGTACCCCTTTAGCATAACTGCCTGCACCAATCAATCCCAGTTTAAACTTGGGGACGGTTCTTGAATTNNAATTCAAGAACCGTCCCCAAGTTTATTTTCTTCTTTATCTCTGCTTGCCTGTCATACTCAAGCAATATTCCTATAAAATTCTCTTGTACCTTTCCCTGGATTAAATCATAAGCCCTCCCGGCCTCGTCAAACTTGAACTTGTGGGTGGTTATCTTATCAAGATTAACGGTTCTATCTGAAAGCATTTTCAAAAAATGCTCCATATTACGTTTTTCTGTCCATCTTACATAACCGATAGGATAATCCTGTCCTTTCTCTTCATAATTAATGTCATACCTTCCGGGACCATATGAACAGGACAAACAAACATCAATTTCCTTTTCGTAGTAAGGACTTCGGGGAATGTCCATGCTTACCGCTCCGACAACTACTACCTTTCCTTTTTTACGGACAATGTCTCCCGCAAGTTCTATAGGTTCATTGCTTGATGTTCCGGCAGTAATAATAACTGCGTCTACCCCAAAACCTTTGCTGCACTTATCAGCAAGCAGTTTTATATCATTCCTGCCCGGAACACCTGTATATTCTGCACCAAACTCCTTAGCCATATCACATTTGGATTCTTCTATATCTGCAGCCAGCACGGTACATCCGGCCGCTTTAAGCATTTGTACCGTCAGCTGGCCAATTAAACCAAGCCCTATAACACAAATATTATCTCCAAACCCGACTCCTGCCTGCCTAATACCCTGCATGGCTATAGCTCCTACGGCAGCAACTGCAGCAGAGGATAAGCCGACGCCTTCCGGAATCTTTGCGCATAAATTGGAAGGGACATATACAACCTCCGCATGATTAGCGTATCCTGCTCCTGCGCATGCTGCATGGTCGCCTTTTTTGAATTCAGTAACATTGGAACCCACAGCTATAACCACTCCGGCAGAACTATATCCCAGTGGGCTGGGCGTATCAAGCTTGCTCATAACCTTTTGGAGAGTACTTTCCAGTCCTTCCTTTTTAAATGTTTCTATAACCTTTTTAACCTGATCAGGTCTTTCCAATGCTTTTCCAATCAAGCTTTTTCTCGCTATATCCACTTTGAATTTCTCGGTACCCGCGCTGATGAGGGAGTAGAAGTTTCTCACAAGTACTCCATTGGGCTGAAGCTCCGGAATAGGAACTTCTTCAACGGCAAGCTCGCCGGTTTTAAGATTTTGCAAAAGCTGTTTCATTGAGGCCTCCTGACTTCTGTATTCTATTCAATATATGCAGATGCTTGAGAAAGTGATAGAGAGAAGTATGCAGCGTAAAAACAACGCACCTAAGGCGAGTCGGCCGCATATATTAAAAAAAATAGTTTAATCTTACAAATAGATATTATAAAAATATGCAAAGTTTAATAAACATAAGGAATGTGAGTGATTTAAGGTGGAGAAGGTGAAAGTTGGAATAATCGGTACCGGAAATATTGGCACTGACCTGCTGGTCAAAGTGCAAAGGTCGCAAATTCTGGAATGCGGTATGTTTGCCGGCAGAAATTCTGAATCAACAGGCATAAAAATAGCCAAATCCATGGGGGTAAGGACCTCATATGATTCAATAAAAGCGATTATGAATGACCCTGACTGTTGTGAAATTGTATTCGATGCTACATCTGCAAAGGTGCATTTAGATAATGCACCTATTCTCAAGGAATTAGGTAAATATACAATTGATTTAACCCCGTCACAGTTTGGTAAAATGTGTATTCCGGCAATTAATATGGAGGAATGCCTTGATACGTACAATATTAACCTGATAACCTGCGGTGGCCAGGCAGCGGTACCAATTGCTTATGCAATTATGAAAGTCCACCCTGAAACCGGATACATTGAAGTTGCTGCAAGTATTTCATCCAAATCTGCCGGACCAGGTACCAGGGTAAATATTGATGAATTTACCCAAACGACAAGAGATGCTATAGTTTCTTTTACGGGTGTACCCAATGCAAAGGCCATTATTACATTAAATCCGGCAGAGCCTCCGGTTTTGATGCATAACACCATATATGCGAAAATTAATAATCCCAGGATAAATGAAATCCGTTCAGAAATAAAAGCAATAGCTGAAAAAATTCAGAAATATGTTCCCGGCTATAAAGTAGTACTGGAACCTGTAGCAGAGCATGAAAGAGTAACTACCATGGTTGAAGTAATCGGTTTGGGGGATTTCCTGCCAAAATACTCGGGAAATCTGGATATTATTACATGTGCTGCACTGAGTATGGCTGAAGAGTATGCTAAGGAACGATTAAATAATAAAACCCGATTTTAAAGTGAGATATTTTTCGACAAGACAAGGCGGAGGAAGGCGTAATAATTGGTTTATTGCAACTGACGACAACGCAGTATTGGCGGAAAATAGCCGCTTAAAAAATGGGAATTTATTATTTAATCGTTCCTAAAAGGAAAATATTGCGACAAGGGGATTAGCAGGCATGACAAATGTTGTTTTTTTTGATTCCACCTTAAGGGATGGTTCTCACGCTGTGGGTCATAAAATTAGTTCCGATAATATCAGGAATTACTGCAGGCAGGCAGATGATGCAGGGCTGTACACAATCATAGTAGGCCATGGCAATGGATTGGGCGCATCTTCCCTGCAGGTAGGGCTATCAGCACTATCTGACCAGGAAATGCTGACTGCTGCCAGACAGGAGCTTAAAAAAACCAAACTGGGTGTATTTCTGATCCCGGGCTTTGGTACCATAAAAAATGATTTGGCTCCGGCGCTCGATATTGGCGCTGATCTGGTTTGTGTGGCTTCGCATTGTACTGAAGCGGATGTTACAAGGCAGCATATAGAGTATGTCAGGAATAGGGGTAAGGATGCCTATGGTGTACTTATGATGTGCCATATGGCATCTGCACAATGTTTGCTGGAAGAGGCCCGTAAAATGCAGGAATATGGCGCAATGGGAGTTATTATGATGGATTCTGCAGGTGCGTCGACTCAGGATGTGGTATTCGAGAAGGTTAAGCTTTTAGCGGATAACTTAAACATTAAGGTTGGGTTTCATGCTCATAATAATTTAAGTTTGGCAGTAGCAAATTCTTACACGGCCATAAAGGCAGGTGCTGTTATTATTGACGGTACTTTGCGCGGGTTTGGCGCCGGAGCGGGAAACTGCCAGCTGGAAGTATTAGCCGGACTTTTATATAAGCTTGGGATTCAAACCGGACTGGATTTTTATAAATTGATGGATATAAGTGAGAATATTATTTCAAAAATGATGAAAAAGTCCCAGGAAATCACCTCATTAAGTCTGATTAGTGGTCTGGCCGGAGTTTTTTCAGGCTTTGCACCACATGTCCAAAAAGCGGCAGAAAGGTATGGGGTTGACCCGAGAGATATATTTATTGAATTAGGTAAAAGGAAAGTAGTAGCCGGACAGGAGGATTTTACTGTGGATATAGCAGTATACCTGGCAAACAAAAAGGATTCGGGCAGGATGAACTACCAGCTTGAATCGCTGCTTTGACAAGAGAGTCAATAAGAATATTAAATTATAGGAGTAGATGGATGAAAGTTGCCGATTTCATATTCAAATTTTTAACTGACAAAGGAGTGGATACACTGTTTATGGTATCCGGGGGGCAGGCAATGTTCCTTGTGGATGCCGTTTATCAAAACAAAAGGATAAACGCTATTTGTACACATCATGAACAGGCCGCAGGAATGGCAGCCGAAGCGTACGGCAGAATTACGGGAAAGCTCGGGGTTGCGCTTGTAACTGCCGGACCCGGAAGCGTAAATGTGATAAATGGTCTGGTTGGCGGATGGACAGATTCATCTCCCATGATGATAATATCCGGACAGTCGGCACTGCCATATGTTCAATACCAGGAGAAAACCGGGATAAGACAATATGGTATACAGGGAATAAACATCAAGCCTTTCGTAGAAAGAGCAACCAAGTACTTCATAACGGTTGATGACCCGTGCAGGATTCTGTATTACATAGGAAAGGCATACCATCTTGCGACAAGCGGAAGACCTGGCCCCGTATGGGTAGATGTTCCTTTAGACATACAGGGAATGGCTGTACCGGAAAAGCTGTTGGAGGAATTTGTATGTCCTTTAGACAGGACAGATAATGAACCATTGAAGAGGCAGGTATCAAAGACCCTGGAATTCCTAGCCGGCTCCAAAAAGCCCATCATTATTGTCGGGCAGGGTGTCAGAATCGCCGGAGCAGTTGATGAATTTAATGAATTCATAAGCAGATTGAACATACCTGTGTTGACTTCAAGGTTAGGTATAGACTTAATCCACAGCAGTAGTGAATTATATGTTGGACGTCCGGGGAATTATGGTGAGAGAGCTGCAAATTTTGCCATTCAGAACTCCGAATTGATAATTTCGGTTGGATGCAGGCTTGCATCTGCATTAATCGGACACGATGCAAAAGATTTTGGAAGATATGCGAAAAAAGTGGTTGTTGATATAGATGCTGAAGAACTGGAAAAACCGGGGATAGAGATAACAGTCAAGATTAATGATGATGCAAAGCGTTTTTTCACAGAAATGTTAAGGCAGATTGATTTAAACCAGTTCAATATGCCGGATTTTAACGGGTGGCTAAAAAAATGTAATGAATGGAAGAAACGGTATCCTGTTGTTTCGGCTTCTTATAAAGATGAAACACCTGTCAATTCATATTATTTTACTGATAAATTATGTACTGCTGCTGCAAAGGATGACATGATACTTGTTGATACCGGTACATGTTTCCATGTTGTCTGCCAAACGTGGAAAATTAAAAAAGGGCAAAGATTTTTAACTACAGGCGGACTTTCTTCAATGGGTTATTGGGTTGCAGGTATTGGTGCATGCCTTGCAAATGGAAGGAGAAGGACTATAGTTATAACGGGCGATGGCAGTCTCCAGATGAATATACAGGAATTTGCAACCATCAAACATAATAACCTGCCTATCAAGGTGTTCATTTTTAACAACAACGGATATTTACTAATAAGACATACGCAAAAAAACTTTATGGAAGGCAGACTGATGGGTGAAGGACCTGAAACGGGCGTTTGGTGTCCCGACTCGCTAAAGATTGCAGAGGCTTATGGAATTAAGGGAGTTAGGATAGATTCAGTAGAAGGTATGGAGGGAAAAATCAAAGAGGTGCTGGATTTCGGTGGTCCGGTAATATGCGATGTAATGACGCCGGAGTGGCAGCTGATTATTCCCAGAGTAACATCAGAAAAAAGACCGGACGGTACCCTGTTTTCCAGACCGTACGAAGATATGTATCCTTTCCTTGAGAGAGAAGAGTTCCTAAGGAATAATGAAATAATTGAAGGTAGGAGCATGATTTGAGAAATCAGATAGTAAATGAGGATTTGGAGTTTATTTTGTATCATAACCTGCCATGGCATAAATTTGAGGGAAAAACAGTGCTGATATCAGGTGCCGGTGGTTTTCTTCCTGCATATATGGTTAAAACTTTACTGCATAGCAATGACAAAAACAGAAGCAAACTCAAGGTGCTTGGCATTGTCAGAAACAAAGAGAAAGCGCTGGCCAGGTTTTCAGAGTATATTGGCAGAAATGACATCCGGTTTATTGTCCATGATGTATGTGAACCTGTTTCAATAGATCAAAAAATAGATTATATTATCCATGCTGCCAGCAATGCAAGTCCGAAGTACTATGGTAAAGATCCGGCTGGGACTTTAAGTGCCAATATTTTAGGAACTTATAATCTTTTACAGCTGGCAAGAGAGAAAAAAGCTGAAGGATTTTTGTTTTTCAGCAGTGGTGAAGTATATGGGGAAGTAGATGAGCATTGTATGTTTATCAGAGAAGATGGCTACGGATATGTGGATCCCATAAACGTAAGATCCTGTTACGCAGAAAGTAAAAGAATGGGTGAGAATATGTGCGTTTCATGGTTTCACCAATATGGAGTACCTGCAAAAATTGTCAGGCCGTTTCACACATATGGGCCGGGTATAAGTCTGGATGATGGCCGGGTATTTGCCGATTTTATTGCTGATATTGTATACAACAGAAATATAATTATGAAAAGCGATGGAAGTGCAGTAAGAGCCTTTTGCTATCTGGCAGATGCTGCTGCGGGGTTTTTTACGGTTTTACTGAAAGGGCATAATGGAGAAGCATACAATGTGGGCAACGATAAAGGTGCAATAAGCATAAAGGACCTGGCTAATATGTTGGTAAGTCTGTTTCCTGAAAAAAAACTCAGTGTTATCAGAGCTGAACGGGTTGGTAACACAGGCTATCTAAAAAGCAAAATTACCAGGAGCTGCCCTGAAATATCAAAAATCAGATTATTAGGATGGGAACCGCAATTTCAAATAGAAGATGGGTTTAAAAGGACAATAAGGAGTTGTTTGTTATGAGTTTAAAGGATTTAAAATTTAAATTTAGAAATGGAGATATAAGCAAATGTGACTATATAAATGAAATGCATAAAAAACATAAACATTTGTTTGAATATGCTGAATTTATTAAAAATACGGATATTGCAAAAATCGAGATAACTGATGATTTTATTGTTATGATATCACGGTATACAGGCGTAAAGCTATTTTGTGATAAAAATGATAAAAGATTTGTCCCAATTGAAATTCTGAATTTTGATGCCTATGAAAAAACCGAATTTGAGATGGTATTAAAGCTAATAGAGGAGAAATTTACTGTTTTTGATATAGGTGCCAATATTGGATGGTATTCTATTAATATATCTAAAGCAATTAAAGATGTAAGAGTATTTGCATTTGAACCGGTACAAGAGACTTTTGAATTTCTGAAAAAGAATATTGAAATGAATAATATATCAAATACTCAAATATTCAATTTTGGCTTTTCGAATAAGGAAAGGGAATTAATATTTTATTATGACCCGGAGAATTCTGGTAATGCATCAGCTGCTAACCTTTCAAAATCTAACAAGGTTAAGGAAAAAAAATGTTTTGTAAAGAGAATGGATGATTTTGTCATTGAAAAGGGGTTGATAGTTGATTTTATCAAGTGTGATGTAGAAGGTGCAGAATTAATGGTTTTTCAAGGAGGAACTGAAACTATAAAAAAGCATAAACCGATTATTTATACAGAAATGTTAAGGAAATGGTCTGAAAAATTCAATTACTATCCTAATGATGTTATTAATTTGCTTAGTTGTCAAGGTTACGGATGTTTTGTTGCAAAGGATGATAAATTGGTTGAGTTTACCGAAATGAACGATAGGACAACTGAGACTAATTTTTTCTTTTTACACAAAGAAAAACATCAATCTTATATAAATAACAGTTAACATCCAATACCCATTCTGACTACTTATAATTAATATTATTTATAAACATTTGAGTTATATTATGCGTTAGGTTCACTACCTTTTCCATGTCGTCATAACTATAGTATGGTTCAAAATGACCGGTTGCCATTTGTTTAAAGAAATTTTCATACATCTTATCGTGACCTTTATCGCGCCTGATTTTTACCTTGGTAATAACGCGGCCTTTATCCAGAATAGTCATTTTCAAAAAGTCGTTGATTATTATGGTTGTATCGCCAAATCTGATTTCATAGTTTTCCTGAACTCCTCTTAAAGAATTTCCTTCTTCGCTTACCATAATATTTACCAATGACCCATCGCTTAAAGATATGCCTAATGCTAAAGAATCTTTATTTATATTGGAGTTTAATAATGTAATTTCGGATATCTCGTATGGGAGCCAGTATACGATCAAGTCCAGCCAGTGACAAAGATTCCCTGTTATCCTTGTGCCTTGATTGGCCCAAAGATACCAATGGTTGCTATTGATTTTAACTTCCTTGATATTAATACTTATGAATTTTGGTTCTTGAGAATTCTGCAAAAGTTTTTTTACCACATCAACCCAGTCTATATACCTTCTATTGAACCCGACTTCTATTTTTGCTCCTTTTTGGATTAATTCCTTTACAATGGTTAATTGTTCTTTTTCAACAACAACAGGTTTTTCAATAAAAATAGAACTGTTTTTATTAGCTTCATAAATCGCTTTTGCAATTTCTGCATGGGTTGAATGATAGGTAGCAATAATAGCGACCGGATTAACAACATCTCTTAAACTATCGAGAATATTCCTATGATCGGCTGCATAGCAGGAAAAACCGTTTTTTCGTGCAATATATTCAGCCAGTCCGGCATTGTAATCAACCAGCATGTATTTATTAACATGACGTATTTGAGGGATAACGTAGCTTCTAACATAATCACCGCAGCCAAGGATAATCAGATTCTTATTGAATTTATTTTGAGACAAGGGGACGGTTCTGCTGTCNNGACAGCAGAACCGTCCCCTTGTCTCTTCTATTATTTCGTCTCTGTTTGTAACATCAGTTTGTTCAATAAGCTCTATTAGTTTTCTTATTGTTTCTTTATTTAAATCAAGCCCGGAGTCAGCGTCATAATTTACAAGCTCCTCAAGTAAGACTTTATCTTTTAGAAGACTATCCTTGATGGATGCCAATGACAATTTGTTTTTATTAATAAACACCAGATCCTTGTGGAATTTAAACGCTTCAAGCCGTTCAGAATACTGCATTCCAATAGCAATTAATTCATAATTTTTATTCGAAATCTGTTGACAAAAAGAAGCAATTATAAGACACTTCTTTTTGTTAAAAGTAGATTCTATTTCTTTTGATAATATTTTTCTGATGGATTTACATAGTCCCTCTCTAAAAATAAAGTATAGAAGCTTTCTTACCTTATCAGTATAGAGGGGCCTGTTTTCATTATTGGTATATATTGAGAGGAAGTTATCCGGCTTGACCACAAGGTGTCTTTCCAATTTAGTTCCCATTCCTGGTGGTTCTTCAATAATATTTTCTAGGGCCTTTAGAAACCTTTCATAAAACTTTTCAGTTGTATAATACCTTTCAAAATCCCTAGAATTATTTTCCCTAATCAGGTTTGCAGCTTCTTTGTTGTTTATCAGCAGAACAACTTTCTTTGCTAAAGCTTCAGGGTCATTGGGATCAACAATAAAACCATTGACTCCATCTTTAACAAATTCAGGGATAGCTCCTACATTGGTTGTTATTATAGGCAGTCCAAACTGCATGGCCTCAAGATTTACCAGTCCAAAGGCTTCTTGAACAGTGGGGAAGAGGAAGATATCGCTGTTTTCAAACAGGTTCCATTTTTCCTGATTTATTTTCTCACCAACAAAGCTTATATGCTTTTCCAGATTGTTATCTTTTATAAATTTTTCAACCAGCGACCTGGTTTTTGGATCTCTCCATTTGCCTGCAACCGTGAGATGTATTTTGCTGTGATTATATTTATTTATTAAAAAATCAATGCATTTAACTGCAGTGTCAATTCCTTTGCTTTTTCTCAAGTATGATAAGTATAATAGTCTTATTACATTTGATTCTTTGTTTGGTGTGAAGCACTTGTGTTTGCGGTCTGCAATTTCTATACCATTGGGAACCACTTGAATCAGGTTGTGATTTACGCACATATCAATATCTTCTTTCAATTTATCTCCTAAAACAATGTGTGAACCTGCATTTACCAGGGTATGCTCTACAATTCTTTTAAAAAAAAAGTTTTTATTATATAAATCCCTTATTCCAATACCGTGATAATGGAGTATTATTTTTCTGCCGACAAAATAACCTAATATTTTTAGAAGTATGGCATCTCTAATAAAAGACCACTTATCGGTGGATATGGGATAATATATCCATTCTATGTTCTTTTGTTTTACCATTTTGATTGATTTTACAATTATCTTCATAAAAACAATGGTCTTGTAAAATCTATTCTTACCAATATCTGATACGCTTTTTGAATAATCATTATTAATATAGTGGTACTCATACCCGGATTTTTTTAATGCTTCCAGAATATATTGGGTCATTATGGCTACCCCATGATATGGAGGAGGCAGTATGCCATATACTAAAATACTATTCTTCATGCTGTTATGACTTCACTCCTCTATCAAGGTTAAACACCTGAGAATGGCTAAAGTATACCAATATACCAAGCCTATATAGGGATTTTCCAATCCTACATTAAAACTGACAACCAGAACGCAAACTATAAAAAAATATAGATAAAAATAGTAATATTCAGTTTTAATTTTCATATTAACAAACTTTTTTATAATAAATATATGAATCAATATAAATATTAATGTTCCAATTATTCCGTTTCTAAAAAATACCTGCATATAAGAATTATGGGGATCTACTTCTTTTTCGAAAGAAACAAAAGGGTTAAAATAAGTATATTTATAACCCAGATCATATCCGAATAACGGTTTTTCAAGCATCATTCCGGTCATTATTGACCAATTATCCAATCTCCATATGATATTTTTATACTGTGAGGTATTTTCAGAGAAGCTTGATACTACTTCATCATGAAAGTCTTTTATATTGAATAACAGTATCATGGCGAGAATAAATAAAACCGGAACCAAATACTTGAAATACCTGTTGGCTCTAACCATAATATAATCCTTATAATACAGAAGCAGAACTATGAAAATGGCTATCATTACACTTCTTACGCCGGAGATGAGTATTAATATAAGTCCGGTAAATAAGACAGCATAATCAATTATCTTCTTCTTATCTATTGAAACCAATAAATATATTAATATAAATGATATATATGAATATGTAGCAACTGCGGGGGTTCCGAAAACGTTTTCTCTCCCCCTTAAAATTAGAGTTGCTGCCGTAAATAACAAATGTATAAACGCCGCATAAGAAACATATTTTGTTAATAAAGACATATCAGGCTTGCTAAGAATCACTTTCGGCAGTATTATTATCAATAATATATACAAATATAGAACAAATTTTTTTATCGAGTAAAAAGCATCGTAATCGGCATATAAACTGAAGACAAGTTTAATAAATCCATAAAAAACATATAGATAAATTAAAAAATTTATTATCTTGTCACTTTTATCATAGTTTAATTTGTATTCGGCGTGCTTCGTTTCGACCAATGTAACCAAATATATTACAAAACTCAATACCAATATCAATTCACAGATATAAACCGAATTAACTTGAATCAGCGTAAAAGCTTTACCAAAAGCAAATATCAGGCACATCATAAACACGATAATTATTTTATTTATATTGTTAAGCGTAATTCTATGCATATCAATCCCTGTTTTAAAAGAGTATGAATTTCATTACTATCTGTACCCTTTTAATGATTTGATTATTTTGAAAAAACTTTTTACACTTACTATACGTATGCCGAAGTAAATGTATAACAATAGCACTAATGAATATAATAATCTTCTGAACTTCTTATAGTTTTTGATACTGTAAATGATTCTTTTAAATGAAAGGGATTTTTTTATAAGATGCTTAGCCATATCAGTATTTTTGTGAACCAGATGGTTCAGCGCCAGGTTTGCATACTCCTCCTGCTTTAAAATATTGTAATGGTCAGTCATATCAGTTAAATTATATTTAGGATCATAAATATATTTATCCAGTATCTTAAAAAACCCGGGCTCCTCTAACCGGGTAAATTTATATTCATATGATCCTTGGGAAGTATTAAGTCTATAGTTTAATAATCTCTTGTCAATGATTCTTATGGGGTATTTTTCCAATAATCTCATATACAAATCCGTATCGACAATATATTGTGATATATTGGGGTTGTACAGGCCAATATCCATATAGACACTTTTTTTAGCAATACACGATGGGCAGACCATAAAACACGGTCCATTTACTATAAAAGCTCTGATTACATCATCAAAATTTAATACCGGTTTATGTCTCAGCTCCGAAATCAGATCGATTGAGCCGATATTTTTCCCGGTCTCATCAATTTTATTTGCAGATGTAAATACAGCTCCTATTTCAGGGAACTCTAAAAATGCAGCCAACTCTTCTTCTATGATTGTGGATTGGTATACATCATCCGCGTGGAATATTGCTATATATTCACTTCTGGCCAGCGTGATACACAGATTGAAATTCCTTACCACACCAATGTTTTCATAATTTACCAGTAGTCTGATTCTTTGGTCGTCAAAGCTTTTAATTATTTCAACAGTATTGTCTGTAGAGCAATTATCAATAATTAGAATTTCTATATTTTTATAAGTTTGGTTGATAACCGAATCAAGAGTTTCCTTGATGAATTTTTCACCATTGTATACCGGTATACATACGCTGACCAACGGTTTGGTATTTTCGCTGTTCATACGGCAAAGCCTCCGAAAAATGCAGTTCTGAGTCCTGAGTAAAATAGTTAACTATCTTTAAAATATATTCATTGTAATCTTTATTTGTTACTGCTGCTGTTTTGTTGCTCTAATACTAATTTGCATCTAATCCATGGATAGATAAGCGGCTAAAATTCCATATCACTTCGTTGTCGTCAGCTTAGATACACAAAGTATCTGCGCATCCTTCCGCCTTGTGCTATGAAATTTTATCTCGCTTATCTATCTCATATCTTAGACGCAAATTAGTATAAAACCTCTTTTATAAAATTCACTATTCCAAACCATTTATCAGCTAAAAATGCAAAGCACAGAAATAATATGGTTTTTATAAGTATAGCAATGATTGCATTAATATCTAAGTAGGATACAAACAAAACAGCCGCAAAGAAACATAGGGAAAAAAGCACAGATTTAAATGAGAAATTATAATCATAATCAATGTATACTAATTTCTGTGTATAGTATAAGGCAATTGCCAGTTGTACAAAATAACCGGCTAACGTAGCTGCCGCAGCCCCATACATCCCATAACCCGGTATTAAGAGAAAGTTAAGAAGAATATTTATAAAAGTGGAAATCCCTGTAAACAAAAACATTTTTCCTGTTTTTTCTTTCACAATTATTGTAGCCGAAAGTGTATTGGATAATCCCCATAGAATAATTCCTAATATTGTTATTCCAACTATATTATAGCCCTCAAGATAAGCAGCTCCGGAAAATAAAATAAAGATTTCCTTAAGCATGACAAAGTATCCTATTGAAACACCTATTGTTGCTAACCAGTAGTACTTGAATATATTAGATAAAATTTTTTTGTACTCATCCAACGACTCAGTAAATTTTCTGAATAGCACTGGAGAAATTGCCTGACCGAACGGCCCGAACAGAAAATTATTAATAATTTCAGAAAAACGGTAGCCAACAGTATATATGCCAACTACCACCAATTCGGTATATAAGTTAAGTATATAACGGTCGGCCCATGTTAAAAGCATTAATAACAAACCGTTAGGTATCAATGGCATTCCTATTTTCAACAATTCCTTTAAATTATTAAATGAAAACAAACTTGCTATTTTCGGTTTATAATTGACGGCCAAATACTTAAGGCCGATGGCTGCTGTTATCAAATACGAAACCATGTATGAGTTGAAATATGAAATGTATCCTTGCTTGAAAAACAGCAGGCATGCAATGCTAGAAATTAAAAGCACCGCGTTAAAAAACACCTTGACCCAAAAATAACTCCTATTCCTTTGACTGATCATTAGAATATTGGTATAAAAGTTTGCAAATATCATTGATAAAACCATCAAAAAAATTATAGTTAACTCTGTGGTTGATACTTCTATACCTAATATCTTTTGGCGAAAGGGGGAGGAGAGAAAAAAAAACGTATAAACTATTGTTCCCAAAACCAGATTGAAAATAAGAACGGAATATATATTTTTTGTATTTTCTTCTTTTGAGGATTTATAAAATCTTATAGAAAACGCAGTATTTAACCTTGCGTCAATCAATACAGAGATGATAAGTGCAAACAACCACAGCAAGGTTATCCTTCCAAATTCCGAAGGCGGCAGAACCCTGGTGTATATGGCAATAATACCGAGACCGGTTGCTGCGGTTATAATATTGGATAATAGAATATAACTAAAGGCTTTTATTAGATAACTTCCTAAGAAAGCTTTACTTAACCTGCTTCGAAGACTCACAATCGAAAACTCCTACAATTTCGTTAATAATTGTTTTTGTGAAATGTTCGGCTCCAAACAGATCCATCTTGCCGCTTCCTACAAAATTCTTAATGCAGTCCAGGAACCCTGTATACTCCTGCTCCGGCATACATTTCATATATTTATGCAGTTCATCGTAACTATGGAAGTTTCTCTTATCTATAAAGGTATCTTGAGGGATGTAATCAGTTACATTGGGCGCTCCCAGATAGACCGGAACACAGCCGGCAAAAAAGCAATCAAAGATTTTTTCAGTGATATAGCCGGGAATATTCCGTGCATTTTCATAACAGACAGCAAATTTATATTTTTGCAGAAGCTCATTTTTAGACATTACCTGTCCTTTGTATGAAGGAAAATCAGGTTTGAAAAGCCTTGCAAGAAACTCTAACCTGTTCAATTTCTCCAGTTTACCTTTGAAACAATATTTATTCCATCCCATACCATATAAATCAAAATCTTCGGGATGATTTTGTTCAAACCAGCGTATTGCTTTTTCCCTTTCCGAATATAATTCCAGGGGATGAGATTTAAATTTGTGGCCTGCAATCATTGTACAGAGTTTGGATTTTTTACTTGGGTCAATTTCCAGTTTTCCAAGTATCTTATTAGGCCAGCAGAATTTTATATATTTTTTACCGTCTATCCAATTATCATTCCACGTGAATATCTTCTTGAAATGCTTATGATTTTTTACTTGCCAGTTATCAGGCCGGATTATTTCAGATTCGAATATAATCAAATACAATTCCGTATCTTTTCTTGTTTTTGCTTTTTCAAAGTACTTGTTGTCCTTATCCGGGAAATCCAGGAAAATAATTTTTTTGTATTGGTCTATCGGATGCATATCCAATGTATCAATATTGAAACCTATCTCCTTTAGTTTTTGTTTTAATAAAACAGAAGGATACTCTAAATTTTCTCCAATTGGATAAGCATTTGAATCAAATATTCCATTTTGTTTATTATATATTTCATAGATACTCCCTATACCTATTTGCATTTGAACACCTTTCAATCACAAAGCATTTCACAGTTTTGAGTATAAACCTGACCATATCTTCGGTCATACCCGGATAAACCCCAACCCAGAAGGAGTCTTTCATTATACGGTCAGTATTTGTTAATTCACCGACAATCCTAAACCCTTCTCCGGATTCCCTCATATCATCAAAGCACGGATGTTTTATTAAATTGCCGGCAAACAGCATTCTTGTTTGTATCCCTTTAGATTCAAGACAGGTTACAATTTCATTTCTTGTAAACGCTGCATCTTCCTTCACCGTCAGCAGGAACCCAAACCAGCTTGGTTCCGAATTTTCAGTTGGCTCGGGCAATACAAACACATCTTCCAAATCAGCCAACCCATTCCTCAGCATTTTCCAGTTTCTCTTCCGGGCTTCTATAAAACCCGGCAGCTTTTCTAGTTGGGCACATCCTATAGCGGCCTGCATATCCGTTGCTTTCAGGTTGTAACCGAAGTGTGAGTAAACATATTTATGGTCGTAACCAAGAGGAAGTTCACCGAACTGTTGGTTAAAACGGTTTTTACACGTATTGTCACATCCCGGGGAACACCAGCAGTCCCTTCCCCAATCTCTGAATGATTCCACCAAATGCTTTATTAGGGGGTCATTTGTATAAACTGCACCGCCTTCTCCCATTGTGATATGGTGCGGAGGGTAAAAGCTGGATGTACCTATGTGCCCGATAGTTCCGGTATATTTCCATTCGCCATTGAATAAATATCTTGCACCTAATGCATCACAGTTGTCTTCAATCAGCCATAGGTTATGCTTATCGCAGAAATTCTTAACTTTTTGCAAATCGAAAGGATTACCCAGGGTATGCGCAAGCATTACGGCCTTGGTTTTGTCCGAAAGTGCATCTTCCAGCTTTGAGCAATCAATATTGTATGTTGGTAATGTTACATCTATGAATACGGGGACGGCTCCATATTGTACAATCGGCGCAACCGTTGTAGGAAATCCGGTTGCAACAGTGATAACTTCATCGCCTTTCTTGATTCTTCTGTTGCCAAGTTTGGGAGAAGTCAATGCCATGAATGCCAGCAGGTTCGAAGATGAACCTGAATTGGTCAATGAACAGTGCTTTATCCCCAGGAATTCCGCAAAATCCTTCTCGAATCTGGCTGCATATCTGCCGGCTGTAAGCCAGAAGTCCAGCGATGAGTCTACAAGATTTGCGATCTCCTTTTCGTCAAAAACCCGCCCCGCATAAGGAATACGGTCTCCCGGAAGAAATTCTGCCGTTTCTTTTTTATGTTTTACTTTATAGTATTCAACAGCGTATTGGATTGTTTTCTCTCTTAATTCTTTTTCAATATCTTCATATTTCATTCTGGGCATCTTTTTTTAACTCCCTTTCTATCTTTCCCTCGCAATCGAGGGCAAGGAACGGTATTCCTTCTGGGTTTTAAGGCTCTATACTTCAGCTTATTCCTTTTATAAAACACTCTCGAGTTTTGTTAATTCCTCTTCCCCTTGAGAGTGAGGGGAAGAGGCTAGGAATTAGGGAGCTCGCCATATCTCTCTGTCTGACTCCTGCTTTTCATATAATTTTATTTGGCTTCTGCATAATTCATATGCATCCATATTCAAGTAATTTTTATACCACTCAACAGTCAGCCTTATACTCAATTCAATGTTCAATACCGGTTTCCAGTTTAGATACGTCCTGGCTTTGGTGCAATCCAGTGATAATAGTGCTGCCTCATGAACCGCCTCGAAATTTGATGAATCCCTCCACTCTCCATATCCCCAGTACTTTATTACTCTTTCAACTACATCCTTAACCGGTACCACCGATTCCAAATCCGGTCCAAAGTTCCATGCACCTGAATATTTTCTGCCATCCTCAAATATCCTGGCAGATAACAGGAGGTATCCGTTTAAAGGTTCCAACACATGCTGCCAGGGTCTGGTTGCCCTGGGGTTTCGAACTTCAATAGGCGTACCTTGTTCTAAAGCCCTTATGCAGTCGGGAATAATCCTATCCGTGGCCCAATCTCCGCCGCCAATCACATTTCCTGCCCTTACGGAAGCTATAGATTTTCCGTGTTCATTGAATTTATCAGGGTTGAAAAATGAATTTCTATAGCTTGCTATTAAAATTTCTGCCGCTCCTTTGCTGGAGCTATAGGGATCATAACCTCCCATACGGTCGGTTTCCCGGTATCCCCATATCTGCTCCCTATTTTCATAGCATTTATCGCTTGTAACCATAATACCGGCTTTTACCCAGTCACTTTTTCTTATGCATTCTAAAACGTTTAAGGTTCCAATCACATTTACCTCATAAGTTTCCCTGGGTATTTCGTACGAAAGCTTTACAAGAGGCTGGGCCGCCAGGTGGAAAACTATTTGAGGTTTATATTTATCAAACACGAACTGCAAATTATTTAAATCCCTGATATCTCCTCTGATGTCAACCATTTTATTTCTTAAATTTGTAACAGCAAAATTATCTTTTGAGGTATACGGTTCCATACTATATCCCACAACATTGGCTCCAAGCTCTAGAAGCCATATGGAAAGCCATGACCCCTTAAATCCCGTATGCCCCGTTACCAGTATGGACTTATTTTTAAAAAAACTATGAATACTCATACTATCCACCCAAATCACCTAGCAGGGCAACCACAAGGGATTGCCCCTACATCAAAATTCTTTTACTCAGGACTCAGCACTCAGGACTTGGGTGAATACAAGGTTTGCCCCTATTTCCACACTTTCCACGGAGCTTTTCCGGATTGCCACAGGTCCTCAAGAAGATTTTTATCCCTTAAAGTATCCATTGGCTGCCAGAATCCCGAATGCTTATAAGCCATCAGTTGGCCATACCAGGCAATATTCTCCAACGGTTTTCTTTCCAGGATGGTATCATCTCCTTCAATATAATTAAATATTTCAGGCTGCATCACAAAAAAGCCGGCATTAACCCAGCCCCCATCTCCTTTAGGCTTTTCCAGGAACGAATTTACCCGGTTGTTTTCATCCAAATTTAGTGCTCCAAACTTTCCGCCGGGCTGAGCAGCCGTCACTGTAACAAGTTTTCCATGAGAGTTGTGATAATTCAATAGTTCAAGGATATTCACATCAGAAGTGCCGTCACCATATGTCAACATAAATGTTTTATCTTTTATATACGGCATAACACGTTTCAACCGCCCGCCTGTCATGGTATCCAATCCGGTATCTACAAGAGTTATTTTCCAGGGTTCGCAGTAATTGTTGTGAATTTCCATATTGTTGCTGTAAAGGTCAATAGTTACATCGCTCATATGCAAAAAGTAGTTGGAAAAATACTCCTTGATAACATATCCTTTATAGCCCAAACAGATAATAAAATCGTTAAACCCAAAGGAAGAATACAGTTTCATAATATGCCACAGGATAGGTTTCCCGCCTATTTCAACCATTGGCTTGGGCCTCAAAACAGTCTCTTCGGACAACCGTGTTCCCAATCCTCCGGCCAGAATTACAACTTTCATCGAAGATACCTTTTTAATAAAAATTCCCTCATTGTTTTAATCAAATACTCTAGTTCTTCTTCACTTAATCCATGATGTATCCCGACATAGAATCCATGATTGTTAATCCACTTTGCTGCAGGGTAATTATCCTCTATATTACCAAATAACTTTCTGTATATTGGCTGGTTTAAAAGAGGCAGCATGGGTCTGGTTTCAATGTTGTTACTTTCTAAATACCTGACAAATTCATCTCTTGTAAAACTTGCAGTTTCTTTTATTACTATCGGATACATCATATAGGTATGTTCAATGTAGTCTGGATATTTCGGCAGTTGGATTATATCCTCAAATTCACTTAACGCTTCTGTTAACTTATGGGCGTTTGCATTCCTGATTCTCATTATTTCACCGGCTCTTTGTATTTGCGCCAAACCAAGAGCACCTTCCATTTCTCCAACCCTGCAGCTGTATCCTATTCTTACGAACATGAATCTTCTATCAATCTCTGTGCCCATCCTTTTTGGGCATACACTATCCTGGCTGGAAGCAATACAGGTTTCGCAGGTACACGCCCTGCCGTGTGCTATCAGGGAGCGGGCTATTTCCATATATTCTTTATTACCGGTTATTATGATTCCTCCAACTCCGGTAGTTATTGTGTGTGCAACATAGGTACTGAAACATGCCATGTCTCCGAAACTTCCAACAGTCTTTCCCTTGTATTTTGCAAAGTGGGATTCCGCACAGTCTTCTATAATCTTCAGATTATATTTTGAGGCTATCTCAATTATGGCATCCATTTCACAAGGCTGACCGAATACATGCACCGGAATAATGGCTTTTGTGTTTCCGGAGATATGCTTTTCAATTTCAGAAGGATTTATGTTGTAAGTTAACTTATCTACATCTACAAATACGGGCTTTAATCCGGCATGCAGGCATGAGTTGGCAGTGGCTATAAACGTTATTGCAGGTACCAGTATCTCAGAGTTCTCATTCCAGTTTTCTGTTTCTTTAAGTACTTCCAATGATATGTGAAGTGCACAAGTACCGCTGCTGCACATAATCCCATACTTTTGTCCATGCATTTCTGCAAATTCTTTTTCAAATTTAAAAACGTACTTTCCAGGGGATAATCTTTCGTTTTCCAATGCATCCATTACATACGTTTTTTCAAGTTGTTTTATAGATGCATAACCGACTCCTATCTTATTCATGCCAAACCCCCTTAATTTATAGTCCTGAGTAAAAACCTAAAAGATTCTTTATCTCAGGACTCAGCACTCAGGACGAACTTCAAAGGCTTTGCTTCATGGCTGAGGACTGTTTTTTAAGTACCATTTATATGTTTTCTCTATACCTTCAACAAGCTGGGCCGAATGCTTCCAGCCTAAGCTATGCAGCCTTGTAACGTCTAAAACCTTTCTGCACATGCCATCAGGTTTACTGGTGTCAAAAACCAGTGTGCCTTTGTAACCAACCAGTTCTTTTATTAGTTCCGCTAAATTACTTATTGATATATCCTCACCAGTGCCTACATTGACATAGTCCCTGCCGTTATAGTTCTCCATCAAATAAACTATTGCATTGGCCGCATCATCAATATATGTAAATTCCCTGTATTGGGTTCCACTTCCCCAAACTTCCACATAGGGCGTATTATTAATCATGGCTTCATGCATCTTTCTCATTAATGCAGCCAGAACATGAGAATTTTTCGGGTCAAAGTCATCTCCGGGTCCATAAAGGTTAGAAGGCATAACACTTATGTAATTTGTTCCATATTGTTTTGAATAGTACTCGCATGCTTTTAGACCGACAATTTTGGCAAGGGCGTATCCTTCATTGGTGGGTTCCAGATATCCGGACAACAGATATTCTTCTTTCAACGGCTGAATAGAATTCTTGGGATATATGCATGAACTGCCTAAAAACAGTAGCTTCTTAACGCCGGTTTCAAAGGCACATCTTATTACATTAGACTGTATCTGAATATTATCCATTAGGAATTCAACAGGATACTTGATATTGGCACCTATTCCGCCGACCTTTGCGGCAGCCAAAAAAACGAACTCCGGCCTATTTTTTTCGAAAAACTCTCTTACAACCGCTTGTTCTGTCAAATCCAACTCAGCACGGGTCCTGACAATAATGTTGGAATATTCTTTTTCTTTTAACTTTCTAATTATTGCGGTGCCAACAAAACCCCTGTGCCCGGCAACATAAATCCTGCTATCCTTTTCCAATCCCAAGACCCCCAGCTATTTCCTTCATATCTGCCTCCACCATCATGCGGACCAAATCCTCAAAATTCACTTTTCTCTTCCATCCCAACTCTTTTTCAGCTTTTGCCGGGTCGCCGCACAAAAGCTCAACCTCGGCTGGCCGAAAATATCTTGGATTTATATCTATAAGAAGTTTTCCTGATTTTCTGCCATAGCCTTTTTCTTCTATCCCGGTTCCTTCCCACTCTATTTCTATCCCGGCTTCCCTGAATGCCAGTTCGGCAAATTCTCTTACAGTATGTGTTTCTCCGGTAGCTAAAACGTAGTCATGGGGATTTTCCTGCTGCAGCATCATCCACATGCCTTCCACATAATCTCCGGCAAAACCCCAATCCCTTTTGGCATCCAGGTTTCCCAATGAAAGTTTTTCTTGTTTGCCTGCTGTTATGCCGGCAGCAGCTCTTGTTATTTTTCTTGTAACAAATGTTTCGCCTCTTCTTGGAGATTCATGATTAAATAATATTCCGTTACAGGCAAATAGGTTATAAGCTTCTCTATAATTTACCGTTATCCAGTATGAATAAAGCTTTGCAGCTGCATAAGGACTCCTGGGATAAAAAGGGGTCTTTTCATTTTGAGGTGATGTATCGGGCATTCCACCATAAAGCTCGCTGGTAGATGCCTGATAAAACCTGGTGCTTATTTTGGTTTCCCTGATAGCGTCCAACAGTCTTAGAGTTCCTATTCCGTCAACCTCAGCAGTATATTCGGGAACTTCAAACGACACATGGACATGACTTTGGGCTGCCAGATTATATATTTCAACAGGTTGAACCTTCTCAATCAACCTGTTTAGGTTGCTGGAATCGGTTAAATCACCATAATGAAGAAACAGCTTTTTATTACCTATCATGGGATTTTCAAACAAATGATCAATTCTCTTTGTGTTGAAAGTACTTGCCCTTCTTATAACCCCGTGAACTTCATAGCCTTTTTCCAATAGAAATTCGGTCAAATATGCTCCATCCTGTCCGGTTATACCGGTTATAAGTGCTTTTTTCAATTCATATACCCCCCTAGTACGCCCCATACGACCTCAATACAGCCGGTATTGTCTTTACAATAATTTTCAAATCGTAAAACAGGTTTCTTTCGGATATATACTTTAAATCCAGTCTTACCATGTCATCAAAGCCTAGATTGCTTCTCCCGCTTATCTGCCATAGACCTGTAAGGCCAGGTTTTACTGATAACCTGAGCTTGTGCCGCTTCGAATACTTTTCAACTTCATTGGGCAAAGGCGGCCTTGGGCCAACTAAACTCATTTCACCTTTAAGAACATTCAACAGTTGAGGTATTTCATCAATACTGGTTTTTCTTATGAATTTTCCTATTCTTGTGAGACGGGGATCGTCTTTTATCTTGAACATAAATCCGTTAGCTTCATTCAGATGCTGTATTTGGTTGAGCTTTTCTTCTGCTTCAGCACACATTGACCGCAATTTGTACATGTTAAAGAGCTTGCCATCCTTACCGCATCTTTTCCGGATAAACAACACGGGTCCCTTGGAGTCCAGTTTTACCAGCAGCATTACAACCAATAATAAAGGCGATAACACAACAAGCGCTGCAATTGAACCAACGATATCGATTACTCTTTTCAAAAAAGGATATACTTTTGAATTCTTTTTTGGATTCTGCCTTTTTTTCAGATCAGGATATTCATAATAGTTAACCGCAGTATGTTTGTTTCTCATCAAGGAACCTTCTATAATATTGAAGATATAATGTTATCCTTATAATATTTTTTGCCTGCCAAAATGGTTACATATCTATGGAATTATTATCTGAGGGAATGGCCTGGTTATTAATTAAAAAAAAGGGGTTTGTAAGGAAGATGCTTTCAGCAAGCTCTTTATTCAAGTGTTTTACATACTTAAATGTTTCACTTATTTGAGGTGTCCGGGTATTGGCATTATGTGCATCTGTAGCCATAAAATGTACAGACTTGTTCTTTAACAGAGTTTTTGCGGTCTTTTTAACTTTCTGTCCAAATTCACCTTTCAGGCTTCCTGTATCAATCTGTATCAGTACGCCCCTGTGGACATATTCCAAAACAATACCGGGATTGTTTATAATACACGAATTTCTTTCGGGATGGGCTATCACAGGTACTATTCCTTTTATCATAAGCTTATAAAACAGTTCTTGTGTACATAAAGGTATGCTGAATAAAGGAAGCTCAATCAACAAATATCTTGAGTTATTTAATGTAAGGATTTCTTTTGAATCAAGCAGTCCAATAATCTCATCACAAATAAATACTTCCATACCGGACAGTACCATTACATCTATATTTTTTAATTTGAGTTCCCTGTTTAAAACTTTTACCTGTTTTAGTACCATGTCAGCGTTTTTTGTTTCTTTTTGTTCCGGAAAATAATGAGGTGTTGCGATAATGGTTTTTATTCCATCATAACCGGCTATTCTGCACATTTCTATCGAGATGTCGAGATTATGAGCGCCGTCATCCATGCCGGGCAATATGTGACAATGTATGTCTATCATTTCAGTAATTGATTATCCCGTTTTCTTTTTTTCTTGAATAGTCTTCTTTTATTTTTATTTTCCTCGCTATTATAGTAATAGTTATAATAATAGCCATCCCGGTCTTTTATATTAACGTTGTTAAGGACTGCACCTATTATATTAGCGTTGACCTGCTGTAGAAGTTTTTTTGCTCTTTGCGCAGCCTTTATCTCAATTCTACCTGAATCAAGCACGAGTATAACCCCATCTGCGCTGGTTGATAATACAGCCGCATCTGTTACCGTACCAACCGGGGGGGTATCTATCAGAACAATATCATAATTGTATTTTAGCTTTTCAAGAATTTCCTTCATAGAAGCCGAACCCAAAATTTCAGACGGGTTTGGAGGTATCGGACCGCTTGTAATAATATCCAGATTATCTATCTCCGGTTTTTGAATGAAATCCTGGTAAATTTTATGCTCCGATAATAATAAGTTGGTTATGCCTTTGTTGTTGGAAACCCCAAAAATTTTGTGGACGAAGGGTTTTCTAAGGTCTCCATCAATAAGCAGAACCTTTCTGCCCGACTGGGCGATAGCTACAGCGAGATTAGAGACTATGGTTGTTTTTCCTTCACCAACAACGGAGCTTGTAACCAGAATAATCTTTAGCTGCTTGTCAAAGCTTGAAAATTGTAAATTTGTCCTTAAAACCCTAAATGCTTCTGAAATTGGGGATTTAGGATTGTTATGAGTGATTAATATTTTTTGTTCTCTCATTCACTTGCCTCCTTGGATATTTTAATTACAGGAACAACTCCTAATACGTGTAGTTCAAGGTATTTCTCAACATCTTCGGGAGACTTGATTGTGCTGTCAAGGTACTCAATAAGAAATGCTGTTCCTAATCCGGCTAATATTCCGATAAAAGCAGCTACAGCAATATCTCTTGCCTTCCTTGGCCTTGAAGGCTTATCCGGTAGGTTGGCTTCATCTATAATCTCAATATTGTCTATCTTCACAAGCTGTCTTACCTTTTCCATAAAGACGACAGCAATCCTGTCTGCCAGGGTTTTAGCACGATAGGGGTCTGTATCTTCCAATTTTATTTCTATCACTCTTGTGTCTCCCAGCAGATTGACACTTATTTTTTTTGACAGGCTTAATGAGTCAAAGCCGGGATTTAATTCACCTTCCAAGATGAGTTCGTCTACTACCTGCTGTACGACTGTCCTGCTTTTTGCGATTTCCCTGTAATCTTTAACCAGAAACTGTCCCATTAGGAGGTCATTGTAGGCTATTCCTGATTCCTCACGGGTTTGTGAACCTACGTACAGGGTCGTGATGGATTCATATATGCTATCGCAAAAATAATTTACATAAATTGCCGTACAGGCAGTTGAAATCATAGTAATAACAAGTAAAATCCAAAGCCTTCTTTTAATCAAAAGAATGTATTCTTTTAGCTCCATTTTTATAACCATTCCTTAATGTATTGAAAAAAGAGAGTATGTGAAGTGCATACCCTCTTTTCTCTGCAGTATGGACTAATCATCGTCTTCGGCATCAATAATACTTTCGAAGTTCTCAATAGGGTTGTTTTTAGCCTTTGCAGGTTCTTTTCTGTTGTAGGAAAGGATATCTATTTTAGCCTCTCCGATAACTTCAACTCCCAGTTCGTACTCCATTTGGATTGAGATTGATGGAGTTCCTGATTTGTTAACTATCATGGTTCCAAGGGGTCTTGGTTTATTAGCTATCCAGGCCATTACTTGCTTGTTTTCGTAAAATTCCCCGCCTAGACTTTTTACAGGTATTATTTCTGAGAATTTTGCATGATTTTTTATTACCTGCGTATCCCCGTTGGCTTCGTACCATACATGCAGTTCATAAGTACCGTCTACTCTGACATTTATACTTTTTTCTCCTACTTCTTCAAGCCGGCATTCCTTTATTTGAGCACTAGTGATTGTACAACCCAAAACCTGGGTAGGGTTCCTGTTATCATTTGGACTAATATATACAGTAGGATCAAATATTTGAGTAGCTCTACCATAAATGGCATTAGTGATAATAGTTCTTACTACGCCCGTATTCTGTTGTTTGACTGTTTTCTTTTCCACAGATTTCACTCCCTCCTGAGAAATTTAACATATCTTTTATACCCATAATATTCCAATGGCATGGATGTGTGCTAAATTGATTATAAAATTTAGCGATTTAATACAACTTCCATATTTACCAGCATATAATGCCGGTAGAAAAGTTTGTTTTTTAGGAGAAAAGAAAGATATGTCAAAAAAAGCACTGGTAACAGGCTGTGCAGGTTTTATAGGCTCTCATTTGAGCGAGGCGCTTATCCAATCAGGGTGGGAGGTCATAGGAATTGACTGTTTAACAAATAATTATGAAAGCAAAATAAAGGAAGCCAATATATCTTCATTTTTATCCAGCCCGGACTTTAAGTTCATCCGGGAAGATTTAATGGAGGTTCAATTAGAAGAGTATCTGGAAGGAGTAGACTATATTTTTCATCTGGCTGCCCAGCCTGGAGTAAGAGGAAGCTGGGGCAAACAGTTTGATATTTATATTAGAAATAATGTCCTGGCCACACAACGATTATTAGAGGCAGCAAAAAACTGCAGAATTAAGAAGCTGGTTTACGCATCATCTTCCTCAGTTTATGGCAGCACAAATGTTTTCCCCATGCATGAATTTCATCTGCCAAGGCCGTTTTCACCTTACGGGCTTACTAAAATCGCAGCAGAAAACCTTTGTCATCTTTACTGCCGGAATTTTGGAGTACCGGTAGTATCTTTAAGGTATTTTACTGTATATGGACCACGGCAGCGCCCGGATATGGCTATAAGCATATTTATAAAATCCATTTATGCGGGATTACCTATAACCTTGTATGGAGACGGAAGGCAGATGAGGGATTTCACATACGTAGATGATATAGTACGTGCTAATATACTGGCTGCGCAATCTGCGGTTGAAGGTGAGATGTTTAATGTCGGGAGCGGGCAGCCAATAGAGTTATTAAAAGTAGTTAGAATGCTTGAGGGGAAAATAGGAAAAGAGGTTCAATTAAATTTTGTTCCTGACCAGAAGGGGGATGTAAGGGATACCTATGCTGACATCAGTAAAATAAAACATATTCTTGGGTTCGAACCGGAAATTAATCTAGAGGAGGGGCTTGCAAATCAGGTGGAGTATATGAGTTGATATTTATTTTCGGCCTATACCAAGATATACAAACCCCATTTCTTTCAATTCTTGAGCATCTAACAAATTTCTTCCGTCTATAATAACAGGCTTTGCCATAAGAGATTTAACCTTCATGAAATCAACATTTTTAAATTCTTCCCATTCGGTGACAAGAATAACGGCATGACTGCCTGAAACTGTATCATAACAGTTTTGCCCGGATATAACCTGAGGGAAAATATCTTTTACCTTATCCTGAGCTATAGGGTCAAAAACTTTTACTGCAGCACCTTTATTCAATAGCGCCGCAATTATATCCAGAGAGGGCGCCTCTCTGATATCGTCGGTATCTGGTTTGAATGAAAGTCCCCAAAGAGCTACTGTCTTACCGTCCAAATCACCCAATATATTTCGAAGTTTCTGTATAGGTATGATTTTCTGTATTTCATTTACATTGAGAGCCTCTTTGATTATTTTAAAATCATAACCGATTTTTTCCCCGGCTTTTATCAATCCTTTTAGATCCTTAGGGAAGCATGAACCTCCAAAACCAATACCGGACTTGAGAAATTGGAAACCAATCCTGGGGTCAAATCCCATTCCTTTAGCCACATCTTTTATATCAGCACCGACTTTTTCACAGAAGCTTGCCATCTCGTTAATAAATGATATTTTGGTAGCTAGAAATGCATTAGAGGCATATTTGATCAGCTCGGCGCTTTCCCTGGAGGTTTCAAATATCAGCCTGCCAAAGGGAATATAAGCTTCTTTAATTACTTTGATGGCTTCCTGACTATCACTCCCGATTACAATTCTATCTGCGTACAGCATATCACGTATTGCAGATCCTTCGCGTAAAAATTCGGGATTGGACACCACATCAATTTTACAGCAATTTTTCATGTTTTGTCTGATGACATTTTCAATGTATGTGCAGGTTCCTACCGGTACAGTGCTTTTTATAATAATTACCTTATAACTGTTCAGCAGACATGCAAGGTCTTTCACCGCAGCTATAACTTGGGATATATCTGCTTCACCGTTTTCACGGCATGGTGTGCCTACTGCTACTATTACCAACGGGCAGTCTTCAATAGCAAGTAAAAGGTCAGAGGTAAATTCAATAGTTCCTGAAGACAGAGTTTCCATGACTAATTCTTTTAAACCGGGTTCGTAAAAGGGGACAACTCCTTTACATAACAAGTTTATTTTTCCCTGATCTATATCATAACAATTTACTTTATGACCGGCTTTAGCCAGACAGACTCCGGTAACCAATCCTACGTATCCAGTTCCGATTACACATATATTCATTGCCTATCCTCCTGACTTTATTTAAGGGTGTATGTAGGGAAGAGTGCAGTTTTAAGTATATGTTCTATAGGAATATAACCAGTTGCTTATGGTTACATAAACAATGTATGCGGAGAAAAAAAATTTGTTAACAATTGGAACATTATTTTAAGGCATGAATATTATGTTAACGAAAATATATACAAAATCTAAAAAGGAGGAGTATTTAATGAAGTATCAGGAAAAAGGCATAGGTTCCAAGCAGGAAAGTCTCGAATTCCTAAGAGGTATGTTCAATAAACTCATAAAAGGACAGCTTACAGTAGAAGGAAACCAAGTTACATTACCTGATGATAAAGAATTAGAGTACAAAATAAAATACGATGATGACGAAGCAGAGGGGGCAATTTCTATAAAGGTTACATGGACAAAAGTTGAAGAACTGGAGGAAGCAGAGGAGGAAGAAGAGGAAAAAGAGATATAATCTTCAGCCTATAAGAGAACTATTTTAATCCTTTAAAAGGCCGGAGGCCCGAATTCGGCTATAAGCTGCAGCCAATAGGGCCTCAAATTTTTAACTACAGGCAATACGCAACATAAGGGAGGTGATCCTTGCTGGAAGAGGTTATTGGGGATATCATGACCGTATTGGAGCAATATGATATTGAAGTTGCGGGAATAAAAACCGAGGCATACAAAGATAAAAAAGGTGTGTGGTGGATAGATACGCCCCAAGGATATAGAATACTAAAAAAACATTCTAATTCAAAAGAAACTGTCGAGTTTATTATTTCCGCAGTATATTACTTGAAAAACAACGGGGTTAACATTCCGGATATTGTTAAAACAAAGGGAAACAGCAGCTATGTATACCGGGATAATCATTGCTATGTGATGAGCAAAGCTGTTACAGGGAATAATCCAAGGTATGAAAATACTGAGGAATTGAAACGGGTAGTTCATGAAATGGCTGGATTTCATTTGGCATCGGTTGGGTTTCAGCCTCCCCGGGGATGCAAATCCAGAGCACATCTTGGAGGATGGGTGGAAGACTATAAAAATAGGAGTGAGAAGCTGAAAGGGTATTTTGCCAAAGAAGAAAAAAATGTTGGATGTTCAGCTTTTGGAGATACCATACTTAAAGAGTTTCCCCATTTTTACAGCAGGATGCAGGAAGCGGCATCCCTACTAGTAGAATCATGCTATTTTAAGTGGGTTGATGAGGCTGCGAATAAAAAAAGTTTATGCCACCAGGATTTTGCAGCAGGCAATCTTATTCTTACAGATTCCGGAGAGATGTTTGTGTTGGATACTGACTCGATAACCATAGATATACCAATAAGGGATATCAGGAAACTTCTGAACAAAGTAATGAAGAAGAGGGGGATGTGGGATATTGAGCTGGTTAGAAAAATGCTGGAGTGGTATCAGGACAAAAATCCTTTGGAAGCTTCCCGGTGGCAGGTTCTAAAAGCTGATTTGGCATATCCCCACCTGTTTGAAGGTATAATGAGCAAGTATTATGAAAAGAGAGAAAAGAGTTGGACCCAGGATAAGTATATCAAACGGTTGAATGAAATGATAAAAATTGAAAAATTGGCTGAGCCGATAATTGATTGTTTTGATAATTTAATCCCGGTATAGCATATCGAAAGGGGAAGAAGCGTGGACAACCGAACCAATGAACCAAACCTGAACCAATTGGCTGAAAGCGTCCTGGCAGAATACGGTTTAGCTGCTGAAAGATTAAATGTAATCCAAAACAAAGGTTTAAAAACGTTATGGAAAGTTTCTCACAAGGATAGAACTTTATGCTTGAAAAGGCTGAAACACGAAAAAGAGAAGGCTATATTTTCTGTTTATGCACAGGTTTATATATATGAGAAAGGCGGGAATGTTCCCAGGGTAATCCGGAACATTAAAGGTGAACCCATAACAGAACATGAGGGACAGTTGTTTGTTCTGTATGAATGGATTGATGGAAAAGACCTTGATTTTGAAAGTCCCGGGGATTTATGCAAGGGTGTAAAAGGTTTGTCTGCATTTCATAAGGTTTCAAAGGGGTTCCAACCTCCCCAAGGAGCAAGAGAGTCTTCAAAGCTTGGCAAGTGGCCCAAGCAATATGAGTCTATGAGAAAAAAGATGCTGGAGTGGAAGGAGGAGGCATCGCGGAAATCCGGTCAGACCGGGCACCGGGCTTATTTAAAGTATGCTGATTCGATGATTAAGATTGCTGACGCAGCAATTGATGCTATCAAGCATTCCGCCTATAATTCCATGTCCATGGTTGATATAAATCAGATTCCACTGTGCCATCAGGATTACGGTAGGGGTAACGCATTGCTTGTTGGACAGAATGTATATGTTTTGGACCTGGATGGTGTAACATATGATTTTTCAGTTAGAGACCTGCGAAAGATAATCGGTAAGAAAATGATTAAAAGTGGAGGATGGGATAAGGACAAAATCAGTGACATACTGGAATGCTATAAAAGCTGCAATGAATTATCATTTGATGAATTGGAACTTCTGAAGATAGATCTATTATTCCCTCACTGGTTCTTTGGAGAAGTTAAGAATATATTCCAGAAGAACAAGCCGGTAAAAGATGTTGAGGTAGAAAAGGCAGCGAGACTGGAGGAATCCAAAATTCCAGTTATAGAAAGACTTGGAGGATAGTGTGAAAGGGATGTGAGTTATCATGAAGATAGCATTAATATGTACCGAAAAGCTGCCTGTTCCTCCAGTCTCGGGAGGAGCTGTACAGATTTATATTGATGGAATACTGCCAATCCTGGCTTTGCATCATGAAATAACCGTATTCAGTGTTCAAAGCGGTTCCCTGCCGGAGCAGGAGACTGCAGAAGGCGTAAGATTTATAAGGGCCGCAGGTAAATCAGCTGTTGAGTACTTGAACAATATTAAAAATGCGCTTTCAGACAAATACGACCTTGTTCATGTGTTTAACAGACCGCTGTGGGTACTGCCGCTGAGTGAGGCAGCACCTGAAAGTGCCTTTGGTCTCAGCCTGCATAACGAGATGTTTTTGCCCGAGAAAATAGCGCCTGATTTGGCCGAAAGAAGCATAGAAAGAGTAAGTTTTATCACAACGGTAAGCAGATTCATTGCTAATGGTGTAAAGAAGCTGTATCCGGCGGCAGGGGATAAATTGAATGTAGTTTATTCAGGCGTCGACACAATTAAGTATAGACCTGTCTGGTCGGAAGAAGCAGCCGCAGATAGA
This sequence comes from Clostridiales bacterium UBA4821, assembly GCA_002402315.1. Classification (GTDB taxonomy): domain Bacteria; phylum Bacillota; class Clostridia; order Acetivibrionales; family UBA4821; genus UBA4821. The sequence continues at coordinate 53,886 of DHFP01000252.1, forward strand.
GACCTTATGCTCAAACAGTTTGGCTTAAATGACCGGAAGGTTATACTCTATGCAGGAAGGCTGGGAAAGAAGAAAGGGGCCCATATTCTGATAAAAGCTATGAAGCTTGTTATGGAATCCCATCCGGATACTGCACTTGTGTTTGTAGGAAGCAAGTGGTATGGCAGTAACGCAACCGATGATTATGTCAGACAAATACAGACAATGGTATCCGAAATAAAAGGACCGGTAGTTTTTACAGGGTTTATACCGCCTCATGAAATACCTAAGTATTATAATATGGGAGACATATTTGTGTGTGCATCCCAATGGAGGGAACCTCTGGCAAGGGTGCATTATGAGGCAATGGCAGCCGGACTGCCTATTGTGACAACTAATCGCGGAGGCAACGCAGAGGTGGTGCAGGGAAAACTAAATGGGTTGGTAGTTAAAGAATATAATAATCCGGCTTCAATGGCTGAAAGTATCGGTTATTTACTGGATAATCCCGGGGAAGCGCGGGAGATGGGAAAAATGGGGCGTGCTTTAGCTGAAGAAAAATACAATTGGGCCAGGGTAGCCAATCAACTTCTGGATCTTTTTAATTCGGCAGAATAAAGTTTACTTTACTGCCCGAAAGTACCTGGTGACGTACAGTTTTCGGTTTCAAATTCTATAGTAGAGTGGGAGATATTGAAATCTTCCCTCAGAATTGCTTTGATGGACCCTTTAATGGCTTCAATTTTCTCAAGATCACAAGTATTTATACTTACATGAGCTTCAAAATGAATTAATTCTTCGGTTAGACTCCAAATATGGATATGGTGGATATTTTTAACACCCTCAACTGTTTCGGTTTTATTCTTAAGAATGTCGAGGTTAACGTTGCTTGGAGCACCCTGCATTAAAATGTGTATTACCTTCATAAGCATATGCCAGCTTTGGATCATTACGTAAATACCTATCAAAAAAGTTAAAACAGGATCCAGGATGTACCATTCTTTAAAAATAATTAATATTCCCGTAAGAATAACTGCTATGGAAGAGAGTGCATCAGACAGTATATGGATGAATGCACTCTTTATATTTATGTTATTCTTTGCACTCTTATATAGTAGAACGGCGCTTATTAAGTTACCTGCCAAGCCTATTACAGCTATAACAAACATGAGAGAGCCGTTTATTTCAGCAGGGTTAAAAATCCTGTAAAATGCTTCCTTGAATAGGAATAAAGATATGGCTATCAATACCGTAATATTTATGAATGCGGCAATAATCTCAGCTCTTTTGTAGCCAAAGGTTTTAGAAGGTGAGATGGGCTTTTTGGAGATTAATCTTGCAAACAGGCTGATAACCATGGCAAATGTGTCGGTTAGGTTATGCAGGGCATCGGATATCAAGGAAAGACTATTGGATAGCAGCCCTCCGGCAATTTCTGAAGCTGTTATGGCAAAGTTCAGAAAAATAGAGTATATAAGCCTGCGAACGGTCAGATCTTTATGACCGTGGTCATGAGAATGCATGAAAACTCCTCCGGGTTTAATTTTAACAGGTTACCTCAATATTTGAAGCAATATGTTTGTCTAGAGCTATCTGGGTGTTCCCTATTTTTATCACATACGATGGGAACTTTTGAATCAGGAACAGGTCTTCACCGGGAATAATCCCGAAGACGGTTAGTTTCTTAACATCATCATGGCCCGAAAGGTTAATTTTTATTACCTTACCTTGCTGACCAGGCTTAAGTTCCGTAAGATTAACGCTGGCCAACGGTTTTTGGTTATCAGCTTTTGGTGAAAAACCAATAGTCCCGTGGCCTGGGTGGTGAGATGCCATTTTGAGCCAACCGCCAACAGCAGATAGCCACTTAAGCGGCTTGGGATTTTCGAAGTTACAGTTTGGACACTTAATTTTACCACAATTTTTATTCATTGGGCAACTGGAGCAGGATTTAACAGTTTCTTTTTCATCAAATTCATATCCGCAAAATGAACAGGTTATCATAGGCTCACCCCTGAAAGTAATAATATTTTATTCAGAAAATAACCGCACAAGAACGCAAAGGGGAAAATAAATGCAGCCATATAGAGGGCTGTTTTAAGTCCCCGCTCCTTTACCATCATCATGAATTGTGCAATACATGGCACAAAAAGAGTAAGGGTTGAAGCTGCAACCACCAGCTGTATACCATTAAGCAATCCGGACTGCTGAAGGTCAAACAATCCTGCTGCACCGTAGTCCCTCCTGAAAAAGCCGAATAAGAAGACTGATGACATTTCGGAAGGCAGGCCTATGGCTTGAATAACCGGAGAGATTATGCTTAAAAGCATACTGAATATCCCGGTGATATTTCCTATCCATATAAGTATGCTTGCCAGGATAAACAAGGGAAAAATTTCTTTAAAGTACCAGTACATTCTCGAATAGGTTTTTACAATTACATTCCCGATGCTTGGAAGCCTCAAGGGAGGCAGCTCCATGTAAAAGGAGGGTTTTGATCCGGGCAGAAGTTTTGATGTCAGGTAGCCTATGAATAGGAAGATTAATGCCATAAAACCTATCCATACGGCTAGAGCAGCCGGATGTCCGGAGAGTACTGCAAGGATTACTCCAAGTTGTGCAGAGCAAGGTATTGCAAGAGCCAGCAAAAAAGTTGCTATTATTTGTTCCCTCTTGGTTTCAAGAGTACGGCTAACCATTGTAGCCATGGTATCACATCCAAAGCCAAGGGTCATAGGGATAACCGCCCTTCCGTTAAGGCCTATCTTTTTAAAGATAAAATCTACTAATAATGCCAGCCGGGGGAGGTAACCGGAGTCTTCAATTATAGCAAAGACAAAGAAAAAGACAGTTACAATAGGAAGTACGATAGCTACAGCGTATCTGACACCCATTGTAAGAATGCCATAATCATTGGCAAGCAGGTCCTGAATGGGCTTCCAAGGTATATAGGTACCGATCAGCCAATTAAAGAATGGGTTTATGTGGGCTGTGAACAGTTTATCTTCAATAAGGTCAACAAGCGTACCGGCGCCAAATTCCCCTACAAACTTATAAAGGCCGAAGTAGACAACCAACGCAAGTATAATAAAGCCGGAGAAAGGATTTATTGTCAGCTTGTTAATAAAATCAGAAATATGATGATTTTTTTCTTCACTTGTTTTTATTACGTCTCTTAGCAATTTATCCGATTCAATATTTTTCTGAATAGCTAAAATATAGTGTATAGGACAATCAAGAGAGTTCTTGAGGTCATTTACTATCTTACTGATTTCTAAGACCCTCTGACTGGATTCTTTACTTTTAACCAACTCAAAAATTTCCTGGTCATCCTGAAGCAAAAGGGATGCAATAGTATCCTTAGAGATACTGTACGGTGCTTGTAATTGGTTAACAATTCGTGTTGTTGCATTCTTAATATCCAGGTCATATTTTTTTATTTCATGCAGCGGCATCGACATACTTTAATATCCTTTCCCTGAGTTTATCTATTCCTTGATTAAGTGCGGCAGAAGTTTCTATTACAGGAATTCCAAGGCGCTGCTCTAATTTTTTTATGTCTATATCCAATCCTATGGACTTTGTCTCATCCATCATATTCAGAACCAGCACTACCGGCAGGTTAGATTCTATGAGTTGAAGTGTGAGAGGCAGCATCCTTTTTATGTTTTTTGCATCTACTACGTGGACTATAAGGTCAGCTTTTTCATATAAAAGGTAGCGGCGGGTAACCCTTTCTTCTTCACTTATTGGAAGCAGGGAGTATAATCCAGGTGTATCAATTATTTTAAATTCTCTATTGTTCAAGATAACCTTACCGGCAGAAACCTCAACTGTTGTTCCGGGATAATTTGATACAGTTACGTATGAACCGGTAAGAGAATTAAATATCAGACTTTTTCCAACATTGGGATTTCCGACAAGGATAATACATCCTGCCGGCGTAGATGAACCCCGGAATTGTTCTTTTGGCTTTTCCTGGTTAAATACTTTTTGAAAAAGAGTGTTTAATTTACTAATTACCGGATTTTTTTGTTTACAGCAGTCCATTTTTACCTCCAAATGATAATAATTATCAACTTCTAACTTTATTATAATACAAAAGTTAGAAGTTGTAAAGATAATGATAATTATTATCAATAAAATAGTATAAAAAAGCGATCAGTCGCCGTACTTGTCTCGGCATTTTATGCAATAGCCGTAAAACTTAACACTGTGATCTTTTATAAAGAAATTATGTTTAGCAGATATTTTTTCCTCAATGTCATCAAGAAGGTCTTCCTCTACTTCAACAATTTCATTGCAATCCAGGCAGATAAGATGATGATGACGATGACGATGAGAATCAAGGTCTCTATCCAGTTCATATTTTACGCTGCCTTCATCAAGATCAACTTTATATATTAAGCCCATCTTATCTAAGAGGGAAAGGGTTCTATAGACCGTAGCTATACCGATGTCAGGTGACTTTTCTTTTACAAGATTATAAATTTCTTCAGAGTTAAGATGTTTTCCTTCATTATCTTTAATTACATCAAGAACCTGTTTCCTCTGAAATGTGATTTTGTAACCTTTTTCCTTTAGTTTATCATTAAAATTATTAGCATTTTCTTTCAACCGAAATTCACCTCGATTATGAATATCATTAATTACAATAGTAGAGTTTACTAACCTATGTAATAATATCATAAATTCAATTGGTTTTGAATGGAAAAAAGTAAATATTAAAAACTTAAAAACTTAAAAGAATAAAAATTATTTAGAAATATATACTATTAAGGAAAGGGGACGCGACCATTCGCTTTGCTCAAGGAACGTCCCCTAAATTTAAGGAAGAGGGAGAAAAACATTGCCGCTAAAACCAGGAAGGGAGAACGCATGAGTAAAATTGATAAGAATAAGCATCCATGGGATGATAATCTCCCAAAGAATAAAAAGTATATAAAAAAGTTCTATAAAAAGACAGAAAAAGAAATAAAGAAGCTGGAAGGCGAAGGAAAGATAAAATAAAATTAGAGCCGTCAGCTTACGGCTCTAATCCTTGGCAGTTGTTTTCTTGGTACGTACATCAAAAGAGTAATTCGAACCGCTGTTGTTATCCCAGTTGCTTGCGCTGTCTTTAAATGCAACATGGACAGTACCTGTTCTGGTTATTGGAATGTTAGCTCTGAATCCGCTGCCGGTTCGCATCATTTTAAGAGTATTAAGGTTTGTCCATTTAGTTCCGTATCCAAAGTGAGCATAAACAGTATCGGCACCAGAGATGAAAAGTAATCCATCGTAAGTTATTGCGAGGTTGATTCCTTCATCCAAAGAAACTTTGTTAGCAAGCACTCCATTTTCTGAATAAGTATCTTTCAAATTTTCACCCTCCCTTCTTTTGATAATACTATTTTACATTTCAAATATAGTATTGTAAATGAGTAAAAAATTATTCTCTAATAAAATATGACAAGTTATTTTAGGGTACTACTTTTTTTGCGTTAAACCAACTTCATCCAGGCCTACATGTCCATTCCGCGTTAATTTTTCAAAGTACGTATATTCTTGCGACGGTATATCCCATTTATATCTATAGAATTCAGTTGTTTTTACGGGCGTGCTTACAATACTACCAAAATCTCTAATTTCTTCGTACGTTACCCTATTAATAAGATCGAAAGTTTTATTATCTACTTCAACGAATGTTACATTACTGGTAAAAACTTTTTTTAATTGAACTAAATCCGGTTGATCTGCAGGAGGAGGATTGGTCTGGGCATAGGTAATCTGCTCAACTGAGGAGCCCCTTCCCTTGTTTCCGCTTGAGTCACCACCATCTTCTTTCCAGAGGATATTAACCTGATTGTTTAACATTTTAAATAGGTATTTAGTTGAGGTATAACCTTCAAGATGTTTGGTTTTATTATTCATATTCTTAGTGCTTTCTAAGAGAACCTCATCTATGCCGTCGCTGTCAAAATCCTTGACTTCAAGAATTTTACCAGGAAGATCTATATTTTTTTGTTTTAAGTTATAACTGCTAATTAACTTCAAATCCACGTCAAAAGCATACCATTTAAATACTTTCAAGGAAGGGATTTGAACTTCCAAAAGATAGGATGTGTTTGTTGTTGATAGGAATTTTCCGGTAAAGGCAGTTAGGGTTAGGTTATAGTTTATATTGTTTACAGTAATTTTTTCACACCGTGATATGTCAATATTCTGAATATCAGATGAACCTGTAACCGGATATTTTTTTTCTTCATCAGGAAGAAACTGGGCTAGTTTAGCCTCAAGCGAGGTTTGCTGTCTCGGCATAAATTGCGGTTGTCCCCCGCTCAAATCAATTATACCCATAACAGTATTTTCAGATGATTCTTCCGCGTTCTGGTTTTCTTCAAGAGTAGAGTCCGGTTGATCTGAGGGTATTTGAGATGGTTCCTGCTGTACCGGGTTAGGAGATTGGACAGAATTTTTTTTATCAGTCAAAAACTTAGGTAAAAAATAGAGAACATCAACTACAGCAATTACCAATATAATAATACAAATTATAAGTATTGTAAAAATTTTTCTAGTTTTCATAATATCCCCCTAGTACAATATAGTTGTAA
>DHFP01000002.1 GCA_002402315.1 Clostridiales bacterium UBA4821
TCGTAAATGTTCATATTATCTCCTTAAATATATTTTCTAATACTGGAACACAAATTGCATTACCCGCTTGCTTATACAACTGCGAGTTTGAACACACTTTTTGTGCCTTGTAAAAGTCTTCATCTGATATGCCCATGAGACGCCACGATTCTTTTTGTGTGATTGTTCTAACACCTTTTTTATCTCTAACAAGTATCATTCCGCTATGGTTTTCTCCTGCACCTCTTGCGGTAAGTGTTGGGCATATATCGTCTTCAGATAAAATATTATCTAATGTGTTTTGTTGCGATTTCCATGCTTTAATTTTATTGATGTGTTTATCACTCAAATAATACTTCTCATCAACTTCATCTTCTAAATAGTCTTTTAATCTCTTCTCTAACTTAATGTAATTAGGAAATGAATAACTATAATCGCCTAACACTGATACCATAAACACTCTGTCTCTATTCTGTGCGACTCCAAAGTCTTTAGCGTTTAGTGTTTCTACATAATTCATATACCCCATGCGTTCTAACTCTAATTGTATCTCGCCAAATTGTCTTATGAAGTTAGCTTGTATCAAGTCTGGCACGTTTTCCATGATCAACACTTTAGGTTTATCTACTGTCGCATTAACTAATCGCAACACTTCATAGACTAATCCAGAACGTGTGCCACTATTCATACCCTTTTGCTTACCTGCTTTTGATAAGTCGGTGCAAGGAAAGCTCCAGGTAAATATATCGCATGGTGGTATTTTTTCCATCTTCGTGATGTCGCCATACGCTTTAACATCTCCATGTATCGCATGATATGACTGTATAGCATATTTATCTATCTCGCTATAACCAACTATCTCATAGTTTGATGTGATACGTTTAAGAGCCATTGCTTGTGTGCCTACACCTGAAAATGCTTCAAACATTCTAATCTTACCTTTTAATTGAATCGGCTCGTGTAACATATCAAAGATGTTCATGTTATGCACTCTCATCAAATAAACTAATTTGTTCAACATTTAATTCTTTATAAACTAACTCCATAGGTTTATATGTTGGTATATTAACTAACATTTTTGTTTGTGCTAAATTGTAAAACTTCTTTTCAATCTCAAATCCATAAGCACTACGACCTACTTCTACAGCTGCTCTTAATGTTGTGCCACTTCCAGCAACTGGATCAATTACAACATCATATGGATCAGTGTATGTTTCTATCAATTCTCTTAATATGCTAATAGGTTTTTGTGTTGGATGTATTTTAGGAACAGAATTATCACGTTCCCATTTAGTCCAATCAAATATCATTTTACCGTTATTGTTAAATTTAGGCAACTTATCTCTATACAAAATAACTGCAAACTCTGTTGCACCTACTGCACGCATATTTGCTTTCAATACTTGTGCTGAATAGTTTTTAATAAAAAATCTCGGCTGACTACGATTAAATCCATATTCTTTAGCTTTCTCAATTACAAAGTGCATTTGTTCAAACGCACAAAAGATAATCATACAAGGTGCTTTTCCTGTTTCCTTTGGCTCTGGTTTTAACAACCTTACACAAAAATCAAAGAAATTACTAATGTTAAAGTTTTCATCTGTCTTAAAAAATGTTTTTCCAGCTTTATCTGATTCGCCGTTTTTATTATCGCCATTCAAATACCACGATGGATTACTTGCATATGCATTATTACCTAAATTATATGGTATATCAGCAATAATTAATTGTGCTCTTGGTATATTGTAACGTTTAGCGTTTTCAAAGTGATCGTGATGTAATTCATATTTTATTTTTTTTTCGTATTCTTCATTCATGTCAATTTCAACCTTTCATCATAACCTATGCTAACTGCTTGCTCACTATAACGCTTGTAGATAGTCATAAATTCATTTCTAACGTATTTTTTACTCTCGGTGGTAATATCTGCCAAACTACTCTCTATCTCTTTGCATACGGCTACAATTTGCGTATGTTCTTTAATTGCTTGATAGAAGTCGTTGCGTGATACTATATTACCGTTTACCATAGTTTGATAACCTCTAATACTTTTGTGCAGATTAGATTCTACTATTTCCCACGCTTGCTCTGCACTCATTAACTGTGATTGCTTAACTTCTTTGTAGAGTTGTAATATTGATGCTGGCGATTGTGGTGCGTATTGATTTTGTTTAGCATATGTCTTTAATAACCCTGTAAATGTGTCATCATCTAAATCTTGAAAGAACTCATACCACACTTGGATTGTAAACTCATCTTCTAAATCTATCTTGAAGTTGATATATACGGTTGTTAAATAACGCACACCTTTAATAAACTTATCTTTACTTAACATCTAAAACACCTCGCCTGTCTTTTTATATTCCTCGTTCATATACTCACTCATACGCTTTTTAATATTTATCTTTTGATTTAGATAACCCTCAAACTTATTACTAAATAGTGTTTCAGGTCTTAAAAACTTACTCATTTTATCATTATTCTTCCACTCTTCTACTTTAACATCGATTACCTTTTGAAAGTCATCAAGTGTGAATCCATCATTAAATCTTGCTTTGATCAAGTCTTGTGTCTTACTTGATGATATTTTATAGTGAGTTCCTAATTTAAGATTAAGATACTCTATAATGATTTTAATACTTTCTCTTAAATCTTCTTTAAGTGATATAGATGTAGAAACAGTAGCAGGAACAGTAACAGTTGTATCTATACGGTATTGATACGGTATTGATACGGTATTATTAACCTCTAATATCTTTGCTACTTCTAATCTAAATCGATCAGTTTTAATGCTTTCTAAACCACTTAATAAAGGCTTTTCTAACTTTGGAGATTTAGTCCAATTATATTTATGCCAATTTCTAACTAATAATTCTTTGTTTGTAAAATCATAGTCTATAATACCGTGTAAACTAACAAACCTTTTAATTAAAGATTCTACACCATCTACTGAATAACCTATATCTCTTGATATTTGTTTAATGCTAATTTCATAACAACCAATTAAATTAGTATATGGATTAGTAAGTAGATACAACATAAAATATTTATCTTCAGGTGTGAAGTTGTCAGACACTTTAGTATCATTCCAGAAGCTAACGTGTATCGTTCTATATAATGCCATTGTTATTCACTCGCTTTCAATTCATCTTTATTGATTCTAATAACTTTACCTTTGCGTAGTATCTTAACTTCGCCTTTTTTAATCCATCTTCTAACTGTGATTTCATTTACACCCATAATTTTAGCATATTCTTTAATGGTATATAATAACTTTTCTTCCATGATATACCTCCTTTCGTATTCATTATACATCTATTGATACAACTTTGCAATACTTTAATATACATTTAATGTGTAAAATAAAAGGCGTATATTTCAACGCCTATTTACTTTAGAACGGTAAATCTTCTTCTGGCGCAGATGTAGGTATGTTTTCTACCTTAACTTTACCTTGCTTAACATACTCTGGTTTAGATGGCTCATCATCTTTCTTGCTATCCAAAAACTGTATATCATCTGCAACAACTTCCGTAACGTATCGCTTACCGTTATCTGTATCATAATCACGCGTTGAGATTCTACCATCGACTGCGATTAAGCTACCCTTACCAC
>DHFP01000234.1 GCA_002402315.1 Clostridiales bacterium UBA4821
CGGCCGTTTTACGTCGGCGCTAACACTGTAGCTCTTTCAACACCATCTGTATTGGAATATGCTATTTGTATGTTAGTATCATTAATAGAGAAAACAACTACAGTACCTCTTGTTTTACCAATTGAGCAATCATAGACTTGAACGTCAGATACTTCAAATTTTTCACCCACTAATTCATTGATAAGTTGCTTTACTGGGCTACTTTGTAAAGATTGATTTAAAGCTGTTTCCTTTTCAATACCCGATAGCTCAGAGTGAGTAAGCGCATAGTTTTGTTCAATATACGAAGTTGCTTTTATTCCTGCCATTGCAGGCATAGCGAGTAAAGATAATGTAAGTAATAAACAAATGGTTATCTTAATTGTTCTAATCATTTACTTTCATCTCCTTTATGATTAGTAGGGGTGTAGCTTTTGGATTATTGCACTTTATATGATCCTTTACAAATCAGTGTGGTGCTATTCTGGTAGTTTGGGCTGATACCAATAGAACCAGCAGGCTGGAGTCACCCCGCTATGGGCTACTGCCAGAAGAAAAGCTGAAGGCAGTCCCAATAGTTTGAATTTGTGCATTGCCTGTCACCTCCTCCCATAATAAGGTATAGTTGTAATCTATATGCTGTGCGGATTTTTAGCAATGCAATTGGGCCGAACGGCTCTAAAAAGAGTACGAACAGCTCAAAAAGTCTTCGAATGGCGTGCATTAATTAGGCAACGCCGAAAAAGTCAAGCCCCCGATAAGGGTGAGAGTAAAGTCAATGTGGTCTCGTATAGGAGGGCCGCCTTGAACCGTGAATAACGGTGTCATTTGGTGGTTTTGATGGGATGAACGGTTGGTGTTATGAGTGGTCTATGATTTGCCAGTAGATGTTTGATCTGTTTGGCATGATTGCGGTTCAACGGTATATTGTCTCCGGAGCTTAATCTCAGATCATAGGTAAGGACCTGGCGCCTTTAACTGGGGTGTGTGAGGCCGTCATGATCCAGCCAAAATGGATGTGTTCAGCCAACAATACTGGGCTGAGCTTGACCAGACTCAGGCCGTTGCCGAATACTTACAGATTGTAACAGACAAACTCGGCCACGCCGCGGGCACCATACTAGCGCCAAAGACCACAAGCACAATCAGGTTGTGGTCCTGAAAGAATGAATCGAAAAGAAACTGTCGTCAATAACAAAAGGCGAATAAAACGGTTGCTTTTAGTACATGATCGTTCATAAATAAAGATTTTGCTTAATCTTTATCTATGAATTCCTTCAATTCCCTTACCTCGTCTATTAGTGCCCATGTGCAAATAATTACGATGGTACATAATAGAATCAGTAAAACATAATAAGGCTGTTCCCCTGGACCTAACTGGATTGCATAAGGAACAATGAACCATCCCATTAAAAAGAAAATAAAAACTGCCGATATCCCGTATTTTAGAAGTTTTGGCTCCACATTAATACCTCGTTCTTTAATTCTCTATTAGGGTAACAACATTGGTCGTTACCCTAATAGGAATAAAATCCAGTTACAGATAAAACTGCTTATCTAAAATCGCTGCTTCAACTAAACTCCAAGAAAAACTTATTGATAAACCTGCAGGAATTGAAACAGATGGTTGCACCGCCATTTGATTATGTCCATATTTTGCCTGAACGGCAATCTGAGAGACATATGCGTTTCTTGATATTTTATAACCAAATTTGCCCTTCTTGGCATATAACCCTCCAATATCATTATTATGGTGTCCTATATCAAATTTTATATATGCTCCAGTGTTAAGATTAGAAAATACTGGCGTTGATAATGTACGATCATATGATTCATACCATTCATTGTAGAGATCATAGTTGGCATACGTATAAGAACTATTTAAATCTACATACATACCTTCAGTCCAAGATACGGCTAAAATGTCAGTTTCAAGCCATACAGGGACGCTTGACCAAGTCCAGTCTGTTCTGAAATTAATCTGGGAGTAGGAACTACTTTTTGAAGAACTGCCTTTATAAGTACTTAATGCTAAACTGGCAGATAAGGCATTTATTTGTTCTTCAGTTCCCGTATAATTTCTTATGATATTAATATGTTCCTTATCATACCCTGCATTTTTCAATGCTACATCATCTAACTTATTCAATTTGTCAACTTTGCTTTTGAGTGCATCTTTATAATTAATGTTTTTCATAGCCCTAATTTGTTCTTTTGTGTAGCCGATTTTAAGTAAGTCTTCGTCGCTAGTATTAATAAATTCCTTATATAAGTCATATTCGCTATGAATGGATTGGCTTACTAAAATTCCTTCTGCATCATTGCTCATTTGAGGTTCCGCTAAAGCGCTTCGAAACATGAATAATGAGCTAATGAGCATAGCAAACATTAGTGAATAACTTAAAATCGTTCTTAAAGATTTCTTGCCTTTTTCCATGTTATATAGCCTCCCTTTCTTTCTTGAATATAATGATCCAGTTGAATATGTTATGTGGTTCAAGACCATATACAATGCTAACGATTGAATAACAAAAAAACCGAACACGAGTTAACACGATAATCCAAGCATACATAGTTATGTCTTCATTAAACCTGCTCCTTTCAATTATTGACATAATATCGAGGTAAACTCAATCATCATGCCCGACAAGCCCCTACCCGGGCAGAATGGACTGATACCAATTGAACCAGCAAGCTGGAGTCACTCAACTCTGCGACACCGCCAGAAGAAAAGCTGAATTCAGTCCTGCAGTTTGAATTCGTGCATTACCTATCCCCTTCCATAATAAGGTATAGCTGTAATCTATATGCTATGCGGAATTTTTGCAATGGAATTTGGCCGAACGGCTCCAAAAAGAGTACGAACGGCTCAAAAAGTCTTCGAATGGCGTG
>DHFP01000271.1 GCA_002402315.1 Clostridiales bacterium UBA4821
CATTTGCAAATGGAACTTGGGTTATTAACCCGATGGACGTTATAATCTATTTTGAAATGCAACAGGGTTTCTATGAGAAGATTCAAACAGTTAAGGCCCCAAGAACGGGACAGAATCTACCAGCCCCGTGGGGCAAACCCAAGCCGGCACCTGGCAAGGACAGCGGGAGCGACCGTTCTTATCAATACACAGCCCCAAGCCCGTAGGGCGGCCCCGAAGGGTCGTGCTGGGTCGAGCACGACAGCATCCGCCCCCTTAGGCGCTATCGGTATGAGGCGTAGCCTCGCGCAAGAGCAGCCCTTCCCTTTGGGATACCTTGCTTGGTGGGGGTTGCCAGGGATGGAAGTCCAGAGGGAAGGGCTCGGCAGGNNAGGGGGCGGGCTGGCCCGGATGCCGTAGCTGGTTAAAAGAGCGGAGGCAGACGGTGGGGCTGGGGCTCATTAACTAATGTCTTTTATTGAATCAAGCTTTAGCTAATAATTTATTTCACAATTCTTAGAAAAACTCTAACTACAATTTCATTCTTGCTTCTTTATATTTATTTGCGCTTTAACTCAATAGAAAATAACCTGGAATGGCACGATAATTATTTAGTTTTCTCGATTAAATATTTTCTGCTTTTCATATTTTGTCACTATATTTTTAACGTATTGTATTCTTAAAAAATCTATTAAATATAGCATCACTAATATTATTAAATGCCGAAGAAATATTGCTACTTATAACCTTTTTATCTAAATCTCTGAAACAACCAATAAATCTATTGTCACTCTCTTGTATCAGAAGATTAAGAAATAACCATGAAGACATGTACGCTGTGTTTGATTTATAAAATCGCGCAAATAAAGGATGTGGTTGTTTCAAAACACAATCTATCTTAAATTTATCATATTTATTATGTCGTTGATGTATATCTCTTGTACATGGCATATCACCACTACACCCTTTCATAAGATAATTTAAATGAAGGTCGATTGCTTTATTACATGTTATTTTTTTTCTATCATTAATATATTCTGTAAAACTATTATATTCATAGATTAAGGCGGTATAATTTGAATCAGACAAATATTCAACGATTTCCTCTTTTAAACACAGATAATGTTCTTCACAAGAAATAACATCATAAATTATATGTGATATAATGCTAGTTAAATCTTTTTTTTTGCTAATTTCAAATAACTGCTTATACTTATTATGGACTGCATCAAGACCTTCTTTTACCATTAGCTTATATATTACAGTATTGACATATTGATTAATATCAGAGAATGAAGAAGTCTCATTAAAGTTATTACTATTCATATCGATTCTCCTGTCATTCTAAGTTCGTTTTATTTTTACCTTTTTGATTGCCATCAACCAGAAGCATCACGAGCTGACCATTACAATTATAAACCTTCAACTCGAAACACTCTCTTTCAGGAGTTGATAAGTTATCGACCTGGATGGATTAAATAGGTTGGGCTGATTCTGCATTAAGACCAAGGGCCTCAATAACCCATTAAGTTTCTTAATGTCATTCGAGCTTACACTGGTAAAATTGAATGTTATCTTTTGTACATCAGATAAACTAAATATTGCAATACTGCCATCCGATTTATTGATTTTCATGAAGTATGTCTGAGCTAACGATATCCCACAAATGAGTAACAGACATAACCCCAAATAGAATATATACCTTTTATGCCTGGTTGTCCTCTAGTAAAAGCGTTATTATATGTTTGATGTTGTGTCATATATTTTAGACGAACCGTTATTAATAAAATAACAGTTTATCTATAATGTAGCATAAATAAGATGTATTTAATCTTCTACTTTTCGATAATCTTCGGGAAGAATAGCTTCTCTAAATCCTTCTATATTATTCAATTCTGGTATTTCTTTTCCCTTTCGTAAATACGTAAAATACTTCTTTATTTTTTGGGAAGATACAGAACTAACTCCTAATCTAGAAGAAAAAACCAAACTATTAATTGCATTATAATATTTGCTAAATCTGTCCTTTTTTAAATACCCGAATATTGGAATACCATCGTGATGATAAGAAAGCGCCTTACAATATAGATAATCAACACCATATATATTTACAGCTTCATCAAAAGATGATACACTGCCATAACCCTGTCGCCCCATAATTATACTTCTAATAAGGAACTCCCGAGCCTTTTCATAATTATCTAAAAGAAGGTATGCTTCGCCAATTTGCTCATGTAAAAGACCAACTGGGTCACCATATTTATTAATGCCAGACTTTGCTATTTTAATGCTTTTGTTATAATGTTTTGC
Source organism: Clostridiales bacterium UBA4821 (assembly GCA_002402315.1). Taxonomy (GTDB): domain Bacteria; phylum Bacillota; class Clostridia; order Acetivibrionales; family UBA4821; genus UBA4821. The sequence goes on from DHFP01000271.1 coordinate 2,290, forward strand.
TTGATAATAAGCCAAACTTAATAATTTATACATTCTATAGCTTGGGTACAATGACAAATATTTTTCCAGGGTGTCACAAATGACCAGATACGATGTTTTTCTCAAAAGTGAACGCAACTTGTTTTCCTTATAATCGGACATCTCATCTTGTATACCGAAATTATCCTGGATGAAATACGTTAGTTCATTCTTTTCTATTTTGGTTCTCATTGTTATCTCTTCGGCTCCGTTTTTATTATTATCCATATCTTCATCATCATCGTCATCTTTTTCGCAATCATCATCTACTTCTTTTTTAATATCGATAAGGGTACAACCATTTGGACATACAGAATAATATTCCCCTTTGCATATAGGGCATATTTTGATTTCCCTCTTACTTTCGATATCCACTGTGTTCCGCTGTATATTTCTAAGGTTAATATCAAGCTCATCTTTACTATGTTTATCATTCGAAGACGATGCAAGATGATTCTCTTGGATAGTTACAAAAGATAGCGACATGAGTTTATTATACAATGCTATTCTCTGCCAATATAGCGTCCATAATGCAACTGTAACAATATTCAAGAACAATCCAATTTTTAATGTATCCTCATATGTTTTAATAATAAACAAATGTAGCGCAAAACATATTAATACTGACAATCCTAACCAAAGCCCACCATTATTGTGGACATCAAGTATATTTTTATGCCATTTCTTAATAGACGAAGACACCTTGAAGACCGTGACGACACACCAAATGAAGCCAAAGAAAGGTATCCAGGTTAACCATACTAAGCCAGGCGACATCGTTCTGTTCCGAGTCCCCGATAATTTAAGTGCCCTATAAAGTGTTACCAAGAAAAATATAGATAAAACAATTATTGTCAAACTTAACACTACCCGCCAATTCATAAAACTATCACTTAGAATTACTCGTTCTAAATCAGCACGAGAAAACTTTCCAATAAATAATAAGATAACAACGGTACTACTAATTATACCTATTGTAGACTGTTTAAATTTTTTGTCAAGTTCAGAAATAACCGCAGTAGTGTCCCTGGAATCAGATTTGTTTCCCAGCGATTCCATCTTTGAATCATTTGGAACGGCACACTTCTTCCCACAGTTGTTGCACCTGACTAAATCACCTTCTTTAAAATCAGAAACAATAATATGTTCATTACAATGAGGACAAGGAAACTTTGATGTCATTGTTAACTCTTTCTTTTACAGAATTAGACAACATATTTTAAACGAAGGGCTCGGCAGGGGGCGGGCTG
>DHFP01000010.1 GCA_002402315.1 Clostridiales bacterium UBA4821
GGTTCAAGTCCCATCTCTCGCACCAATCAAAGAGGATTTGACTATTCAGTCAAATCCTCTTATCTACAAAGGGTACAATAATTATATGGCAGAAGACAAAATATTTGCTGTTAGAGCAGGATTTTTGAGATAAAAATAGAATTTAAGTACCATATAGTAGAATTGCATTTTTTTATGCTCATGTTAAAATTTATTCAAGGGTGAACTATTACTGAATAGTTTTGTTGAGAAACTTGATTACATAGTTCTGATAAGAGCAATTCAACGGAATTTTCAATTAGTTACTTAAAAACAAGATTATATATAAAATAATTACAAAAGAAGGGATAATTATGAGCGGAGAATTCATTTTTCTTATAATATTTAATGTTATACTGTTGTCTGTAATATTATTTTTAGTAATGAAGAAAACGGGCGGTTGGGGAGATAAGTTTCAAAATAAAAAGAATGCTCAAAAAGATTCTTTAAAAGATAAATACCAGGATAATCAGGTTAAGGAACTTATAAAAAGAGGCCAGCCGAATTCCTGGAATAGACCGGATGATTCCGGTCAGGCCAAGCCGAATTATTATGGAAATATAGAGATTAAGCCCAATCGGGTAGATGATGAACATATACCTCATATTCATGACCAGCAAAATGATTTGGAAGAAGAACGAAGGCGTCAGGAGAGAGAGCTCGAAGAGCAGAGGCGGAGAGAAGNNAAGAACAGCACTTGCTTAGAGAACAAGAAGAGCGTGTGAAGAGGGAAGAAGAGGAACGATTGCGCAGAGAGGAAGAAGAGAGAAGGCGTCAGGAGAGAGAACTCGAAGAGCAGAGGCGGAGAGAAGAAGAACAGCACTTGCTTAGAGAACAGGAAGAGCGCGTGAAGAGGGAAGAAGAAGAACGACTGCTTAGAGAAGCAGAAGAGCGCATGAAAAAGGAAGAAGAAGAACGTCTGCGCAAGGAAGATGAGGAACGCAGGCTGCAAGAGAAAGAACTTGAGGAACAGAAGACTGCCAAGAGCAAGGAAACTGTGGAAGAAAAACCGAAGCCTACATTCCTAGTGGTTGATGATACAAGATTTATGAGAAATATAATAAGAAAAATCCTTGAAGATGAAGGCTATGAGGTGGTTGGTGAGGCTGAAAGCGGAAAAGAAGCCATAAGGATGGCCGAAAAACTAGCACCCACAGTAATAACTATGGATATAACAATGCCTGACATGGATGGAATAACTGCAGCAGAAGAGATTATTAAGAAACAGCCGCAAATGAAGATTATCATGTGTTCTGCTGCAGACCAGAGGGAAAAGATTATTGAAGCTGTGAGGGTAGGTGCGAAGGACTTTATCGGGAAACCTTTCGAAAAAGATAAGGCGCTGGAGGCTATCAAACGGGTAATTAGCAGTTAGGTTTGGGCATTTATGGTTCAACAGCCAAAGGAAGGAAAGTATGTTTATGGAAATGAAACAGCTTGTGTTTTATATCACTATAGTTGAAATAGGTTTAGCAATCATATTTTTCTCCACTTATTTTATCATTAGGCTTATAAGGAAAAACAAATCTAACACTGCTGATTCAATCGAATACAAGGATGGCTATTCTGAGGATGAACCGCAAGGGGATGAGCCGGAAAAGGCAGAATATGATTTGAGCCGAAGTAATCCTATTGAGACAAATGAAAGCAAAATTGACCCGCTGATTGTCAGAAGGACCGATAGATTAAAAAAAGACCTAAGGAAAGAGGAAGAGCTCAGGGATTTAGCTTTTGAAAATTTCATAGAAAGATACACTTTTGAAGGCAGGCAGTCTTATAACAAAGCAAAGATTCAGCTTAAGGAAGAAGTCAAGATGATAAAACGCGACTTAAGGGATAAAGTTAGGGATGAGCTGCTTAAAAACTCGGATGCCTGCAAAGGAGAAGAAGATGAAGACCAAGAACAAGATATGGACAGAAATATACCGGACAAGACTGTTGGCGGCAAGGCTGGCGGTCGGCAGATACAGTATGGTTGTGCGCTCGTTGTAGATGACGGACAGTTTGTACGGAATATGCTTAAGAAAATCCTGGAAGGAATTAATTTTACAGTTATAGGTGAAGCGCAGAACGGAATTGAGGCTATTGAAATGGCAGAACAACTCAAGCCCGAGTTGGTTCTGATGGATATTACAATACCCAATGTTGATGGAATTACAGCTACGGAGATTATTCTAAGAAAAGTTCCTGAGATAAAGGTTGTAATTTGTTCGGCAATAACAAACGAGGTTACAAAAGCAAAAGCTTTAAAAGCTGGAGCCAAGGATTTTATTAAAAAGCCGTTTGACAGGGAAACTCTAATAGAGGTTGTAGAAAGAGTTATTGCAGATAATCGCAAAAGTATTAAATAGACAAGTAGAAAAGGTTCTATAATTAATATCTGATAAATTTAAAATTCCTCATTTGAAAAATATATCTCCATTAATTTAAATAAAAGCAATATAATAATAGAAAAAGCATTTAATAGCACCCATAGAATCCAAAAAAAGTTGATATTGCTGTTGAATTATGTTATAATCTATATAGAATGTGCGGGAATTCAGTTACTTATTCATAAAGGCGGGTTGCAAAAGATGAAATTTGGGAAAAAGAACTTCGGAAAACTGCTTGTTGAAGCTGGCATGATTACTGAAGAGCAGCTTCAGAAAGTCTTAACCATACAAAAGGGCACGGGTAAAAAAATTGGCGAAGCATTGAAAGAAAAGGGGTATATTACCGACCAGGACATAGTACAGGTACTTGAATTCCAGCTAGGCATACCATATGTAAACCTTGAGCGTATTGAAATTAGTCCTGAAGCGGTTAAGAAAATCCCCGAGAATCTGGCGAAAAGGCATAAACTGATAGCAATCAGAATCGACCAGGATAATAAGTTGGTCGTAGCTATGAGTGACCCCATGAATATATTTGCCATTGATGATATTAAAATTTGTTCAGGTCTTGATATTGTCCCAAACATTGCACTGGAAGGCGATATATTAAAAGCAGTTAATAAATATTATTCCACCCAGAAGATTGAGAGCGTTGTTGAGGAATACAGGAAGGGAATGGAGTCTGAAGCAGAGTCTGAAGTTGAGCTTAAGGCTGATGCCTTATCAACACAAGTTGATGGTGCCCCTATAGTAAAATTCGTAAACAATGTTCTGGAACAGGCTATAGGAAGAAGAGCCAGCGACATACATATAGAGCCCCAGGAAAAATATATAAAGATCAGATTTAGAGTAGATGGTGATATGAAAGAGTTCTCCAGACAAGGCTTGGAACTCTATCCGGAGATTCTTGCAAGACTGAAGATTATGTCAGGCATGAACATTGCTGAAAAGAGAATTCCTCAAGATGGAAGGATATCAACTGCATATGAAAAGGAAGAGTATGATATGAGGGTATCCTCACTTCCAACAGTTTACGGGGAAAAAGTAGTTATAAGAATTAACAGCAAATCCTCATTTGTTAAAGATAAAAGCGTGCTTGGATTTTTTCCGGACGACCTTGAAAAGTTCAATAGCGTGTTAAAAAATCCAAATGGAATTATACTTATTACAGGACCAACCGGGAGCGGAAAATCAACCTCTTTGTATGCCGCTTTAAAAGACTTGAACAGAGAGGATGTAAATATAATAACTGTTGAAGATCCGGTAGAAGCTAAAATAGAAGGTATAAATCAAGTGCAGATTAATGTCAAAGCCGGAATGACTTTTGCCAGTGCGCTTCGTTCAATTCTAAGACAAGACCCTGACATAATAATGGTTGGTGAGATTAGAGATGCTGAAACGGCAAAAATCGCAACCAGTGCAGCTATGACAGGACACTTGGTTTTAAGCACACTGCATACAAATGATGCCGCCAGTGCGGTAACCAGGTTGGTAGACATGGGAGTCGAACCTTTTCTGGTAGGAGCGTCGGTAAAGGGAATAATGGCTCAGAGGCTTGTAAGGACGATCTGTCCCAAGTGTAAGACTGAATATACTCCGGATGAGTCCGAGCTAAAGTTGTTCAGAAATGAAAGAGGTGTAGGGCTTGCCGACAATGTGAAGTTCTGCAAGGGAGAGGGCTGTGCATATTGTAATAATACCGGCTACAGAGGAAGAATTGGAATATATGAGATACTTGCAGTAACAAATAATATGGAAAGGATTATTAATACAAATGCTACAGCCGACCAAATCAAGCAGATGGCTACGGAAGACGGAATGTACACATTGAAGACAAGCTGTATGAGACGGGTAATAGCAGGGCAGACAACTACTGCCGAGATGCTGAGGGTTGTTTATGCAAATGACTAGTTTAGTGAATCTGTACATTGTTGAAAGAAGTGAGGTTTAAGAATGGAATTAATTCTTGATGATATACTCAAACAGGTTGTAGGCATGGGTGCCTCCGATTTTCATATAACAGTGGGGCTTCCTCCTATGGCAAGAGTCAATGGAGAACTTATTCGGGTTGGAGAAACCATACTTATGCCTCCGGATACTCAAAGATTAGTTGAAGAAATACTGACTGTAGACGAGCTTATTGAATTTAAAAGCCAAGGAGATATTGATGTTTCCATAAGTAAGCCCAGGATTGGAAGATTCAGAGTTAACGCTTTTGTTCAAAGAAATACATATGCCTTGGTATTAAGGACGGTTCCCTTTGATGTACCCAAGATGGAAGACCTCGGACTGCCGAAGGTTTTGAATGAAGTGACCAGAAAGAAAAGAGGACTATTCCTTGTGACTGGTCCTACAGGTTCAGGAAAATCTACTACGCTGGCTTCACTTATTAATTTGATAAATATTGAACAGAATGCCCATATAATTACCCTTGAAGATCCGATAGAGTATTTACATAAGCATAAGAAGTGTATTATAAATCAGAGGGAAGTGGGTGCAGACACAAAGTCATATGCAGTAGGTTTGAGAGCAGCATTGAGAGAAGACCCTGATGTAATACTGGTGGGAGAGATGAGGGACCTTGAAACTATCAGTGTAGCGCTGACAGCAGCAGAAACAGGGCATTTGGTATTTTCGACGCTTCATACGGTAGGAGGCCCAAAGAGTATAGACAGGATAATTGACGCCTTCCCGCCGCATCAGCAGGAAGAAGTACGTACCCAGCTTTCTACAGTGTTGCTGGGGGTGCTTTCTCAGGTACTGATAAAGAGAATAGATATTAATAAAAGAATTGCTGTTTTTGAGTTGTTGTTTGCAAATCATGCCATTAGAAATCTTATAAGGGAAAAAAAGATTCACCAGATTTATTCAGTAATGCAGACAAGTGTCGGAGCCGGAATGATGACTCTGGATGCCGAGTTAATTAATTTATACCGGCAAAAGATTATCAGCAAGGAATCGGTGCTGGCATATTCCTATGATTCGGAATACGTAAGGAAAAGTCTGGCGTAGTTAGTCGGACTGCCTTGCACAAATATTAATGCAGAATAAGCAGGAGGGATAGCATGCCCAACTATTCATACGTTGCTCAGAAACCAGATGGTCAGATAGTTAAAGGTACATACAGCGCAAAAGACCAGAATGAAGTTTACAACAATTTGAGAGAGCAGGGATATTTTCCTCATGAGATTAATGAGCAGGGGAAAGTATTAAGTTTAAGTTCATTAAATACAACCAAAAAAGCCAAGAAACTTAAACTGAAGGACTTGTCTGTATTTTGCAAGCAGTTTTCCGCAATACTTAAAGCAGGTATCCCTGTATTAAAATGCTTGGATTTGCTCAAAAGGCAGGCTACAGATAAAAATGTTGAATTGGTTTTAAACGGTTTATATGAAGACGTACAGAGAGGTATACCCCTCTCGGATGCAATGAAAGGCCAGAAAAATGTTTTTCCACAGATACTGATAAGCATGATTGAGGCAGGAGAAGCGACAGGCAGTCTTGAATATTCATTTGATAGAATGTCCATACACTTTGAAAAAGAGATAAAGATTAATCAAAAATTAAGTAAAGCCCTTATATATCCTATCATGATGGTAGTAGTATGTATATTAGCGGTTATAGTTTTGCTTGTGGCAGTTGTTCCAAAGTTTGCAACAATGTTTGAAGAAGCAGGCATGAAGCTGCCGTTTTCTACGCAGATATTGATAGGTGCAGAAAAATTCCTGATGAATTTCTGGTGGCTGGTAGGGATTTTAACTGTAGGTGCAGTAATCGGGTTTATGAAGTTTAAGGACACCCAGCAGGGAAAGAGGATGATACATAGTCTGTATTTTAAAATTCCTGTCATAGCCGACCTGATCCAGAAGACGTCTGCCGAGAAGTTTACCCGTACTACTGCTACTATGCTTAGCGCCGGAGTATCGCTTGTAAATGCTCTTGATATGGTTCAAAGGGTGATTGAAAATACAATAGTGAAGGAAGCTGTAGGAAAAATAAAAGAGGATGTAATAAAGGGCAAAGGCTTAAGCGATGCTGTTTCAAGGTTTAGATTTTTCCCTGTAATGGTACCTCAGATGATAGAAGTAGGGGAGGAGTCAGGTTCTCTTGACAAAATGCTGGAGAATACGGCTAATTTTTATGAAAATGAGGTTGATAATCAGATAACGGTTGTAACTACGCTTATAGAGCCTGCAATACTTGTAGTTCTGGCGGTAGTGGTTGGATTTATTGTAATGTCCATTGTACAGCCTATGTTTGGAATGATAAATACTGTCAGCTAAATAAACCGATAAATGGAGAAGCGATTTATATGAAAATAAAGAAGAATTCAGGATTTACCTTAATAGAAATCATAATAGCTGTTACTATTATTGCCATCATATCTGTGACTGGTATAACTTATTACGGCAGAGAGACGGCTAAAGCCAGAGCAAATTCAGATTTGTACAATGCAAAACAGGTTGGTTTAGGGCTTTACAGGGCATATATCGACGGGTCCTCTTCAATGGGGACAAGTATTATAACCTCTGCCGATATTACAGCCGGCAATACCTTTAATGCTAATGACAAACCTATAGACGGGTCAGCTGGAGGGTTAGGGGAAAGGTTGGTTAATAATAAATACCTTGAGGATGCACGGGTGTTTACTATACAGGGAAGGAAAGGCTGGAAGATGGCATACTCACTAACCGACAGAGGTCTGGTAAGTGTATATGTGTATAATCCAGCCAATATAGGTGAATATGTAACCTTATATCCGGCAGTTTCAGAGAATCCCCTTGCACCGTACAACATGGTTTCCAACAAGTAAAATATATAAGAACATAAAACTATAATTCGGAAGGAGGCTGTAGAAGATTTCACAACTCAACTAACACTTTCAAAAACTATAAAATTAATTAAGGAGGCAAGAAACATGAAAAGAAAGGAATTGAAAAATCAAAAGGGTTTTACATTGATTGAGTTGGTTATAGTAATAACCATTCTCGCTATCCTTGCAGTTACAGGTATATCTGTATACGGAAACGTAACAACAAAAGCAAAAGCGCAGACAGACATAGAGAGTACAAGTTCAATAGCCGGTGCAATAGGAAGAGCTATGGCGGAAGGCAAGCTTAGTAACACTGTAGCTGGTGGTGAAACATTGACTTCAGTTTCGACAACCGGGGCACTCTTAATATCAGGTAAATATCTTACAGCAATACCGCCTGTAAAAGCAATGAAGACAGGAGCAAGGTGGCTATTAGTCGTAGATGTTCCTAACGGTACTGTGACAATTAGTGCAGTAGGTGATACAGGAGCAGGCGCACAAACTGTACAGCTTTATCCTAGACCAACTAGTTTTTCAGTAGCTCCATATGATAGTTTAAATTAGTATTCCGATATTTTAAATGTTAATCCGGCAGGCTGAAGTTTTAAGCAGCCTGCCGGATTAAACAACAATTTGGTGAATTGATATGAAAAAGAATAATAAAGGCTTTACGCTGCTTGAAATAGTAATCGCGGTAGCACTTATGGGACTGGTTCTGGTACCGGTTACCCAGTTGATATGGTCAATTTTTTTTACCACAAATAAGGAAAGTATCAGGGCGGACATGAACCAAAAGGCAAGAACGGCCATTGAGGATATACTGCATGAGGCAAGAACTGCCCTAAGCATGGAGTACGTTAGAATTTACCGGGACACCGATTTGACAAATGAGATTGCTTTCGGACAGGGCAATGTATTAAGGATAAGGGACGCTTCCAACCCAAGCAATGATATATGGTACAGGTTGTACAGCAGCAACAGCAGGATATACCTGCTGAAGTACCCGGGTTTATCCGGCGCACTGCCGGGAAGTGATTGGAGGAATTATATTGTTGTAGACAAGATTAAGGACATAGGTTCTTTTTATATAGAGATTAGTGATACGGATGGTACCAATGATGGCATCTCATACACTGATGATGGTTCAAGGTACAGAAAGTATAAAATAACCCTGAATATGGAGCATGGAAGAAACATCAGGGATAAGGTAAGCACAGCCATGAGCGCGGATTTTATCAAATATGACTATCAGGATAATTAGAATACCATAAAATAGGAGTGATAAATTTGGTTACAAATGCTTGTACTGTAGTGGATATAGGGAGTTCAAATATTAAGATCATAGAGGCGTCTTTATTAGCCAATGAAGCAGTCAACATATCCAAGTTTTCGGTTTTGCCTTTTGACGCTGGCATAATGAATACCGACAGTATTCCCGAGTTGGAGGCTGTAGCAGGCAGAATTAGTTCAGAGATAAACAGAGAGAAGTATTTAAAGGAAAATGGTGTTGTACTTATTGCAAACAGCAAGGTAATATCGCGTGAGATAATACTGCCTGTAATGCCGTTAAAGGCGATTAAAAACACAATAAAATTTGAGGCTCCCCAGTATTTTCCTGTGAATCTTACCAATTATTTATTCGACTATAAGATACTTCAGCAGATAGATACGCCGGAAGGCGGAAAATATAGAATAAACATAGTAGCAGTACCTTCTGAAATTATTGATTTCTATGTAAGCGTTATGGATAAGAGCGGAATCAGGCTTCAGATTGTAGATGTCAATTCCAATACCTTATATAAGTTTGCAAGCATGGAGCATAAAAAGCGTACAACCGGCAATACGGGTAAAGAGTCTTATGCGGTTCTGGAGATAGGAGCACAGCTTTCCCATATACTTTTTGTTTCCGGGGATTCCTTTATGCTTGAAAGAAGTCTGAATACGTTTAACGGTAATTCACTGACAGACGTATTCTCGAAATATTTACAGATGAATTATTCGCAGGCAGAAGACGAGAAGATAAAAAACGGGGAAAAGTATATGCAGATAGAGGAAGATGAGGAACTGGACGATTCTCAGATATATGCATCAGGTAAGACATTGAGTGACTCAGAGCAGCTGTACAGGATTATGAGAAGGGAAGTACAGAAGGTATTGGACGACTTTATAGACGAGCTGAGCAATATTCTGGAGTTTTATTATTCAAGAGGAGTCGGAAGCTTAAGCACCATTTATCTTACGGGCGGTGGCGCTATGATAAATGGGCTTGATAGGTTTTTAGTGCAGAATCTGAATATTGACGTTAACGTTTTAAACAGGCTGAAGTGCGTAGTAAACAGCAGCGGCAAAGATATTGACAGTTATTCCATGTTTCTGGCAAATGTTATCGGCGGTGTCAGAGATATCAGTGAAAAGAGGTGAGACGAATGAAGGATTATAATCTGATACCTCAATATGTGTTAATACAACGTAAGAATAAAGAGGTAGAAGCATTAGTAACCAAAGTATGCTTTGGGGTTATTGGTTTGATTATACTGGCAGCTGTCAGCATGTCTGGAGTTGTCCTATGGGAAACCATGGCTAACAACAGAATAACGGCAGAGATTAAGAAGATAGAGTATGTAAGCGAGCTTCAGAAAAAGCTGAACGGATATAAAAAGAACCTTGAACCCAGGAGAAAGGTAGTCAGTCTCGTTTCAAACCAGGAAAGTATTATACTGACAATACTGGATGTGCTTGAACAAAGCCTGCCTAAAGGAGTAACAGTTGTAGACATGGGGATTGATGCTCCGAAGAATCAAATCAAGCTTTCATGTGCAGCTAAAGATATTGATGTGGTTGCAGATTTGATAAACAACTTAAGGCAAACAGACAGATTCAAGGATGTATATATAAACTCAATAGGCTCAGAGCCGGATGCCGAAAAGAAAGATGCATCATCGACAGGCGATAAGACTAGAAGTGTAACCCTCAATTTAGTACTGAAAAATTAAGGTATATATAGTAATGGTTTTCTGTAAGCAGTCTCAAATAAAATGATGCCGAATAAGGAAGTGATATAAGTGGTGAAGAATTTCAGCAACAAGGTCAAGCTCATAGTAGTGCTGGTGGTTGTTTTAATGGTCGGAAGCTATTTTGTGACTTATAATATTCTATACAATAAGCATCAGGCGCTGAGCAGGCAAATATCCGAAAATACGGTGATGCTTAACAAATATAGGGATATAGGAAAGGATGTTGCCAATTTTAAATCGTTGGAAAAGGAACTGAACTTTGAGCTTGTAAAGTTTACAGAGGCCTTTCCTCCTGTACTTTATCAGGAAGAAGTAATTGCAATGTTTGACAAGCTGACTGAAGAAGGTAAATTGGCCAACTTAAACAGGGCATTTGACTTTAAGGACATTGAACCTTTTGGAGGCAAGGAAGCAGCACAAGCGGGCGGCAAAGACCAGCAGCAATCTGGCGGTGGAGACACCAATCTGGTTACCATGAATGTTTCAACATCATTTATTACAAATTATTCAAACCTGAGAAGTATGCTGAAGACTATTCTGGAGAATAGGCCAAAGGTTGTAGCAAATACTCTTAAGGTTGCTATAAAACTTGATGATAAAGAAAAAAGTATCAGTACAACAGACCCCAAGCTCGAAGTAAAGTTGGGACTTGATTTTCTGGGATACAAGGACACGGTTGCCTACGAAAACCTCTTTAAGTTTGAAGGTGACGAAGGTAAAGACAATATATTCTCGCTCTTTGACGGAATATCGTTAATCAGCTTGAATCAAAATCGTTCATCAAGTGATATCATCTATGATGGCACAAACAATGATTTTTATGTAGTTATGAGTCCATTTAAATTTGAAATACCATCTATTATGGCGGGAAAAAGTAAGAGTGGAATAAAAACGGTGTTTCAGGACATCAATGGAATAGGAAATGTTGAATTCAGAGTTGAACGCAGGAATAATGGAAGGTACTATTATAAATATAAGGCGGGTAATTATACTTACCCATTGGATTATAGTAAGATGGAAGAGTTTAAACCGGTAGATGGCGAGAAAATAGTAATTCTAGTTAGAGGAAATCATATTGACGAAACTCCCAATAATATTGGAGCCAACCTAAGAATCTATAATAATGCAGACATTCCTGTTCATGTTGTACTAACTAAGCTGGGCAGCAACTATGACAGGGTAAAAATTGAGGCTAAACAGGGTAAAGTGGAGACAATCTTTAATTGATAAAGTATTTTTAGCTTTGCCGAAGAGCAGGTGGGATTATGAGGATTTCCGGATTACAGAATCAAAAAGGCTTGACCTTGCTTGAACTTGTAATAGCTATAGCTCTGGTAGGGGTGTTGGTAACGCCGGTCATTGTTGGCGTCGTAAATTCTGCAGGAGTAAATCTTAAATCAAAAGATACTATTAATGCTACGCTCATTGCAGAAAAGGTATGCGAAGAGGTTCAGGTAGGAAACTATAGAGACCTCAACGGCACCATGGGACTTGAGGAAGACTACAACGGCCGGAAATATACGGCAAGGATATCCTTAGTGCAGACTGAAGAAGTAGTCCCAAGCGGATATGAAGCTGAAAAGGGATATAGAAACTATTACCTCATACGCCAGGCAGGCAATGCAATATCTGTTATTTATAAATCGCAAGACGGCACACAGATAACAAAAGGCTACATGGCTGATATCAAAAGCCCGAACATATCAACCGTAGGCTTTGCTGTTGTTTTTAAAACAGGGTCTGTAGAAGTTTATAGGGACAGCAGTATGCTGGACAGCAGTAATTTAATGCTTAGAGTGAATGAAACAGTAGAAAATATAAGGCTTGAGTTTGAGAATAATATACCTATAAGCTTATACAACGTCATGAATCCTGAAAGGGTTGTCAATGTTTTTGGTGATCTAAGCCTCATCAGTAATAATGTAAACATTAACTATGATAAAAATATAATTTTCTGCGATATACGGGATTTGGATACCCATATGACTACTGAAACAAGAAAGAAGAATAAATATACAATTGAAGTAGTCAACGATAGAAATGAGCTGATTATAAAGAAGGATACCTATTTTGTTCAGTGATGGGAGAAGGTGTCTGTATGGGAAGCAAGTTCAAAACAATACATAATGGTATCAGGTGCGAGAAAGGCTCTGCGCTTGCATTTATACTTGTAATGATAACAGTACTCATTTTTGTTGGTGTAACACTGATGTTTGTAGTGTTTGGCTACTATGCCATGTCAAAGGTCTACAAGCAGTCCGAGGAGCTGTATATGGATACTGCCATTGCTGAAAGAGCGGTAGTAAACAAGCTTGAGGAAAGGCTGTCGGAGGTGCTTGAGGATGAAGGCGAGAAGATAGATGTATTTACACCCGACCAGAATTATGTGAATAGTGAAATTACCGATATTATATGGAATTATTACAAGATTGAACAGAATAAAGAGCTTGGAGTTTCAACCAAAGCCCAGCTGCAGGCAAAGCTTGACCAATGGATAGTTAATATTCAGGGCGATACCAATGCTTCCTTGAGAACCGACTTTGGGAAAGCGCTTTACGACATCGCTTTTAGATTGAAGATAATGTCCAATACAGGCAACGGTGTACTGGACGGTTCGGATTACAATACCGTGCTTGATAAGATACAGGAAGATGCACAGAATATTCCAAGCGACAATCCGGTATTGGCCAATCAGGGTCTGATGAAATTCAGGGTTAAAAGAGCAAGTGTAGAAAAGAAGATGTTCGGCAGGATGGATAGCAGTGATTATGCCCTGCAGTGGCTTAATGCCATATGTACCGGAGGGGTCTATACCGAATATCTGCCTCTGGTAGGAAATCTGGCAGATGATTCCAATGGCGACGCTTATAATACAAGGGTTGTATATAATGTAACCACATCAAGCGACATCGGTTTTAATAGAAGCGGAGAGGCTACCGACATAAACAAGACGGTTGAGCTGGCGTTTGATTTCAAGTCAACAGGCTTTGGCGGTGCCGCAAGCTTTTTAGCCAGAGAGGCCAATGTGCCTACTACATTTTCAAATACCAAGCTTTCAAAACCTCTGATAACAGGCGGAGATATTCTCATTAAAGGAAACGGCGGTTCAGTAACAATAAACGGCGATATATATGCGTTCGGAAGACTGCCTGGAAGGAATGAGGATGACCCCAATAGTATCTATAATATGAGTATGAACCTTGTCGATGTTCTATACAAGGACAATGATGATGATAAGTGGAAGAGGAATTACGGGGGGGTTATTGTTGAAGAAGATAATAAGACAGTAGATATTAACGGAAATGTTACTACAAGGGCATATCTTGAGTCAAGGGGCAATAACACTAATATTAATGTTACAGGAAACCTAATCTGTGATGCGATATATATACCGGAGCAGAAAAATGAGTACTTACTTGGGTCTGAAAAACTGAGTAATATAAATATAGACATTGGCGGAAATGTAAGCACTTATAATGATGTAAGCGTAGGAGGAGTGAATAGTACAGTAAGGATTAGAGGTAATTATACCGGACTTAACTATACAAATATTACTAACGCAATTAGAAGCCCAACGTTAATTTTAAATGACCGTACAGCAAAAATAATCGTGGACGGTAATACAGTAATACCAGGATATAATTATGCTGGAAACGTTACAAAAACATATAATGGCATAACATATGCATTAAGAATGGGGCTTAGTGCTGCAAATTCTGAAAATTTTAAGGTTTATGCCTATGACCTGAAAACAGACCCAGCCAATCCCGATTATAAACGTAATCCTATTTTTACGGATAATTGGATTATAGAAAATGTGGACCAGAGTACATACACCTATGGAAGTTTAATGAGTTACAATGGAGTTGGTGATGTTTCAACCGTAACTGACCTTACATTAAGGGAGCATTTCTATAATTATGTACAAAAATGGGAAAAGGGTAACAGAATATTGTTTAATTTTGAGCCTGTTAATGAAGGAATTGTTTTAAATAAGTCCAGAAGTCACTATGCGTTTGGGGTAGTTTGCGCACAGGCTTATAATGGTACATATGACCTTAACAACCCTCCTCCTGGCAGGTTTTATTGGATGACAGGCGCTCAGTTACCGAGTCTTCCAAAACCGGATTCATTTGAATTAATGAGTAATGCTGCTGATTTTAATTGGGCTACTATGCAGATTGATAGTGCACTGGATAATGCTGAAGAAGAATTGGCATTTTTCAAGGAATATACGAATAGCGACAGTGAAGAGGCATACCAGTCAGCTTCCAAGAATTTGAATGACCCTATGACAATCAAGACAAAATATACTACATTTGCCGATGCAGATACCATTCTCGGCAGTGACAGCAGTATTCTCCTTGATACCGGTTCACTTTACTGCAATATGACCAAGAGTGAAACCGATATTTATCTAACAAGCGCGCAAAGCGGGAAATCCGGTATAGTCTTTACTAAAGGCAAGGTATTTATCAATCCCGGCAGCAGCAGCTTTACCTTCAACGGGGTTATAGTTGCTGGCAAGGGAATAGAAATTAATTCAACCAGTTCAGTGACGATTAATTACAATGTTCAGTCTATTAATGACCTGATTAACTCCAATGACGAAGCCACTGCTTCAAAAATCAGAAAATTCATTGCTCCAGGAAACGAAAAGCTGACGGCATTGGATACGATGGAGGTATATAAGAATAAGAATAAAAATGTAAGGATGATTAATAGAAGACTGGTGAAACAGCACTATTAAATATAACAGGCTTGGGAAAGGAGGCAAAATTATGCAATTAAAGATTAAGAAACCGGTCTATATAATCGGAGCTTTAATTATTTGTTTCTTGCTCCTGCTGGTAAGCACCATTGTTTTTTTCCTTAAGGGCAGCTCTGCGGCATTTACTCTGGAAGAATGCAAGAGGGTTATAAGTGAAGCAAACAAGGTGCTGGATGAAGTAGTTTTACAGAAGACAGGAGCAGAGCTGGGAAAGATTGACAATATGAGCATCATGGAGCTTAAAGGCAATTATAGTACCTTTTCAGCATTAAGCGGCAGAATAATAAAATACTATGCGAATAAAGAAGCACTGCATATTGATTTGCAAAAAAGAGGGGTGTTTGTGGTCGGAGACAGGCTTGGGATTATAAAAGTCAGGGATATTGTGCCTTTTCTCACCAATGAAAATACAGTATACAACATAGGATTGGATGAAGGAAACAGGAAAGAAATAGTCCTGGAGTCGGTTATTGGAGGGAATAAAGTCAGCGGCGGGTATACGCTTGAGAAGACCGGCAAGAAAAACGGAATCAAAATATTGGATGTCGGTGTTGATAATCCGTACAACCTGTACTTCATGGTAAGCAAGGTTGAAGCATCCTCTTCAGACAACTCTTTTCTTCCCGAAGAGGCTGTGGATTTAAACCGTGATACTCCTTGGATGGAAGCATCCGGCGGGCAGGATGGCAGGGAAAAGTGGATAAAGTTTTATTTTGAAAAGCCTGTCAGCCTGAATTCTGTCGACATATCAAACGGTTATGCAAAAACCAGACAGCTTCACAGCAAGTACAGCAGGGCAAAAGATGTTGTTGTGGAATTATCCGACGGTACAAAGCTTGAAAGAAAGCTGGCTGATTTGACTATCTTTACCCAGCCTATAAGCTTTGATAAGAGTATTAGGACTGATTATGTCAAGATAAGTATAAAGGATGTCTATAAAGGCAGTGTTGACCAGGTTTGCATATCTGAAGTTGTTCTAAAAGGTAGTATGGGCAAATAATTAAGCTTGTGAGGAGGTTATTTATGAAAAGAATGTTGGCTTATGTTTCAATTTTAGTGTTTATACTGCTTGCAAGTCCTGCCGCAATAGCGCAGGAAGACAAGGCTGCAAAGGTAAATGTAAAAGAAGTACCTGAGGTAAAAATAATTATAAATGGTAATGAAATCAAACCGGAAAATATTCCTATTGATATAGGAGACAGGGTTTTATTACCCCTTAGGGATGTAATGGTAAACTTGGGTGTTCCCAATGATGACGACCATATAATCTGGGAGCCTAAAACACAAGGTATTACGATTTTAAATGAAGGCAAGGAAATCAAGCTTGGAATAGGTAAGAGGGAAGCAGAAGTAAATAATATAGTTTACGTACTTGATGTTCTTCCAATTATTCATAAGAACCGTACATACATACCTTTGAGATTTGTAGCAGAGTCAATGGACAAGGAGGTAGCCTGGGACCCGGGCCAGAGAGCTGCAATAATAACCGACAAGGGAGAAACTGCGGCAAAAGAAGCAGAGGAGGTTTTTAGAAAAGCAGTAGACGCAATGAATGGGCTGAAAAGATACAAAACCACGGCAAATGTAACCGTAAAAGCTGATGAAAAGAATAAGAGTGCAGCTGCGCAATATGATGCAAACATAACAAGAAATATAGAACTGGATATGGAAAAGAGCAGTTACAGCAAGGAGATCTTATGGAAGCAGGAGACAAAAGAAATTAAGTTATATGAATACCTTATAGATAATTATGTATACAGCAAGTGCAATACCTGCAATACAGGATGGAGAAAATACGATGCAGGTCAATCCGTTCAAGGAATGGTATACTCCAATATTGAATGTGACATAATCCGATATGTTAGACCTGAATATTTTAAACAATTTACAGTTGACAAAGAGTTAAGCAATGAACAACAGACAGTCCTTTCGGGAAACATATATTCTGACGCATTTAGATATAAAAATTTACTTTTTGTTCCTCAAACTGTGAAGGCAACTCCTAAAAGCTATAATATAAAATTATTTATAGACAATAAAACCGGTTATCTGTTGAAAACAATGGCGGAAGTAATATATGAAGTAGATTCAGATAATAGTAAGGTAACACTAACTGTCAGTGAAGCAGTTGAGTATAGTGCTATTAATGGTGAATCAACAATCGTGCTCCCAGATGATGCAAAGACAGCGGTTGATGAAAGTATCAAAGAGCCTTCCAACAATCAGGCTGGCAGTAATGCTGCTGAAAATAACAAGGAGATACTGGATAAAGTATCCAAAACCATGCAGGAATTAAACAGTTTTACCATTAATGCTACTGTAAAAATCCAAAGTCAGAATATTGAAGGAGTTGAAGTAAAAGAAAATTTAAATAATGATGCGGAAATTACACGTAATGTTTGGATTGATAACAAAAAGAAGACTTATAAGAAAGAAACGAAAGTAACTTACAAAAACGAAAAGAATGAGGGACTATATGATTATCAGTATATAAACAATAATACTTTGTATTTCAAGTGTGCCTTATGCAAAGCTGAAACCACAAAAGCTGATTTGGGCAAGAATTCAGAAGAAGCAATAAAAGCTTTTTACGAGGAAGAAATACTTGATGGAGTGGATTCCAAATACTATACTGAATTATCGGTAAATCCGAAGTTTTTGAGTGATACAGCCATGATGTTTGAAGGCAAAACATATTCTGAAAGATTAAAGCAGAGAGGTTTGTTTTATATTGACAAAGATGCAAAACTCACATTCAAGGAAGCTGTTTCGATGGGAGTGGTTATTGATAAGAAAACCAACTATTTGTTAAAAACATTCCTTGTTGCAAAATATGAATATGAATTGGATAAGGATAAAACAGAGTTAATAGTAACAGAAGAAGTAAACTACAGCAATTTCAATACGGATTTTGAGATAACGCCTCCTGCGGGGATTAAGGTTGCTGGGACACAAAAATAGATCTATATAGAATATGAATTTAAACAGCTATTTTATGGGTAGCTCACATAAAGGTTGGGACTCTCTCAAGACCTAAATGCTCCCAACCTAAATGTGAGCCTGCAAAGTAAGTATTAGCTGTTTAAAAACCTAAACTATATAAAAATAACGGGGATTTTATCCGGTTAGGAAAAGTAGTATAATAGAATTAGAGGATGTATTTGGAAGAGAGGAGTTGGATGGGATGCATAAAGGACACGAACGGCTGGTTTATAAACCGGTAGTTACACTAATGATGATTCTATTATTAACTTTTATCTTTACAGTATCAGCATCAGCAGTTGGATTTTACAGGTGTAATTACACAGCATACCAGCAGCAGACATGTTATGGAAGTTATTGTTCTTCATGGGGAAATACAACATGCTGTTACGATGGAGGCTGCTATGGAACTCCACCGTATCAATATTGCTATCAGCCTACCTGTTACTCATGTTCGTATTGTGCGGGCTATACAAACTATTCTTACGAGTGCGGATATACCTACTGCGCATCGACAAGTTATCTATATTATGATGACCGCACACCGCCGACAATAAGTGTTTATCCTAATACGACAGCTTGGACAAATGGATATGTATATTTATCTACATCGTTGACTGATGATTCATACTGGGGAGCTTACGATTCATGGTATGGTCACCAGGGTTCATTTTGGATGACCAGTTCAAGTGGATTGTATGCTTACAATAATGGAACCTATACATTTACAGCCAGAGATGCAGATGGTAACAATGCTGTTCAAACTTATCAGGTTACAAACATAGACAGGCTGTATCCAACCCTATACAGTGCAAGTGCTGCAGTTCCGAACTCTACATGGACAAACCAGAATGTAAACATAAACATTAGTGCAGTTGACCAACCGGCAAATTATTACTATGGTTCCAGCAGCGGGGATGGAATATTCAACATAACGGCTTCCAGAAGCCAGGGTGGATCTTTTAGTTCCAGCGGAAACTATATTTCTGTACCATATATTGGAACATATTACGTATATGTGTATGATAAGGCAGGTAACTCGGCATCCGGCAACGGCAGGAGCGTTTATATTTCAAACATAGATAAAAGGGCTCCTATAATAAACAACGTTACATACACTGACGGCGTCCGTACATGGTACAAGGGCACAAGCTACAGTTCCCTGCAGTGGACACAGAATGATGTCAGGGCAGTTATTAGTGCATATGACCCCTCGGCAGACTACTACTACGCATCAAGCGGACTAAGAAGCGGATATGGGACAGGTCAGCAGTGGACAGCAACCCGGAACGCTACATATAATTTCAGGGTTGAAGACAATGCGGGCAATTATATATATCAGCTTGCAGATATAAGAAACATAGACAAGGATGGGCCGGTTATAACACATAGTGCCAGCCCTTCAACCTGGACAAAAGACAATGTAACCGTGACAGTAACTGCAAATGATGCCGGAATCGGTATTCAAAGCTTCAAGGTAGAAGGCAAGGTAAATAAGAATTTCGGTTCGGGTTCACAGAGAACGCCGGGTAACCCCGGCAATACGCTTACCGGAACATTTACAGCAGAAAAAAACGGAACATACAAGGTTACTGCAGTAGATTTCCTGGGACATGTAAGTACATATAATATTGTAATAGACTACATAGACAAGATACCGCCCAAGGCCGGCGATGTAAGTACCAGTGCTTCACCTTCTAACAATGGAGTGTATCCTGGTGGAGTAGGAGTAACTGTTTCTGCTGCGGATGCTGCAGGCAATGATGATTATGGAGCGAGCGGTATAGATAAGATATATTATTCATGGTCGACAAGCAGCAGTGCTCCGGCAAGCTACAGCAACTGGAAGCCTGGAGGAACAGGGGAATTAGAAAAAATCTATGATGGAACGGACAGGCTCTATTATCTTCATGTAAAGCTGGTAGACAAAGTTGGTTATGAACTTACGTTGCCGGTTAAAAGCTATATGGTAACAAAGTTGAACCTTCCTGACTTAAAAGAAATTGATAAGAGTGTTGCAAGTACGGACATAACACCTACCAGTATAAAGCTTACATGGGATCCAAAGGGCAATTACAAAAAAACAGTATATGAGATCTACAGGGCTGTACCGGAACCGGCAGTATATGAGACACAGAGCGGCTCAACAATAAGCGCTCAGCCTGCCGAAGCGTACTACAAAACAAGCTCCCCCGGAGTAAGTAGTTACACAGATACTCCGCTCAATGCAAACAGGAAATATGAATACAGAATAAGGGCTAAGATAACAAACGTTCAACAAGGAGTAAACTACTACACCGATTACACGGTAAAAAGGTCTGCGTTTACCAAATGCTATACACCGAACCGGGTATACCTTGACGATATAGGAACAAAGTATGTGCAGTTTGTATGGGATTGGAACGACAACAATCCGAATTCACTGACCAAATACAGGGTGGTAAGGATGCGCGGCAGTGAAAAGAAGGTTATTGCCGTAAGCCAAGTGAAGAAGGATATGTTAAACAGCAGCAACAGTGTAAACGAGAAAATAATCGAACAAAAGGTCCTGGAATACAAGAGCTTTAATGTACCCGGCAGTAACGTAGGGTCAGTAGGATATGTCCAGGATAAGGCTGGTAAGGAAAAATTCCTTGACATTAAGGACAAGCCGGATCAGATAATAGTAGTCAAAAAGACTGACGGAAAGAAATACTATGCATACAGGGATACAAAGGCAGAACCGAACAAGAAGTATACGTACTACATTGAAGCAGTAAACGGAGAAGGAGACCCCAATAATCCCCAAAGCATAGGAATAAGCAGGAACAGCAATACTACCCAGGTAAGATGCACCCTGCCTGAACTGAAGATGATGGAAAACCTCAGGGCAGTAGTGGGCAACAATGAAATTAATCTTGCATCGGTTGCGTCAAGAGGCATATACATCGAAGAGCCTGTGACAGTAAAGTATGACCTGAAAATGACTCCCGGAGACGACAAATATGACAGATACCTGATAACTATAGACCTTAACTACAAGGAAAATATGCCGAACGGAAACGGGACAGTGGTAGTAAAGAATGCTATAGGAGCTGTAAACCAGGCTAACCTGTATGGCTTATATGAGAATGACATAATTACTTACACTATTGATAGAAATGAAATAAAAAATACATTAGACATTAATTATCAGTTCAGAGTATTCAAGAAAGCGGCAAGCGTATCGGGAGACTTGACGCAGAGAGTTACGGTAACAGGGCTGAGGCTGGAGAAGAATATGAAGAAAGAAGCAGGATATCCTGCCGCTATTGTACTGCAGGACAAGTACCTGATAACTCAGATAAAAACCGGAGACACTACTGCAACTCCTGTAGTTAACGATATTAAGCTTAAAATAAATAATTAGGTTTACCTTCGCATAAAAGACTCCCCCAAGCGGGGAGTCTTTTATGTAGAAATGATGCAGAAAGAAACTAACCAGCATGATATAATCAGCAGCCAATGGCCTCTGATTGTATATAGAAAAGAAAAACCGCTCATGTCAATTCAAGACTTGGGCGGTTGATAACTGAAAGCTTAATTCTTATTGAGCTTCTTAACCTCAAAGGCTATTTCTTGAAGAACTACAGTGGTTTGCTGAATTATCCGGGTGTTTTTTTCAAATTCATTTGTAATATCCTTTATATGTTGATTTATTGAGGATGTTCGCGCTGAAATTTTATCATATACCAGATTAATTAAATTTTCTCCGGAATCAATGCTTTTCTTAACTAATGAATTAAATTCCGTAGATTCAGCAGATAAGCTGGTTATAATTTCTTCTACAGTAAGTGCGGAATCGAAAACCCTTTCAGATAAACGCTTCATTTCGTCGGCAACGATTGAAAAACCTTTTCCTGATTCTCCGGCTTTTGATGCTTCTATGGCAGCATTTACCGATAGAAGGTTTGTTTGCTCTGCTACCTGCCGGATTATTTCCGAAACTGTACTTATGGATTTTATATTTGTATTAAGATTTTGTATCGTCCTATGAATGTTTGTCATTCCCTTTAAGGTTTTTTTGTCTGTTTTATTATTGGAGGTAAATGATTCAGACATATCTTGAATTACTAATCCGTTCATTTGTTCAGATAGTTGAACTATTGAAGATATGTTCCTGGTCTGGTTATACTCAATATCCTTGAGCTTCTCAATATTTTCCGCCACTGTTCTGAGCTTTTCATAAAGCAGTGAGGATGATATGCCGACTTGTTTTGTCATTTCCCGGTAATCGTTCACAAAATTACTGCATACCATTGATAAGTCGGTAATTTCATAGTACGAAGAAACATCGGACGGAAAGTATTTTTCATTGCTTCCTGTTAACTGGCCTTGTATAAAGTTCTTAAAGGAGTTTATAGGCTGAGAAATCTTGCCTGCCAGTTGAACTGATAAAATAAATGATATAAGGAGCAATAGCCCTAAAGCAAAAATCACCATAATCAGATAGATTACTGCCGCATTGTAGAGTGTAGGGCCGTTAATGCCGAGAACGGCCATGATTATAAAAAACAAAATGCTTGCTACAAATATTGTTAGAACTGTTAAAACACAAAAATAGATTGCTATCATTCTTTGAAGACTTGACCCGGTTTTAAGATTTTGAGAGTAGCCTTTCATACTGTTCACCTCAATTCACTGGATTGAAATACTTTGTTCTGCTATTTCTGCAATATCAAGCAGCATAGCGATTTCCCCGCTGCCGACTAAAGTTACTCCTGATACATACGGTATACGTCCTATATAATTGCTGAGCGGTTTTTTTATTATGTTTTGGCTTCCTAGAAAGTCATCGACCTGAACTGCTACTTTCCTTCCTACCGTACTAAGAATTGCTGTATATATTTTATTATATTCGTGCTGTTTAGGGAAGCCCCCAAATAAACGGTGCAGTCTTACAAGCGGAATTGCGCATCCTCTGATAACCAATACTTCTTTTGAATCATTGGACTTTATATCTTCAGGAGACAGCTCAAGCACTTGTTCTACATTTGACAGGGGCAGGCACAATACCTTATTGTTTACTTCTACAATTAATGAGGGTACTATTGTCGTAGTTGAAGGAATCTTTACTATCATTTTGGTTCCTTTATTTTTCTGGGTTTCGATATCTATTGAACCGTTAATCTTCTCAATATTGGTCTTGACAATATCCATACCTACTCCACGTCCTGATATGTCTGATACCTTCTGGGCAGTGGAAAATCCCGAACGGAAAATCAGATTGATTATTTCGCTATGGGTCAATTTTTCAGCTTCTTCCTGTGCCACCACTCCTTTTCTTAAAGCTGATTCAAGGATAGCGGCAGAGTCCATACCCTTTCCGTCATCTTCTATTGTGATTGTAATTTGGTTTTCCTTTTCCGATATGGTTATCTTTATTACCCCTTCACGCGACTTGCCCAGCTTTAGCCTGTCTCCAGGCAGTTCTATTCCATGATCGACTGAATTTCTTAATATATGAATAAGTGGATCATTAATTTCTTCCAATATGGTCCTGTCCAGCTTGACATCGTTCCCTTCTATAAGGAGACAGACTTCCTTATTAAGCTGGTTTGCAACATCACGTATAAGACGGGGGAACTTGCTTGAAATATAATTTATAGGCATCATCCTTGCTCTGATTATATCGTCCTGCAGATTACTGATAACCAGAGAAATATTTTCAATAGCCCTTGAGGATTCATCAAAAGCCTTTTCCCTTTTAAATCTTCTTTTTAGTCTTTTATTGATGCTAATGAGCTGTGATTGCGCAATCATAAGATGCTCAACCGATTCCATCATTCTTTCAAGCCGTGTGATGTCAACCTTAATCATTTGTACAGAAGGTTTGGGGTCAGGGTTTTTCAGGCTTACCCCGTCAGGCTTCTGAGACTTGTTATAGGATACGGCCTGGGTTTCCGGTTCTGATTGCTGAGAGGATGGGACAGCTTGAACTTCTTTTGGCGGTTTTGTGTTCAGAATAGAAATATCTGCGCGCCGTTTTAAGACCCCGGCAACCTCCTTCATGGATCGGAGGCTATCAATTATTGGGTCAATGGGCTTTTGTGAAACATAAAGAAAAACCACATAGATTTCAGAAGTAAAGGCATCAATGACTTTTTCATCAGGGAGGAATCTTATTACCTTTCCGAATGATTTAAGCATATTTTGGATTATCAGGGTTTTGACCGACCTCATGGTTTCATTATTGGAGAACCTTATGAAAATCAGGTCTAAGGCAGAATTTTCACCAGATGAGAGGCTATTTATTTCTGCTTTATCTTTTGCACTTATTTGTTTAAATATAGCTTCATCTGTAAGGTTTTCAGGATTTGAATACAGATTTAATATTTCAGGTTCAAGCTTTGCAGGTTCAGGGTTGGTTTCTTGCCCAAGCAAGCCTTTTAATTCTGAAAGATTATTTTCAATGCTTAAACTGCCTGTTTCATTAATGATTTCCTCTTTTAGAAGACGCAATGTATCAAGGGCTCTAAACATAATGTCTACAACATGCTTGTCCATCTGGATTTGACCTTTGCGGACATCATCCATGACGCTTTCCATAGCATGGGTAAGTTCCTTTATTTTATTGAAGCCCATGATTCCGGAGGCACCTTTAATAGAGTGTGCGGCGCGCATGATTACTTTGATTATGTCTTCATCTTTTGGATTTTGCTCGGCTTCCAGCAATTTTTCATCCAGCCGGTTTACATTTTCATCAAAATCCGCAAAGAACATATCTATAAGTTCATTGTTTTGCGGCACTTGGCTCACCTGCCTTTCGTAAGCTTTTCCTTTATATTATTCTGTAGTAAACTCATAAAGGCTGGAGCGGTTAGGACAAGCTTACAGGATATTTTCCAGCTCTAAAAAGCTGGAAGAAAAAGATTGGTTTTGCGTTTTCAGTTCCTTTATTCTGTCTGCATCAAGTGCAATAGATTTTATTATTTCATCAACCAGAATACCGACAAGTTCATTTTTATATGTTACAATTAACACTTTGGATTTTTTCGTAACGGCTGTGCCCCTGAGATGGAGTCTTGTGTTGATAGAGACAACCGGAACTATTTTGCTGTTATAATTAATCAGTCCAAGGATGTTTGAGTGTGCACCCGGCAGTTCGTAAATTCCAGGAACATCAATAACCTGGTCTATATCGCGCAGGCTCAATAAATAAATACGGTCGGTCAGTTTGAATTGCAGGAATACTTCCAAGGACAGTCCCGGAGCTTCCATAGAAATCCCCTTTTCAAGTATAATCTGTGTGTTTTATATTATATCATAAAATATCGGCAAATCAATTTTTCCATTCTAAATAGTCCGATTTAATTGAAGTTTATGGGATTATGTAGTAAAATGTAATTAAGCTGAAGTTTATTTTTCTATCAATTAATATTCGTATTGCTATTGATTAGCATTAACCTTGATACACAGCTTGCCTTATCGTTTTCATCAATTATTATTTACATTTGGACAGGCAATATGTGAAATACAAAAGGTGAATAAGGGGAATAGAGTGATTGTTGTGGAAGGCCGGAAGATTAATATTTAACAAGAGGTTTAAGTCTGGAAGTTGTCATTTATGATACAGATGCATTAATATTGTTACAATTGGGTATTGATGTTATTTTTGCAAAGAAGTATAATTAATTATAGGGAATAAATTTAGAAAATGTGTTATTTCTATCTTATAGAGCTTTTTAAGGCTTATCTAATAAACTTATATCAGATTGACAACATAAAGGATTTAACTTGTTCGGGAGTAACTGCATTTTTCTATTGTGGATAGATTTGTTTTAATGTTAGCCTATAGAGTTTGAAAGGAATGAGAGTTGTTATGAAAAGAGTAAGCTTGATTTTTCTATTGATTTTACTGTTTATAGGAATGGGTCAGATGCTTTTACCACAAAAAGCGGGGGCAGCTGATGTAACCGGTAAGGTTACATCAGGTTTTAATACTTATTGGTGAGGTATGCAGAGTGACGGAGATACTTGGCATTGGTATCCGCTGCAGCAACTGATTTTACATATACCAATTATAATGTAACGGCAGACACAACAGGTCCTACAGCACCAGCAATAAGCTTTGGCGGCTACACTTCCGGCACATGGACAACCCAGAACATATCATTCACCCTGTCGGGCGGGAGCGACGGGACAGGCAGTGGAATACAAAAACTCCAATACAAAATAAGCTCAGCGGGAACATGGACGAACTACAGCACTGCAGTAACAATAAGCACCGAAGGCGAGACAACAATTTATGCCAGGGCGGTAGACAATGCCGGTAATGTTACCCCAGACGCACAAGCGGCTACAGCCACAGCCAAAATAGACAAAACTGCACCGGCAGTTACATTCAATCCCAATGGGGGAACCTTTAACGGAGATGCATCCATATCAATAACCTGTGTAGATTCTGTTAGCGGAGTGGCAAGCAGCAAATACATATGGGCTGCATCTTCAACACCACCGGCAGATACCAATTCAAAAAGGTAAGCTCCTCAGGAAGTTGCGGCATAAAATATAAGGTGGTTTTTACAGCTTTTGTTGCCGGAGATAATGATACAAACAGCATAAAGTTAGATACAGATGCAATTAAAGCATCTGCAGATGCAGCTAAAACTGCTGCTGAACAGGCGAAAACCTCAGCTGATACGGCAAAAACAGCAGCTTATGCAGCTAAAGCCGCTGCTCAGGCAGCAACGCCGGTATTAAAAGTAATAAAAGGCACTGCGTTCACTAGAGCAATGTACGGAGAATTCAGCGGAGGGGATACCAGCTATCCCGGATTGAATGCATCTACAAGTGTGGGTACAGGTTATACCTTGATTACCGGAACAAATAGTACGTTTACGTCTGCGGGAATAAAACCTGCAAAAATCGGAGCGGGCCAGAGGCTTGTCCTGTTCGATGTAATCGAACCTCCCACAACTGCTTATACAGCCACCGTGACATTCGGAAACTAACCCATTAATTTATTATATGGAGAATCATACTAAGAAATTGATGTCCGGTTATTTAGATAAGAGCTTTAAACCAAAAAGTGAACTGACAAGCGATAAAGCAGCTGTGCTGTTGTACAATGCGGTTAGAAAGTAAGTTGAGAGGAGAAGTTAAGAAATGGGAATATCAAAAAAGATTAGAAATACAGCGCTTTTTACAGTTACAATATCGGTATTTATCATGTTAATTACAGCCGTATCAGCATTTGCATGCGATACGTCCACCAATCTGTACCGGGTATCGGGAATCTCCATGGAGCCGACGTTGCATGATGGTGATGTGGTCAAGTTGGTTCCCGGGCCTGTAAGTGATGGCGATATAGTAATTGCCGATACGGGTTGTAGGGACGTATTGCATACGTCCTTGGTGGTAAAGCGTGTTGCGGGAGATTGGTTGATAGGTGATAACCTGAAGCATACGGCTGTATTCAGGTTGAGTGATGTAAAGGTCATGGGAAAAGTTCAAAAACTGAACGAGGCTTCACCAACACTTTTTTTGAAAAAGGTACAAGCAGTGTCTATAATCGCTGAAGGAGAGTTTCCGGGGGGGGATAATTACAGTTTTACTTCAACTGCCCTTTCAAACGGTAATGCTATGATTACTAGTGCTGATGGAGGTCCGGATGATACATCCCAATGGAGGATTATGGACTCTTTGGGAAATAAAATATCTGAAGGAGAATGTTATCATTTCGCCCGTTATATTTATGCTGCTTGTCAATTTTCTGGTTACGTAATGCTGGCAGGTGATAGAGGTTGTTGGTATATATCGGATCAGAATGGAAACGAAGTTAGTCATGGAATATATGGTGGAACATCGAATTATACTATATATACAGCTACTGCTTTATCCGATGGTAAGGTGCTGCTAGCAGGCCGCAAAGGTAAATGGAGGATTGAGCAGACTTTGTTTCCGAAAAACGGTACATGGATTCATGGAAATACAATAGATATTAAGGCATCGGCAGAATTATCTAACGGTAACATTATATTGGTCGGAGACCAAGGTAAATGGCAAATTATTAACTCTGATGGGAATAATGTAGCAAACGGTACATGGATTCATGGAGCGAATGATATTTTGTCTGCATATACCTTGCCTAACGGTAATACTATAATGGCCGGTGAAGCTGGTAAATGGGAGATTATTAATTCAGCCGGAAGCAATATAAAAAATGGGACGTGGATTCATAATCAAGGGATTGATGATGTTAATTCTTTATCTAACAATAGAATTTTATTATTAGGTTCAAATTATAACTACGGGGATGTACGTGGTAAAGCAGCTTGGCAGATCATCGACTACGATGGTAATAATATAGAAAATAGAATTGATACATATGGACCTAGTAATTGGAACTCTTCTGCTATTTTTCCAAATGGTAACGTCTTGGTAAGCGGTTATGGCAATGCAGGCTCTTCATACAACTGGAGGATATATAATTTTAATGCAGCACCAACAGTAACAACTCAGGCAGTAAGCAGTATAGCCCAAACGACAGCAACCGGAAACGGAAACGTAACTGCCTTGGGAGTGCCGAATCCTACTCAGCATGGTCACGTCTGGAGCACATCTGCAAATCCTACTGTCAGTCTGGCGACTAAAACAACCTTAGGGGCAAAAAATACAACGGGAGCATTTACATCAAGCATAACAGGCTTAACGGCAGGCACGACCTATTACGTAAAAGCATATGCAACCAATACCGCAGAAACAAGCTACGGAAGCGAGGTAAGCTTTACAACGGCCGGTACAGTCCCAACAGTAACAAC
>DHFP01000005.1 GCA_002402315.1 Clostridiales bacterium UBA4821
CAGAAAAGCGTTGGAAACAACACCATTGATATAGCAAACAACCCTGTCAGCATTCCAACATAGAATATTCCTCCACCTCCACCTATTAAAGAAATTAGAAGTCCTATGACAAGTCCTGCCACAGGTAATAGATAAATCGGCAAATGCACTTTTATCACCCCTTGAAATCGCCAGCTAATTTTTCAAAGGCCGGCAACGAATTTTCAATAGTTTTTTCATTGTTTATGTTTATCTTCAAAACAGTTCACCTTATCTTTCATTTTTAGTATTACTATATAGGCTGGTCGGCGATGAATTTACAATAATAATATCCGGATGAAACTCAGCATATTTATTTACAGTAGACTGGACATTATCAGTTTCTGCCAGAATAGTAAAGCTATATTTTTCAAGGATTTCTTTTATGAAACCTCTGGAAGCCGGCATGCTATCCGACAATAAAATACTTTTTACCTTTATTTTACTTTCTCCGACCTCCGCCCTTTAATATATTATGCTTTTTCATCGCCATCTCCAGCAAGATCAGGCTCTCCCTCCGAGGGCAGCAAAGAACCTTCAACAGCCAGACCTTCAGCCAGCATTTCAACCCCAGCCTCCTCCTGGATAGGCCGATTTGACTTTCTTAAAGGAATTTCTTTGAGGGAAAAGGTTATAATAAGTGCACCTAAAACTACTAATATTTCAGTAAAGAAAACGTGCTGAATGGATATTTCCAGAGCCTTTTTTAAGTCGCCCATAAGTTTTGTAAACAATTCCGGCATTTCAGACGGCAATTTTTCTTTTATCATATCTAGAGCCTTAGGATTGAAAAGTGTTTGCGGCGTATCAAAAATGTTTTGCCCCTCAGGAGGAAGTATTTTTTTTACCGTGTCCGGAATTGCTTTTAAAGCTTCACTTCTGAATCTTGAGTTTAGTATTGAGCCCATAACGGCAATCCCAAAAGTTCCTCCAATATTCCTGAAAAATTGTACGGAGGCAGTAACTACCCCGACCTGATTGTGTGGGAAAGCACTTTGTACGGCAATCACAAATACAGGCATTGTAATACCTATGCCGACACCGGTAATAATCATGTTTATAACAACAGTTGTATCGGTTGTATTCACACCCATAAATGATAATAAAACCATACCGGCTGCCATTATTGCAAAACCTGATAAAGCAAGCTTTTTGTACTTGCCGGTCCTTGATACTATTTGTCCGCTAATGGTGCTGGCTATAACCAGGCCTAACATCATGGGTGTGGTTATAAGCCCTGAATTTGAAGCTGTTTTTCCCAATACTCCCTGGACAAACATTGGGATATACATGATGGTGCCGAACATGCCGATTGCCATAAAAAAGCCTGTCAAAGCAGAAACATTGAATATCGAATTTTTAAACAACGACAGTGGAACGATTGGTTCCTTTGCTTTACTTTCGACAAAAATAAAAATCACCAACGAAATAAAAGAAAATACCAAAAGCCCAAGGATTTCTTTTGAATTCCAGGCATATTTTGTTCCTGCCCATGAGAAAGCAATGAGAAGAGGAGTAAATGCAGCAATAATAAATGCCGTGCCAAGATAGTCTATATCTTTCTTCACGTCTGTTTGTTTAGCGTATGGTAATCCTGCTCCAAGAATTATTATTGCCAACAACCCAATAGGTATATTTACCCAGAAGACCCAGCTCCAGTTCAAATTATCGGTAATGTAACCGCCCAAAGTCGGACCGATAACGCTTGAAAGCCCGAATACCCCACCCATCAGGCCTTGATATTTGCCTCTTTCCGCCGGAGGAAAAATATCGGCGACAATAGCTAATGAGTTGGACTGCATAATTCCTCCACCAAGACCGGCAACAGCCCTGTAAATGATAAACTGAGTCATTGTTGTTGAAGTTCCGCAAAGAATTGATCCCGCTAAAAATACCACAACACCGCCCAGATAAAACGGCTTTCTTCCATACATATCTGCAAGCTTTCCGAAAATAGGAATCGAAATAGTAGAGGTTAACATATAGGCTGTCAAGGCCCAGCTCAGATACTCCATTCCTCCCAAATCAGAGAGGATCTTAGGCATTGCAGTACTTACAATAGTGCTTGTCAAGGTGCTTAGCAGCATACCGGTGAGTATTCCTGCCAGTACGGTCATTTTTCTTTTTTTGCTTAGTTCTGAAAACATTTTATATTCTCCTCAGGATTGACTTTGCTTAGCAGTATTTTCATATTGTCCATTATTGACTGAAGTAATATAAAATCTTCATCATCAAACTTTACGAGCTTTTCCTTTATATATTTTTTATAGTTTTCCTTGTAATTTTCAATAAAAGCGTTTCCATCACCCGTTAATTGAATATAGATGATTCTCCTGTCGTTTTTATCGAAAACCCTTTTCACCAGATTTAGCTCAATGAGCCTGTCAACATGGACAGTTATATTGGGCTTGGAAACAGCAAGAGCTTTACCCAGGGAACTCATCGTGCTCATGCCTTCTCTTTTCAAAGAGAACAGTACTTCCAAAT
Organism: Clostridiales bacterium UBA4821; assembly: GCA_002402315.1. Taxonomy (GTDB): domain Bacteria; phylum Bacillota; class Clostridia; order Acetivibrionales; family UBA4821; genus UBA4821. The sequence continues at coordinate 2,506 of DHFP01000005.1, forward strand.
GAGGTTTGGAGACTTCCTTATCACATAAAATTTCATTTTGCACTCTAAACATTTTCTTAAAGAAAACAGGCATGATATAAGTTACATCATCAATAATTTTACTGATTTCCTTGTCAGTCATTTTTTGCACCCTTTCAAAATGATAAATTACCTATTGTAACTTTTAAATCAAATAATAGTTAAACAATGTAATAATTATATAGTATAATAGTATCAATAAAAGCAGTCAATAGCATTTTTTATAAAATTTCATTGAATATATCAAGTGTTTAACTGTTTTCTTCTTTTTTATAAATACCATATTTTAAAAGATCCATAAAATCTTTTAACTCAGAAATGATCCTTTCAATATCAGGTAAAAATATTTCGTTATTTTCTCTAAAGCGATTCATCTGCTTGTCTTTTATCACTCTTGCTGAGATGAAAATGAATTCCAATACTTTTTTAACCGCGTTTTCGTCAACC
>DHFP01000068.1 GCA_002402315.1 Clostridiales bacterium UBA4821
ATAAAGAGTATGCAGATGTAAAAGAGTTCAATAGGAGCTTAAGTGATAGAATAACATCTCACTCGGAATCACCGAAAGTATACAAAGTGGTTATCAGCTTAAGCGGTGATGAGTATAAAAAGATGGGGATGGATTATAGGGAGTTTATCAGAAATACCCTTAGTAACTACGAGGTTTATTCCGGAAGAAAGTTAACTTGGATAGCTTCAGAGCATATGAACTGCAATCATCCGCACATTCATCTTTTAATTAAACCTACATACCAGGATAGGCATGGTTTATCCTACAGGTTAAATTTAAACAAATATGAGTTTACACAATTTAAGAATTTTTTAACTCACAGCTATGAAACAAGCACTAACTACAATAGCCAATACAACAAGTTCATTGAAAAAGAGAAGCTTGAAATCATAGGCAAAAGGCTGGCTAAAAACCTTACCCGCGTGCTCGTAAGAGGTAACTCGGCACTATTTGCAATCTACGGTATATATTCTTTAGTTAAACTCAAAATGGACAAAGAAAAAATACAGAAGTACAGGGAATATGCAAAATGGGTTAGTAAGCAAACTTACGGCAGCAGCAAATACATGAACTTTAAGAAGCTGCTGAAGGGTAACGGAATTCCTTATAACGCTATTAACATAGAACTTGATTATAAAGATAGAAAGGGAATTTCAGAATACTTAAACTCAAAAAGCTTAAAATGGCAGGCAATTGAAAAAGATTCAGGAACAAGGGTTATGGTCTATCCATTCGATAAGAAAGATAGTCTCGTGAGCCTTGAACACTCAAAGGAAATATCACAAACACTAACCAGGGGCTTGAGAGGAAGATAAATATTGAAAAAGTTGATTGGAAGATTTCTTATATGGGCTTTTGTCTTTATAGTTTTAGACATTGTAATTATCGGAACCTTAATCCTTGGAATTGAAAAGGTTTTTGCTAATCCGCTATGCCTTCTTGAGGTAATAACTGAACAAAACCTACTGAAGAAGTTTATAGACTACCAGGGATTATTTATATTGATGGCTGCACTAGTAATCGTATACTTTCAGAAATCAAATAACGATGACTACAGCAAAACTACTTATGGTTCTTCAAGGTGGGCTAAATCTGAAGAAATAAGGGCAGTTTTAAACTCAGATAAAGGAATTATACTTGGGAAGAAACTGTGCTTAGATATGAACTCACCGTTAAATAAGAACATTGCTGTAATAGGCAGCAGTGGAGCAGGTAAATCGAGAGGATTTATCAAGCCGAACGTACTGCAGATGAACGGCAGCTACGTTATTACCGACCCGAAAGGAGAAATATTTGACGATACTTCGGAATACCTAAAATCAAACGGATATAGCATTAAAGTACTGAACCTGGTTAACCCGAATGCCTCCGATTTATATAATCCACTAGCTTATATAAAGGAAGACCGGGATATACAGATACTTTCCAAAACAATTATTGATAATACCTCCAGTGGTTCTACGATTTTGGGAGAGGATGGATTCTGGGCTAATTCGGAAATTGCCCTGTTGACAGCTTTAATTAACTATGTGATATCCGAGCGCCCGGAAAAGCAGAGAAATCTTTCAAGTGTCTTACAGCTTCTATTAGCTGCAGCAAAAGGAGATAAGCTTGACGAGCTATTTTTAAGGCTTTCCGATAACCATAAAGCCTTAACATCATACAAGATATTTTGTTTATCAGGAGAACCGAAAACAAGAGGAAATATAATGATAGGTCTTGGGGTTAGATTGCAAACTCTACAGAATGAAACAATTTCAAGATTAACTTCTGGGGATACCTTGGAACTTTGCAGTATAGGAGAACGCAAAACAGCAGTTTATGTAATAACCAGTGATTCACATAGGACATATGACTTTATTGCTTCGATGTTTTTCAGCCAGTTATTTCAGACCTTATATTATCAGGCTGATTTAACCGGTGGTGGTCTGACTGTTCCGGTAGTATGCTTACTTGATGAATTCAGCAACATTGGTAAGATACCTGACTTTTCTAGTAAGGTTGCTTCAATGAGGTCAAGAGGCATAAGTGTTTCGCTGGTACTTCAATCATTAGGTCAATTGAAAGCAAAATATGAAAAAGAGTGGTCAAATATTCTTGGGAACTGTGACACCTTGTTATTCTTAGGAACCCAGGACATTGAAACTGCAAGGTTTATTTCTGAGAGGATGGGGAAGGCCACTGTTATGAATAAAACGCGGTCATACTCCATTCCTCTAGGAAATAGTGCAAGAGGTTCGAAGGGTGAAAATGAGGGCAAGGCAGGGAGGCCACTTTTAACACCTGATGAAGTAACAAGGCTTAGACCAGCAAAAAGCATAATTTTTGTCCAGGGGCTTTACCCAATACTTACTGAAAAATATAACCTTATACATCATCAGGCTTATCAGCAACCCAAAAAGGCTGGTCACAACCAATACAGCCCCGTTTACTTACCGGATTACGACATATTTAAGCCTGTTTTTGAAGAAATTGCTCCTGAAGAACAAAAGCAAACAGTTAAAAATCCAAAAGTAAACTCCAAAAAGAAAACCACAAAAGAGGAAACGTTTTTTGATAATTTAAGGATATTTGAAAATGCTGACTTTGGGAGGTGTAGGGATGAGCGTGGAGAGATTTATAAGTAAGAAAAAACTATTTGGGATTCTCGCATTTATCGGTATTATGCTAACGTTTTCTTCTTTAGCCTTTGCAGCTACCGACCCGGTTGATGCCTTCATAACTAATCTTGCAACAGCAATAAAAGGCTGGGGAACTAAGGGAGGAGTTATCTGGGTAATATACGGAATCTTTAATGTAGCGAGGGGAATTAAAGAGGAAGACCCTCATATGAAATCCAGAGGGTGGAAGCATTCAATGGCTGCAGTAATTTTCACAGCAGGATGCAGCCAGGCTGATAACATAGTTAGTCTTATAAGGGACTGGTCTACCTAAAAATATATTGAAAATCGTGATTAGCACTACATTGGTTGGTGGTTCTGACGATTTTCAGGATTTGGGTGTGTTAGCATGAGAGCAAAAGTCCTGATATTTATAGTTATAATATCGCTTTCATTTGGCTGCATTGCATACGCCGATTCAAGCTCAAGCACTTTTTCAGTTCAAGGCGTAATCGACTCCATAACCAATTTGCCGGGCAACATAATGCAGCCTATAAAGGATGCAATAAATGAAGTGTTTAAGGACTGGACCATAGACATGTACTGCTACATGATTGATAACTGTGTCAATACCAGTCTGAGCACAATACCGACCTTTCTTAAGGATACGCCCGATTTATGGAGTGCAGCAAGCCCGACGGTTGTAAACATAATCACCGATGCACTAATACCCATTTGCATTACTCTGGCAACTATAGGGTTTATTATTAACCTTGGAAAGACAATGGCAGGCAGTATTGCATATGGCAGGACGGTCACAAGATGCTTTGTAAGGCTAATAATCACCGTAATATTAATAGGTTATTCCGGTCAGCTGCTGCAGTGGATAATTAATTTCAACGACAGCTTCATTCAATTTCTTGACAGCCGGATTAACGTAGACATAGTAAACGCTTTCAGAAATGCAATTGTAGATAGAACTGTTGTGCAATCTGCAACTGCTACACTGAGCTCGGTCATGCTTGTACTTGCAACAGGCTGGATTATGTGGATTGCGGCTCTATGTGTACAGTTCGTATTGATGTTCAGGTTGATAGAGCTAATGTTTTATATGTTAATTGCTCCGCTTGTATTTACATGCAACATTATCGAAGAAACAACCGACATAATAAAAAGCTTTATGAGGAAATTTGTTTCAGTGGTCTTAAAATCGTTCTTTTACAACCTAATATTCCTGATATACATAACATGTATAACCCTTCCAAACGCAATACCGGTAGGGATACTTGGCGGGGCACTGTGTATCGTTGTTTTGATTATTTCCTTATTTAAAATACCAAAGGAATTTGAAGAGTTACTTGGTATAGGTAAGAATGCAGGCTTTTCGGTAGGAAACCTGATTACAGCAATAGGAACGGCAATAGCGGTATTATGATGGGGGTATCAATATGGTTGTCAGCATTAACGCCGAAATCAGCAATTACAAGGAAAAGGTAGTAGGAAACTATACCTTAAGGCAGATAGTATGTCTTATCCTAGCCGTTATGATAGGGGTAACTACTTATTTCTATTTAGATTTGCCAAAGGACGTTAAGCAGTTTGCTGTAATAATAATGGCTCTGCCCATAATAGCTGTTGGGTTTTATACTTACCAGGGTGTAACCTGTGAAAAGTACTTCTATTACATGATAAGAGAATTCCTTTACCCACAAAAAAGACCATTCATACCCGAAATAGAAGATTCAATAGTACAAGAAATTAAGAAAAAGGGTGGCAGGAGTTATGATAAAAAACCTTCTAAACATAGCAAAAAAAGAAAAACTAAGAAAATACAAGGTGCCAAAGACTGCCCAACAGACCATACCTTTTGAATATATAACAAGGGATGGTCTTATAGAGGTTGAAAAGGATACTTATGTAGCCATTTGCTCAGTGGATAATATTAATTACAGCCTTGCCAGAGAGAACGACCAGGAGGATATATTCAACAATTACTGTACTCTTCTGAATTCCCTTGATTATTATGTTCAATGGTATCTTACAAATGATGTATTGGATACTCGTGAAGTAATGAATATAATTCCGGAGCTTCATAAGACCCATAGGGAAGACCTTGAATGCTACCGAAGCTGGATTACCGACATATCAACCTCGAAGAAGGCAACGGACAGAAAAAGATACCTTGCTGTCAGATGTTTTGGGAATAAGTATATTGATATTCTCGGAGAGCTGGACAGAAGGTTAGCGACAATAGAACAGAATCTGAAGAAATATAATGCCAGAGTTATAAAGCTTGGGGCAGAAGAAATACTAAAAATACTCTATGATGCTTATAATCCTGGTCTAAAAAGAATGCAGCCGTTTAGCTTATCACAGGACTTGCTTGCTAGGGGAGTAAGCGTTAAGGATTTAATCTGTCCTTCCAGCTTTAAGTTCAAACCGGCGTACATTGAAATTTGGACTGATTATAAAAGGGTGCTATTTATTAGAGACTTACCAAATTCTCTTTTCGATAGGTTTATCGGTGACCTTCTCAGCTTAAGCTTCAATGTGGATATATCAATACATGTAGAAAATACCGATCCGAGTGATGCGATGCGGTTCATAAGGAGAAGAATTACTGCTATGGAAGCAGATAAGCTGCTATCATCACAAAAAGGAAGGCTTCCACCGTTCGACCTTGAATACAACCTTGAAGCGGCAAGGAATTTGCTTCACGAATTGCAGGCAAATGATAAAAGGCTTTTCAGTGTTGAAATTTATATATGTCTAACAACAGATAGCCTTGAGCAGCTTGAGCACTGCACNNGAGTTCGGGTTAAACAGCGTGCTTCCGTTTTGCAATAACGGGCTAAGTATAAAGAGGCAAGTGCTGACCGATGGAGCTGCAATACTTCTCCCATTTACTGCCCAGGATGTTTTCTCAAATAAAGGGATATTTTACGGTATAAACAAGGTTACATCCTCACTTGTTGTTTTTGATAGAAAGAATGATATAAAGAATCCCAGCGGATTTATCCTCGGTACTCCGGGAAGCGGCAAGACTATGACGGCTAAAGCGGAGCTTTACAGGGTATTTCTTTGCACTAATGATGACATAATTGTAATCGATCCTGAAAGAGAGTATATCCCAGTTGTTAAAGAGCTTGGGGGAGAGATAATTACTATTTCGGCTAACAGCAATACACATATCAACCCATTTGATATGGAAAAGGATTATGGGGATGACGAACCACCATTAAAGCTAAAAGGTGAGTTCTTGATAGGTATCTTTGATCAGCTTATCGGATCGCTGAAGTCGGAAGAAAAAGCAATACTGGACAGGGTCACAAGGTTAACGTATAAGAAATATATTAACTCACATTTTAACCCTGAAAATATTCCGACAATGAATGATTATTTCGGCATACTCAAAGAGCAGAAAGAACAAGAAGCCCAAAGGCTTGCTCTGTCGTTGGAGTTATATGTCCAGGGAAGCTTGAGTATATTCTCGGAGAAGACCAATGTGAATCTAAGTAATAGGCTTATTTGCTATGACATAAACAAGCTTGGAAACCAGTTGAAGCCCTTAGGGATGCAGGTGGTTTTGGATAATATATGGAATCGGATTGTAGCTAACAGGGGCAAGAAGAAAAGGACCTGGCTCTATATGGATGAGATATATCTGATGTTCAATAATGAATACTCGGGTAGGTTTTTGTATGAGTTATATAAAAGGACCAGGAAGTATGGGGGAATTCCAACCGGAATTACTCAGAATGTCGAGGATTTGCTGAAAAGTGATATAGCTAGATCAATGCTTTCAAACAGTCAGTTTATTATTCTTATGGACCAAGCTGCATCAGATAGGAAACAGCTTGCTGATATTCTGCAGCTGAGTCAGGCCCAGCTTAATTATGTGACCAATAGCGACTGTGGGCACGGGCTGATTATTGCTGGAGGATTGATTGTGCCGTGTAAGTTTGAGGTTAGTGAGAAGGAGTATAGGTTGATGACTACCAAGCCGGAGGAGTTTATGGAAGTGGTTTAAAGTTTAGCAGGCTTGAATGAATATCATGATATCTATTCAAGCCTGTCGTATTCTTATAAAACTAAATTCAGTAACCAAAAATATTTTAGTGAATATATTGTATCAACACATTCGAATGAGAGGATATGAAGTACAATAAAAAAAGTATTTAAATACTATATTTGATGAAGGAAATTACTCTTGTAGTAACTTTCGCACCTGTACAACGCTGGCATCTTCCGGCGTTGTGTGCTTTTAGCACATCAGATGTTAAAAACCGAGTTGTACTTATGCAGTGTTATAACTTTAGTTATCACACAAGCATAATAAGACAACTATTGCAATAACAACGAGCAAAATGTTGTTGGAACCAAAAAGTCCCTTCAAGCTGCTGTCTGACATATCTCACACCTCCTTTTCTATAAAGAAAATATAATATAATCTAGTTTCAGGAGAAGAGAAACTAACTTATACTCCTGGAATCATGTTATGTGGCAAACATTTATATTGTTACATGTCCAGACAAAAGAAATTATGATTTGACAACATCGTTTATTTCAATAAATTATTAACTAAATATTGTACTTAGGCATAGAATATATACATATGCGGATTTATAGATTCGCTTGTACAGATAAGGAGGTGCGAATTTGAAAAGATTAGTCAATACTATGAGGGCTCTTTCAGATGCTATAAGACTTAGAATTATCAACCTTCTACATGATAGAGAGCTGTGCGTATGTGAGATTGTAGATACTCTTGCATTACCACAATCAACAATTTCAAGGCATCTTACTGTATTGAAGAATGCGGGTATAGTAGAAGACAGAAGATATGGGCAGTGGGCATTCTACAAATTAATTGTAGGTAGAGAAGATAACAGTTTTATAAAAACCCTTATTGAAAATGAATTTAAAGAGCATCTCCTTCTCCAAGAAGACATTGAGATATTAAAGAAGAGATTGGAAAAAGGAAGGGACTGCTGTAAATTAGATTCCTCAGAAGAGCTTTAGGTATTGCAAAAATTTTTTCGGACAATAAATAAAATATTTCTATTTTATTGACTAAACAATCCTAATGTGCATATAATATATGTATATTCGGATTGACGGATAAAAAAGGAGTGAAATCAACTTGAGAAGATTAGTTAGTACTATTAAGGCACTTTCAGATGAAATCAGACTTAGAATAATAAACATTATTTACGAAGAGGAAGTATGTGTTTGTGAGATTGTAGACGCTCTTTCTTTACCACAATCGACAATATCAAGACACCTCACTGTATTAAAAAATGCAGGTATAGTAGAGGATAGGAAACATGGCCAATGGGTATTTTACAAATTGGTTATTGGTAAAGAGGATGAAAACTTTATAAAAACGCTTATTGAAAAAGAATTAAAAATACATCCAGCTTTCCAAAAGGATATTCAAGCGTTGAAAAAGAGGTTGGAAAAAGGTAGGGGATGCGTTGTTCAAGGAATTTTATAAAGGAGGACTATCTTTGTGGAAGAAGAAAAGATAGTTAAATTGCCCTTGCTAGACCGTTACCTAACTCTATGGATATTTCTAGCCATGGCTGTAGGTGTTATAGGTGGATATTTCTTCCCAGGCATTGCAGCATTGCTGGACCGATTCAGGTTAGGCACGGTTTCACTGCCTATAGCAATTGGATTAATATGGATGATGTATCCGCCGCTGGCAAGAGTTAAATATGAAGAGATAGGAAAGGTAGCAAGAGACCGCAAGGCACTTGTAGTATCTCTAATTCAAAACTGGCTTATTGGACCCATATTGATGTTTGTTCTTGCAATGATTTTTCTTCCAGATAAACCAGAGTACGCAGTTGGAGTTGTAATCATCGGACTGGCACGTTGTATTGCAATGGTTATTGTATGGAATACGCTGGCTAAAGGCGACAATGAATATGCAACGGCACTTGTGGCTCTGAATTCAGTATTCCAGATTATTTTCTACTCATTCTATATCTATCTGTTTATTACTGTTCTTCCAAAGATATTAGGGTTAACCTGGGGCGGTCAGATTGTGGAAGTTACAATGTGGGACGTAGCTCAAAGCGTATTAGTTTATCTGGGTATACCATTTGCAGCAGGAATTATAACCAGATTTGGTCTGATTAAGACTAAGGGTAAAGAGTGGTATGACGGAAAATTCATACCTAAGATTGCGCCTACAGCACTAATCGGTCTTTTGTTTACAATTGTTGTAATGTTTGCACTGAAGGGTCAATACATCGTTGCCCTTCCGGGTGATGTAATAAGGATAGCTATTCCTCTGATAATTTACTTCATCCTGATGTTCTTTATAAGCTTCTGGATGTCATATATGCTTAAGTTCAAATATGACCAAACAGTTTCGCTGTCATTTACTGCAGCCAGCAATAATTTCGAATTGGCAATAGCAGTTTCTGTTGCGGTATTTACAATAGCATCAGGGCAGGCTTTTGCAGCGGTTATTGGTCCTTTGATAGAGGTTCCGGTAATGATCGCCTTGGTTAATGCATCGGCAAAATTAAAAGATAAATTCTATGATGAAGAGGGAGCACCAAAGTCAATAAAATCTAATAGTTAATAAAAATCAAGGGGGGATTTGTGATGTCAAAAACATGGTATCCGGTAATTAACTTAGAGAAGTGTAATGCTTGTATGACCTGTGTTAATTTTTGCAGGCATGGAGTTTACAAAGTAAAAGATGGCAGACCCGTAGTTGTTTACCCAGAAGGGTGTGTTCACGGTTGTAAAGGGTGTTCAAAGCGCTGTCCTGCAGATGCAATTGAGTATGTAGGCGACAGCACCGGAAGCTGCTGTTCAGGTTCAGGGTGCGGATGTGATTGCTAAGTTAATAATTTAAAGAAAAGGTTGTGATTAAATGCTTAAAGCATTTGCTGATTTTGTTGTATACACACTAATAGGCCTAAATCCTCAAACCAGGCTTGGAGAATCAATAAATTTCTTTGTATACGATACAATAAAGATATTTTTAATGCTTGCAGTAATTATATTTATCGTTTCAATAATAAGGAGTTTCTTCCCGCCTGAAAAGACCAAAAAACTTCTAGGAGAAGGTAAAAAGAGAGGAATTTTTGGAAATATTCTTGCGGCTTTATTAGGAATTGTAACTCCTTTCTGTTCATGTTCGGCTGTTCCAGTATTCATAGGGTTTGTTGAATCTGGAGTTCCTTTGGGAGTGACATTCTCATTCTTAATATCATCTCCAATGGTTAATGAAATAGCAGTAGTTATGTTGTGGGGATTGTTCGGTTGGCAGATAGCTCTGCTTTACATGACCACAGGAGTGCTTATAGCAATTGTTGCAGGGTTGATTATAGGAAAACTAAGGCTGGAGAGATACGTTGAGGATTATGTGTACACAATAAAAATGGGTGATGTAGAAATAGAAATTCCCACATGGAAGCAGAGAATTATTGATGCTAAGGACTATGTGCTTGAAATACTAAAGAAAATTTGGATTTATGTTGTAATTGGTATTGGAATTGGGGCAGCAATGCATGGATGGGCGCCTGATGAAATACTTACAAAATATGCAGGCAAGGATAATCCATTTGCAGTTATTGTTGCAGTGCTTATAGGTATACCACTTTATTCAAATGCTGCGGCTATTATGCCAATTGTAGAAGGACTTACAAGAATGGGAATGTCTATGGGTACGGCATTAGCATTTATGATGTCTGTAACAGCCCTTAGTCTGCCTGAAATGATTATATTGAGAAGGGTATTAAAACCTAAACTTCTTGCAATATTTATTGGAATAATGGCAATCACAATAATACTTATTGGTTATATGTTTAACATTATACTTTAAAATAAAAATAATATGCTTGGGAGGATGGCTACGTGAGCAAAGGTCTAAGGTTGGGAATATTGCTTCTAATACTGGCTGTTTTAGGTGGAATTTATCTTTATAAGAATACAGGCTCTGGAAAGAACCTGGAAGACAAGGGCTATAGTTATAAGTCTGAACAGCAGACTGAGGAAAAGCAAAATAATAAACCTGAAACAGATATTGAAAAAGAGCCAAAAAGTACATCTGAACAAACAAATAGCAACCCCAAAAACCAAGATTTAGGAAAGCAAACTGAATTAAATCCAGGTACAGGGCAAAAAGAAAATGCACAACAAGCTGGAAAAACCAGTAATGCCGATAATACTGAAAAGAATAAATCAGATGAAAGCACTTCAAAGAATCTCCCTATGTTAATAGACTTAGGAGCAGGTACATGTATACCCTGTAAAATGATGCAGCCGATTCTGGATGAGGTTAAAAAGGAATATGAAGGAAAAGCAGTAGTAAAAATTATAGATGTATATGAAAACATGGATGAAACGATGAAATATGGAATAAGGGCAATTCCAACCCAGATATTCTTTGATGCATCAGGCAAGGAAGTATTCAGGCACGAGGGTTATATGCCCAAGGAAGAAATAGTTGCCAAGTTCAAAGAAATGGGCATAAAGTAATTTTTAGTTTGCATCTGATAGAATAAATATAATGTATTTTGGAGAGGAAACTATGAGTCATACCAAAGATATTAAAAAGCTTAAATTTATATGGATAGCTCTTTTTGCATTACTCATCTTTACAACTGTATTTTTGCAAATTAAAGTAATTGCTGCACAAACAGAGGGTAATGTTGTACCTGAGAGTAACCAACAATCAAAGCTAATTGTTCATTTATTCTGGGGGCAAGGATGCCATCTCTGTGATGAGGCAAAGCCTTTTCTTGAAAAGATGAAAAATAAGTATCCAGGTATGGAAATACGAAAGTATGAGGTTTTTAACAACAAAGATAACCATAATATCCTTTCGCAAATGCTGGATGCGTACAAAATGAGGTTCACAGGTGTACCGGTATTTTTCATAGGGGAAAAATCATTCACTGGATTCTCCGAACAGCACAAGGCTGATATTGAGGAAACAATAAAAAACTGCATAACTGCCGAGTGTATCGACGCAATGAGCAAAATAAAGTCCGAAGACCAAAACACATCTCAAGCCACTGAACCAATAGTAGATTCTAATGTAAGCGATGACAAAAAAAGTGAGATTGATAATCCCTCATCCAATGACTCAAAAGAGACTAGAGAACCAGTTCTGGAGAAAAGCAGAGAAACCGCTGATAATTCATCCGGAAATATAAAAACAGGCAGCCAGGCAAAGCCTCAAAGTCAGGCTGAACAAAACATAATTGATATTAATGAAAAGACAAACAAGAGGAAAACCGAGAATGCAGAGGTATCTACCCTAAAAATTATGCCTCAGGAAACGGTTGAAAAGAACGAGGGGACAGGACGGCAAGAAAGCAGTAAAATAGAGTTAGCCTCAAGCGAAAGCCGTGTCAGCATACCTTTATTGGGAACAGTCAATGCTGATAAGCTTTCCCTCCCCCTTGCAACAGTAATAATAGCCGGAATAGATAGTTTCAACCCATGCGCCTTCTTCGTGTTGCTTTCCCTTTTAGGACTGCTGGTTCATGCAAGGTCGAGAAAAAAGATATTTTTAATTGGAGGCATTTTCATCTTCTTTTCAGGCTTAATATACTTCTTGTTCATGTCAGCGTGGCTCAACCTGTTTCTTGTAATGGGGAATATTGCTGCCATTACAGCAGTTGCCGGGATAGTTTCGGTAATCATTGCAGGGATAAACATCAAGGATTTCTTCTACTTCAAACAGGGAATATCTCTGACAATACCGGACAGCGCAAAGCCCAAGCTTTTTGACAGGATGCGGAAGCTGCTGAAAGCTACTTCACTGCCATCTATACTGTTGGGAACAATTGTACTTGCGGTGGCTGCAAATTCTTACGAACTTCTATGTACGGCAGGCTTTCCATTGGTTTATACAAGGATACTTACATTAAATAATCTATCCACATTAACATACTACCTGTATCTTTTATTGTATAACCTGGTGTATATAATTCCTCTAGCTGTAATAGTGTTAATATTTGCAGTTTCGCTTGGCAGAAAAACTATTACAGAGAAGCAGGGAAGGTTGCTCAAGCTTGTTTCAGGGTTAATGATGCTGGGGTTGGGACTGATATTAATAATAAATCCCTCCTTGCTTGATAACCTCTTGGTTTCAATGGTGCTGCTTCTAGGTTCAGTTGGTGTTACTGCTGCAGCAGCTTTCATAACAAGAAAAATTGTACAGGGGGAAAAATAATGGAAAGCTTACTTTCAGATTTTAGCCAGATTCTTTCTCAAAATATTTGGCTGGCCTTTGTTATGGCTTTGATTGCCGGTATTATATCTTCTTTCAGTCCATGTGTGCTGTCGGCCATTCCTTTGGTAATAGGGTATGTCGGAGGATACGCTGGTAATGATAAGAAAAAAGCATTCCGGTATTCCTTGGTATTCTGCATTGGATTGGCTGTGACATTTACAGCTCTTGGAGCAGCATCCGCCATTCTCGGAAGACTGATGATGGGAGCCGGCAGCTGGTGGTATATAGTACTGGGAATCATTATGCTGGCAGTAGGCTTACAGTTAATAGGAGTATTAAGCATAATACCCCAGTCGTGCAATGTACCGAGTCAGAGAAAAGGCTTGATAGGTGCTTTCATTCTTGGGATTTTGGGAGGGATTTTATCATCTCCATGTGCAACGCCTGTCCTTATAGCAATACTTGCATTTGTAGCAGGGCAGGGCAATATAATATTAGGTATAGCACTGCTGGCAGTTTATTCAATAGGTCACTGTGCTCTGCTATTAATTGCCGGAACATCAGTAGGAGTGGTACAAAAGCTGGCCTCATCACCAGGTACAGAAAAATGGGGCAAAATATTAAAAATAATATTTGGAACAATAGTAATACTAATTGGTTTATATTTGTTCTACCTTGGTTTTTAACAAGGGTGATGGATAAACATATTTATGGGAGGAATAAACTATGGTAATTAAGATTTTAGGTTCGGGCTGTGCAAACTGCAAAAAGCTGTACCAGGCAGCAGAGGAAGCAGCAAAAGAGATGGGGGTTGAGGCTGCAATTGAAAAGGTGGAAGATATTCAGAAGATAATGGGGTATGGTGTTATGAGGACACCTGCCCTGGTAATTAACGAAAAGGTTAAGGTTTTCGGAAGAGTTCCGGGAAAAGATGAAATTAAGAAGTATTTAGAAGATGAAAAATAAGGGAGGATTTATCATGGACAATAATAATTTGAGTTCTGGCTGCTGCTGCAGCACCAATTCTTCGTGCTGCTCTCCTCAGGAGAGCTTAACACAGGCAGACCATACTAAGGTTGAAAAGAGGAAAATAAATATAGATTTTCTATACCTCGATTTGAATGTATGTGTTCCATGCAGAGGAACTGAGAATAGTCTCGAAGAAGCTATTTCGGAAGTTACCAAGGTTCTTGAAGCAACCGGTGTGGAAGTAACAGTAAATAAAATACAAGTAGAGAACGAGGAACTAGCCTGTGAGTTAGGCTTTGTCAGTTCTCCTACAATCCGGATCAATGGAAGGGATATTCAATTGGAGGTAAGAGAGAGCCTTTGCGAATCTTGCGGAGACCTCTGCGGGGATGATGTCGACTGCAGGGTTTGGGTGTACCAAGGAAAAGAATATTCTATCCCACCCAAGGCAATGATTATAGAAGCTATTCTCAAAGAAGTTTATGGAGGTACAAAAGAAGATTCTATGATTCCATCCAGATCAAATGAAGTTCCGGAGAATCTAAAACGGTTTTTCGCTGCAAAAAGTAGAAAAGATAGTATGTAGATTTTGCAAGTGCTGCCAACCGTAAGGAAAGCAGCACTCGTAATATTTGTCCCTTTGTTATTATTCTGTAGGAGCAGCATTGAACGTACAACCGCCTCTCATGCCGCGTCCACCACCAAAACCTTTACCCATGCCTGGACCGCAAGCGAAGCCATTTTCCTGACGATACTGACTCATATCGTCAGCCCTCTTTACAGCAGCATCTCCCTGCTCTTTGGTCAATGTACCGTTTGATACCATTTTATTAATGGTTTCTTTTCTTAGGTCAGTCATTTTCTTGAATGAGTCACTTAGGTCAGTTTTCTGTTGGTCTGTCAACTTCGATGTATCAATTCCACAGAAATTTCTAAATGCTTGAGCAGCAGGAGTGTTGGATGTAGCTGCAAAAGAAGCAAATGTAGCACCGAAAGCTAAAACCAAAGCAGCTGCAAAACCGATAACAAATTTTCTATTCATCTAAAATTCACTTCCTCCCATCGTGTTATAGTTCTATTCTAAACTTTGATTTTGACAAAAGTGTGGCAAAAATAAGAAAAATGTGTGAAAGTTTTAGTATTGAAAGTTCATACTTATGTCACAAACTTAATTGAGAATGATGATATAATGAAGTATGTAAAAGCAATCTTGAGAGGTGAACGAAGGTGGAAAAGACAATTTTAATTGTAGATGATAATAAGGGAATAGTGGATATATTGTCTACATATTTAACAAAGGAAGGCTTTAATCCTATACCTGCATTTGATGGTCAAGAATGTCTGGATAAATTTAAAGAGGGCAATCCCTTATTGATTTTACTTGATATAATGCTTCCAAAAATTAACGGCTATGAAGTTTGCAAGGCGATAAGAAAAGAGTCAAACGTACCTATAATAATGATTACGGCAAAAAGCGAGGATGCTGATAAAATCATGGGACTTGAGATAGGTGCCGATGATTATGTCACCAAGCCTTTTAGTCCGGGAGAAGTGGTGGCAAGGGTTAAGGCGGTATTAAGAAGGTTGGAACTTACCGTAGAACAGAAAGCAAATATAATTGAGTTTCCAAATCTGGAAATAGATATTGCCAATTACGAGGTTAAAATAGAAGGTAAATTAGCTAACCTTACCAAGAAAGAGATAGAAATTATGTGGCTGCTTGCAAGTAAACCAAACAGGGTATTTACAAGAGATGTACTCTTAGATAGTATATGGGGCTATGATTACTATGGAGACACAAGAACTGTTGATACCCACATAAAGAGGTTAAGGGCAAAAATAAACCTGCAAGGACAGTATGATTGGGATATAAAGACAATATGGGGAGTTGGGTATAAGTTTGAGGTGAAAGATGCTGAAAAATAAGATGGCTTATAAGATGACGGCAGGTTATACGGTAATTGTTTTAATTACAACTTTAATTCTAGGAATATTTTTCATAAGTATTTTCAGAGATCATACTTTTGAAAATAAACAGAACGGTATGTTAAATAGGGCAAAAGAAATTGCGAAAGTATCAGAACCATATTTATTAGAAAAGATGGATTCAAAAGGATTTTATAATTTTTTAAATACAGCGGATTATTTTATAAATGCAAGGGTTTGGATTGTTGACAGTAGAGGCAATATTGTAGTCAGAACAAAAGATAAACTTTGCAGCACAGACAAACAACCGAACAGTGCTGACGGGATAGAATCTAATATGGTAACCATAAATAAAGTACTTAAAGGTGAAGAAGTAATAAAGGAAGATAATAGTCAATACTACAATGAATCTATGATAATGGTAGGAGTTCCAATCAAAAATGAATCACAAGAAGTTATAGGAGCAGTACTGCTATATTCCCCGATAATAGGAATTACTTCAATTATTGACAAGGTCTTTGTTTTGCTAATCGGAGCAATAATTCTTGCTGTAGGTTTAACGGGCGTTTTAAGCTTTTATTATTCGAGACTTATTACTAGACCTATAAAACTGATAAAAAATTCTGCTATAGAGATGACTGACGGTAATTATAAAGTGAGGACTAGTGTACACCAAAAAGATGAAATTGGGCAGCTTGCAAGCTCTCTTGACTTACTTGCATCAAAGCTAGACTATACTATTGACCAGCTTTTACGTGAAGAACAAATGCGAAAAGACTTTATTGCAAACGTATCGCATGAACTCAGAACACCATTAACTCTAATTAGAGGTTCTACAGAAGCATTAATTGACGGGACTATAACAAGCACTGATGAAATTCTCAAGCACTATAACAATATACTACAGGAAACCAAGGGGATGGAAAGATTAGTGAGTGATTTGCTTGATTTGAGCAAACTGCAATCCGGCAAAACTAATTTGCACTTCGAAAAGCTTGATATGAGGGATATAATAACTGATGTTGCAAGAAATATGCAGCAAATAGCAAATAAAAAGGCAATAAAAATTGAAAGGCATTTTAATGAAGAAGAAATTATTCCCCTGGTTTCAGGAGATTACCACAGGCTGCGGCAGTTATTGATAATATTTATAGATAATGCCATAAAGTACTCAAATGAAAACAGCATGGTTAGTATCTCATTAGATGTAAGAGATATAATTTACATCACTATACAGGATGAAGGCGTTGGAATACCAAAAGAAGAAATTCCGCATATTTGGGAACGGTTTTACAAGGTAGATAAATCGCGGAAGAAGTCTGATACAAGTACAGGGTTAGGTCTTTCAATAGCTAAATATTTAATTGGCTTGCATAAAGGAACGGTAAAGATTGAGAGTGAACCTGGCAAAGGAACTATTGTAAAAATTGGGCTGCCCTTTGTAAAAGGCTAACCAATTAGAGGATATTTAAAATAATAAGGAGGTGCAGGCATGAGGCATGGTTTCTATATGGGATACGGATGCAATGGTTCTATTATAATGACAATACTGCTAATTGGAGCAATAATATTTTTCATTACCCTTATAAGAGACTACTTTAGAAAGCGGGATAATACAAACTTAATCAGAATAATGGAAGTTTTGAAGCAAAGATATGTAAAAGATGAGATAACTGCTAATGAATTCAGGGAAAGAAGCATTATTTTAGAGAATGAAGAATCAACTGACCCTAATATCCTGATACTTATGGAGAGGTATGCCGTTGGGGAAATAAGCACTGAGGAATTTATTCAAAAAAGGGACGAAATAAAAAAACAGGGTAATAATAAAACTGCATTGGATATATTAAAAGAAAGGTATGCAAAGGGAGAGATTTCCGAGGAAGAATTTAAGAAGAAAAGAAGAGAAATAATTTAAGCTGCCATAAAGGAGGATTGTCTTGTTTACAGCTTCATTATATGTTTTAACAATAGGGTTACTTGCAGTTTCTTTTACAAAAGATAAGAAGAAAACTGTAATGGCATTTAAAAAAGCGTGGAAATCACTTGAAAATATATTGCCGCAGTTTCTTGCGATTATCCTTATCATTGGGATTATGCTTTCAATATTAAGCCCTCAGACAATATCAAAATTAATAGGTCAGCAGTCAGGATGGATTGGAATGATAGCGGCTTCGGTTATTGGCTCGATTACTTTAATACCTGGTTTTGTCGCGTTTCCATTGGCTGCAGCTTTACTGAAAAGCGGAGCAGGCTTTATGCAGATTGCTGTATTCATATCAACCCTGATGATGGTTGGAATTGTTACCATTCCTGTTGAAATGAAATACTTTGGCCGGAAGGCCACAATCCTTAGAAACTCTCTGGCCTTTGTTTTTTCGTTTGTTGTGGCAATTGTAATAGGAGTGGTGTTGAAATGAAGAAAACATTGAAGAGATATAGGGTATTCTTAATCATAGCAGCCATCAACCTTGGCTTATTATTTCTGAATCCGGGTATAGGAGTAAAATCCTTTAAAATATCAGGAGACAACCTAATCGAGATGCTAATGGTTATCCCACCTATTTTCATTTTACTTGGGTTACTTGATGTTTGGGTGCAAAGGGAAACCATGATAAAGCTTATGGGAGAAAAATCAGGATTCTTAGGCGTAACAATTGCCTTTTTACTAGGTTCTGCTGCTGCCGGACCATTATATGCAGCTTTTCCCATTGCTGGAGTGTTGTTGAAGAAGGGTAGTAAATTTTCTAACATACTTATCTTCATTGGAGCATGGTCTACAACTAAAATACCTATGCTGTTGTTTGAAGCGTCTTCTATGGGGTGGAAGTTTATGTTTACAAGATTCATTATTGACATGCCCTTAATTGTACTAATTGCTTATATTATTGAAAAGACCATTACTTCTCAAGAGAAGGAACTCATTTATGAAAAGGCCGGAATGATTGAGTAAAGGGTCACATATCTGGCTTACTCTTCACCATTCCTACCTAACAAATTTCACAAATCTTTTAGATAAATGCCACAGAATTGTCACAAATTACTTATTCCAACCTTGTATACTTATTTCAGTAGTTTGGTTGAGTGAATTTCATTCTAAACAAGTAACTAATGGAGGAATTCAGATGCATAAAAAAATAATCAGAGTTCTTATTATTCTCATAATCGTATCCATTGGCAGTTTTGGAGCATGGAAGTACTTTGCAGCATCCAAGAACGCCTCGAATACAACAGAAGAAATAAAAGAGTATACAGTTAAGAGAGGAAATTTAACACTAAGCTGGTCTGCCGACGGTAGATCCGACATTTCAACCGTCAAACTCAGATTTCCTGTGAACGGAGTTCTCTCAAAGATTTATGCGGTCGAAGGCAGCAAAGTGAAAAAAGGAGATACAATTGCAGAACTTGACAAGTCTAAGTACATACTCCAATTTGAAAATGCGAAGGCCAAATATGAAGAATCTCTTGCAAAGCTTGAGAAAACCAAAAATCAATATGAACTCCAGATAATAACTGATAAAAATAAGCTGGATAATGCAAAGGCACAGCTTGATAATATTGAGGTGCAGTATAAGCCAATGAAACAGTTGGAAGATGCTTATTCATTACAGGAAATTGAACTAAAAAGGATAGCATATGAAAATGCACAAAAGGCATACGAATTTGCAAAGCAAACTTATGACAATACTTTATCCGGTTCAAAGGACATAAGCATTGATCAGGCGGCCATAAAGGAAAATTATGCTGCACTCCAAACGGCAGAAAATAGTCTTAATGATACTGTTTTAAAGGCACCGGTTGATGGAAAGGTGGTTTATATATCATCAAAAGTTGGCGAAAATGTGCAAAGCTCAAATGACTTTGCGATTTTAACCGATTCTGAAGGATTCTTCGTTACCGCTCAGGTGCAGGAATTGGATGTTGGTAATGTAGTAATCGGTCAAGAGGCTGAAGTGTCTTTTGAAGCTATGAAGGATGAACTTCTCAAGGGGAAGGTTGAAAAAATTAATCCTATACCGGTTACTGACTCAAGCGGTTTGGTAGCCTATGAGGTAGACATACGTATTACAGGAAATACAGAAAAAATACAAAGCGGTATGAGCTGTTCGGTTAATTTTATAGAAAAACAAAAGAAAGATGTCTTGATAATCCCGAATCAAGCAGTAAGAAGAATAGACGGCAAACAAGTGGTTGAGAGAAAAAATAATAATGGTCAAATAGAAGTTATTACAGTAAGAACAGGTTTTACAGACGGGAAAGATGTAGAAGTGCTTGAAGGGTTAAATCAGGGAGATAAAGTTATAGTAAGGAAGAAATAAATAATTCAAAGGTGATTATATGAGCTTGATTGAAATATTTAGGAATGTATTTATAAACATATGGGCCAATAAATTCAGAGCCTTCCTTACCATGCTTGGAATAATAGTTGGTTCTGCAACTATACTGCTGGTTGTTGCAGTAGGAAAGGGGGGACAAAAATCTGTTGAAGAACAATTTGCAAGGCTAAATGTAGGAACACTTTATATTATGTCAAATCCTGTTCAAACCGGAGGACAAGTGCTAAACTCAAAGGATGTTGAAGCCATACTTGAAAAAGTAAGCTCTGTCAAGGAGGCAAGCATAAGCATATCCGGTAAAGTGCAAGCAGGATATTATGATACATCTTATCAGGCTTCTGTTGTCGGGGTAATGGAAGGTTTCAAGGAATTAAACAACTTAAATCTGAAAAAAGGAATTTTTATAAATAATGAAGATGATGAACAAAGAAGAAAGGCTGCTGTTATTGGTTATGATTTGGCAGAGATACTATTCGGAGAGGAGAAAGATGATGCAGTTGGAAAGCTAATTATTGTTAACAAAAGAAAGTATGAGGTTATTGGAGTACTGCAAAGACTTGGTGATTCCATGCAGGGGTTAAACATGGATGAAAGCGTATTGGTACCGTATACGGTTGCTGAGAAATATATACTTGGCAAAGATGTGAAACCCAGAATAATTGCACTGGTGTCAGACAATAAATATGTTAAGTCAGCTACTCAAGAAATATCCGATGTGGTAAATCAGGCACATAGAATCAAAAATACAGATGATTTTGTTGTAAGGGATCAAGGGAGCAGGCTGGCTGCCGCACAGGATACTGCACGAACAATGTCTATACTGCTTATATCAGTTGCAACCATTGTGTTGATAGTGGGCGGTATAGGAATTATGAATGTTCTATTTGTTTCAGTAAAAGAAAGAACAAGAGAAATTGGAATTTTAAAAGCTATAGGAGCAAAGAAAAAGGATATTTTGCTTCATTTTCTGCTTGAAGCGGTACTTGTTAGTCTGGTTGGAGGATTAATGGGTATAATGCTTGGAAGTGCGATTGTTCCGTTAACAAAATACATAGACATGGAGACAATACCATCGGCACTGGGGATTGAGCTGGCATTTATATTCTCAGCAGCTACGGGGACATTTTTCGGGTATTACCCTGCTGCCAAGGCAGCAGAATTAAGCCCAATAGAGGCTTTAAGCTATGAATAAAATCAAGAAAACTCGTGATTAAAAATCATAGTAGTTAACGTAGTCGACGTAGGGATATTTAACGTGGACTACACTCAAAACTCGTGATGTATATTCGTAGTAGTTAACGTAGCCGACGTTAAGAAGAAATGCTATCGTTGTTCATGCAACTAAAGAAAGGAG